>NZ_JBFBKY010000077.1:0-1006 GCF_040702335.1 Pseudarthrobacter sp. NPDC080039 | reverse complement strand
GGCAGTGTCTAACGGTCGTTGCGAATCCTGATCGTGAGGGATTCCAATGCCCAGGTACGCCCCGAACAAGATGTCGCCTGAAGTCAAGCGTCGGTATTTCGAGCTGATCCGGCAAGGGCTCAGTGGCTCTGCTGCCTCGTCACAGGTCGGCGTGTCGCTGAGCTGCGGCTCGTTGTGGTTCATCGACGCTGGCAGCGTGGACTTTGTAGACAGGCCGATCAGCCGCCGATACCTGACCCAGGATGACCGGATCGAAATTGCAGATGGCCTCGCCGCCGGCGAGTCAGTGAAAGCAATCGCCGCTCGGATCGGGAAAAGCTATCAGAGCGTCTACCGGGAGATTTCGCGCAACCGCAAGCCAAATGGCCGCTACCAACCCTGGTACGCCCATGGCCAAGCCCATCAACGTAGGCTAAGGACTAGAGAACGCCGCCTCGCTCTGGATAAGGCGCTCCGGGACGTCGTGGCCGGGAAGCTTGATAAGCATTGGTCACCCGCGCAGATCAGTCGCTGGCTCAGGCGCCGCTGGTCCAAACGCAGGTCCTGGCATGTCTGCGCCGAGACCATCTACGAAGCCGTCTACCGTGGCCTCATCGCCGCGCAGGACAGCCTCACACTTCGCACTGGCCGGACGTACCGCCATAAACGTGGACGCGGCAGGACCCGTGAAGGGGCGTTGAAGCAGTCCACCAACATGAAGCCGATTAGCCAACGCCCTGCAGTCGTCGAGACTCGCACCCGCATAGGGCACTGGGAAGGCGATCTCATCATCGGCACCGGTCAACGCTCAGCCATTGCCACGCTCGTCGAACGCAAGTCCAGGCTCACAGTCCTCGTCCCGATCCGGGGTGGGCGGACAGCCCAGATCGTCGGTGATGCTCTCATCCAGGCGTTTGCGATCCTTCCAAAAGCTCTCCGGGGGACGCTGACTTGGGATCAGGGCAACGAGATGTTCCACCATGAACGAATAGAGCGGGAGACGGGACTTCGTATCTACTTCGCCGAT
>NZ_JBFBKY010000076.1:0-1071 GCF_040702335.1 Pseudarthrobacter sp. NPDC080039 | reverse complement strand
GCGAGTTGTTCCCTTCTGAATTGGGCGTTGAAGGATTCGATGAAGCCGTTCTGCCAGGGTGATCCGGGGTCGATGAATGCGGTGTCGACGCCGGCGGTGTTGCACCACTCGATCAGTGCGGCGGCGGTGAATTCCGGCCCGTTGTCGCAGCGGACGTAGGTCGGTGCGGTGCCGGTTTCGGCGATGATGTTCTCCAGCACCGCGACCACGTCTGTGGCCTTGAACGACCTCCGCGGGATAACCGCCAGCGCTGTTCGGGTGTATTCGTCGATGACGTTGAAGAACCGGATATGCCGGCCGCAGGAGGTCACGTCGGACTGGAAGTCGAAGCTGACCACATGCATTGGATACTCGGCCGTCAGGCGTTTCTGTTCTCCGGCGCCGGGGCCGGTGCGGCGCTTCTTCCGGGCCCTGGGCTTGCAGGTCAGGCCTTCGTCGCGCCAGAGGCGGCGGATGCGCTTCCGGTTTAGCGCCACCCCGGCCCACGCCGGCTGGGCCAGCAAGTGCCAGCGGGCCTTCCGCCAGCCCCACGCCGGGTGCTTCACCGCGGTGGCACGCAGCTCCGAGCGGAGCTGCGTCTCTTCGAAGCCCATGTCGGGCTTCTTTTTGCGGAACGCCGACCGGTTCTGCCCCAAGACCTTGCAGGCGAAGCGTTCGGATGCCCCGAACTTCTCCACCGCCATGCGCACGGCACGGCGGCGGGGTTCGGGGCTCAGAATTTTCCCTTCGCCACCTCGTTGAGGATGTCGATGGCCAGTTCCTTCTCAGCCAGCAGCCGCTTAAGGCGGGCGTTCTCCTTCTCCAGCTCCTTGGTCCGTTTGAACGCTTCGGCGTTCTTCTCCGACCCGTACTGGTTCAGCCACCGGTACCAGGTCGCCTCGGTGACCTGAAGCTCCTTGATGACCTCGACCATCGGGCGGCCCTCATTGAGCATCTTCTGGCCCTGCCGGACCTTGGCGATGACCTGCTCAGGGGTGTGTCTGCGTGCCATGATTCGTGAATTTCCTCCTGTGCCCATTCTCGGACACGAAACTCACACAAACACTGGACTCCTTACCGGGGACCCAACCA
>NZ_JBFBKY010000075.1:0-1117 GCF_040702335.1 Pseudarthrobacter sp. NPDC080039 | reverse complement strand
GGATGGAAGGTGGCCGGGCAGCATCGACGTCGTTCATCACCACGGATCCCCCTGGGAGGATGCCCTGGAACGGTTCCTCCGCGCCCACGCCTGACCGTTGTCGGGGCTATCTGAGAAGGTCCAGCTGGTCTGGCGTATCCACGTCCTCGCCGGTGGACTGGTCGCTGCAGTCCACCTCATCAACAAGGTCCGGATGGCTCCGCAGGAAGCGCCGTGCCCCGGCGTCGCCAGTCACCGTTGCACCCACAGCTGCGCGCAGGGACGCGTCGATGAGCAGCGGGTGCCCTCGGACGAGTGCCGCCTCACCGCCGCCGCTGGAATCACGACGGCGGTATGCGGCAGCCGTGACCCGCCCCGGACGGTGCCGGGCCAGCAGCCGTGCCACTGTTTCACGGGTCAGGCCAGGCTGGTCCACCAAGGCGATCAGGAGGTGGTCTGCCGGATCCGCGGCCTGGTTGCCGAGCAGGAAGGAACTGCCCATTCCTGATTCCCATTCCGGGTTAATCACCAACTGGCAGCCGTCCAGCTTGGCGGCAGCTTCAACCTGGGCGGCACCGGCGCCGAGGACCACCACCACTTTCCGGCAGCCGCCGTCGAGCAGTGCCTTGGTGATGGCTTCCACGAGCGGCCGTCCGCGGAATGGAAGCAGAGCCTTCGGTCCCAAACCCAGCCGGGTACCGGCGCCCGCGGCGAGCACCACCCCGGTGGTCGTGGTTCCCGCGGAGCCGGCCCCGTAACTGTCACCCATAGCTGCACCTTATGGGATTGAGGGTCAGGCGTCCCCGCCTGCCCCGCCGGTGGTGCCGGCGTTGACATCCAGGAGCTTGTACCGGTCCATCGCGTACGAGGGGGCGCCCGCCTCTACTTCGCCCCTCGCGGCCAGCATCTGCAGCACTTTCACCACGATGGAGTGGGTGTCGTTTTTGAAGTAGCGGCGCGCTGCTGCGCGGGTGTCGGAGAAGCCGAAGCCGTCGGCGCCGAGGGTGGCGAATTCGTTGGGAACGAATTGCCGGATTTGGTCCGGGACGGCTTTCATGTAGTCGGTGACGGCGACGATGGGGCCGGTGGCGCCTTCGAGTTGCTGGGTGATGAAGGGGACGCGGGCGGGCTGGCCGGG
>NZ_JBFBKY010000074.1:0-1280 GCF_040702335.1 Pseudarthrobacter sp. NPDC080039 | reverse complement strand
GGGTGGATCAGCTGGCCGGCGGGGGATTCCTTGTAGGCCAGGACCAGGTCACGGTCCACCGACAGGTAGTTCTGGCCCTTGGGGTTGTAGATCTTGGCGGTCGGGAAGAACGCATCCATGCCGAAGGTACGTGCTTCGTCAGGGATGATCGGGGCGATGTGCTTGCCGAAGTTCTTATCCCGCATCAGGTCCTTGAGGAGCCTGACGAACGCCATGGTGGTGGCGGCCATCTGCTTGCCCGAGCCGCGCTTGGCTACCTCGTAGGACTTGGCCTCGGGCAGCACGATCTCGGCGTGGGTGTTCCGGCGTTCCGGGACGGACCCGCCCAGAGCGGCGCGTCGCTCCATCATGTACTTGATTTCCGGTGCGTCGTTACCCGGGTGGTAATACGGCGGCCGGTAGGCGTCCTTTTCAAGCTGCTCATCGGTGACCGGGATCCGCAGGTGGTCGCGGAACTTCTTCAGGTCATCGAGGGTCAGTTTCTTCATTTGGTGGGTGGCGTTGCGGCCCTCGAAGTGGGGGCCGAGGCCGTAGCCCTTGACGGTGTGGGCGAGGATGACGGTGGGTTTGCCCTTGAATTCGGTGGCGGCCTTGTAGGCGGCGTAGACCTTGCGGTAGTCGTGGCCGCCGCGTTTGAGGTTCCAGATCTGGTCGTCGGTGAGGTCCGCGACGAGGTCCTTGGTCTGCGGGGTCTTGCCGAAGAAGTGCTCGCGGACGAACCCGCCGGATTCGGCCTTGTAGGTCTGGTAGTCCCCGTCGACGGTTTCGTTCATGATTTTCACCAGGGACCCGTCGGTGTCCCGGGTAAGCAGGTCATCCCATTCCCGGCCCCAGACGACCTTGATCACGTTCCAGCCCGCGCCGCGGAAGAACGCTTCGAGTTCCTGCATGATCTTGCCGTTGCCGCGCACCGGCCCGTCCAGGCGCTGGAGGTTGCAGTTGATCACGAAGTTCAGGTTGTCCAGGTTCTCGTTCGCGGCGAGCTGGAGCAAGCCCCGGGACTCGGGTTCGTCCATTTCGCCGTCGCCCAGGAACGCCCAGACCTGCTGGTCGGAGGTGTCTTTCAGGCCCCGGTTGTGCAGGTAGCGGTTGTTCTGCGCCTGGTAGATCGCGTTCATCGGCCCGATGCCCATGGACACGGTGGGGAATTCCCAGAAGTGCGGCATCAGGCGCGGGTGCGGGTAGGAGGACAGGGCGTGGCCCTCGCGGGACTTTTCCTGCCGGAACCCGTCCAGGTCCTCCTCGGACAGGCGCCCTTCCATGAACGCCCTGGCGTACAT
>NZ_JBFBKY010000073.1:0-1453 GCF_040702335.1 Pseudarthrobacter sp. NPDC080039 | reverse complement strand
AGGCGTATTCAACCGGTCGAAGCAACACCCGATTACGGAGGTGTTGGATGTCGGTTCGCAATCGGCAGAAGCAAGTACGGGCGTATCGAGGGCAGATCCCTTCACCGGGTCGGCCGTCGGTGGTCTGGCGCGAGGACCGAGTACGGTTCTGGGTCGCGATCGCCTCCGGTGCGAAGACCCGGGACGCCGGCGTCGCGGCCGGCGTGTCAGAGCCCGTCGCGCATCGCTGGTTCCTGCACGCTGGCGGTGTGAATCCTCAGCTGGCCCCGACACTGTCCGGACGGTATCTGTCCTCGACCGACCGTGAGGACATCGCGTTGTGGCGTGCGCAAGACTGTGGGGTGCGAGAGATCGCTCGCCGACTGGGCCGAAGCCCGTCTACGATCTCGCGGGAGCTGCGTCGGAACGCGTCGACGAGAACGTATCGCTTGGACTACAAGGCGTCTACAGCGCAGTGGCATGCCGAACGACGAGCCCGCCGTCCCAAGACCGCGAAGCTGATCACGAACGATGGCCTCCGCGACTACGTCAATGACAAGCTCAGCGGACACGTCAGATCGGGCGGAGGAGAACGTTTGGGCCCGGTCGGCCCGATCTGGGACGGGAAGAACAAACCGCATAGGGAGGACCGCGAATGGGTGAGGGGGTGGAGCCCTCAGCAGATCGCGAAACGCCTGCCGGTCGAGTTCCCGGATGATCCAACGATGCGGATCTCGCACGAAGCGATCTACCAAGCCCTTTACGTTCCGAGCCGAGGCGGACTCGCAAGGCAGCAGGCGTGGCACCTGCGCCGAGGGCGCACGAAACGTATGCCACGAGCGCGAACACGTCAGCAAGCCTGGGCGCATGTCACCGACGCCACAACCTTGAAGAAGAGACCCTCCGAAGCCGACCAGCGGAAAGTCGCAGGCCACTGGGAAGGAGATCTCATCATTGGTCTCAACCGGTCAGCGATCGCGACTCTGATCGACCGCACGACGCGTTTCGCCATGCTCGTTCATCTGCCCCGGCAGAAGGGTTACGGACTGGTCAAGCCGACAAAGAATGGGCCAGCATTAGCTGGCTACGGCGCGGTCACGATGAAGAACGCACTCGTCCGGACCTTCGAGCCGCTCCCGGCGGACCTGCGACGCTCCCTGACGTGGGACCGGGGAAAGGAGATGTCCGCGCACGCCCTTCTGACGCAGGAAATCGGGCTGCCGGTCTATTTTGCCGACGCGAAGAGCCCGTGGCAGCGCGGGAGCAACGAACATCTCAACGGGCTACTTCGGCAATACTTCCCGAAAGGCACCGACATCTCTCGCTGGAGCACCCCAGAGATCCAAGCTGTCGCCGACATCATCAACAACCGGCCGCGCGGCATCCTAGGATGGCGCACTCCAGCGGAAGCCTTCGCGGACCAGCTAAGCTCAGTCCCAATAGCAACTGTTGCTTCGACCGGTTGAATACGCCC
>NZ_JBFBKY010000072.1:0-1477 GCF_040702335.1 Pseudarthrobacter sp. NPDC080039 | reverse complement strand
TGATGCTCCTATAGCTGTCAATTGGTGTTGAGCCAGTCTGAGTAGCGTTGGAAGAAGTGGTCGTCGCGGGTGAGTCCGCGCTCGAATCTGGACAGTGTTGAGGGCCAGATGTGAAGGGTGTCGGCGGCTCTCTGGAGGGTGATGTTCTTGGCTGTGCGCAGGGCCCGGAGTTCCCCGGCTGCGGGCGCGGGGTGCGGGTGGAGCAGTTGATCGTAGATCTCGCGGGCGATGTAGCGTTTGAGGCAGCGGATGATTTCTTTGCTGGTTTTGCCTTCTTGCCGGCGTTTGCTGACGTAGGTTTTAGTGCGCGCGTCACAGCTCATGCGGACGAGTGCGATGTGGTGGATCGCTTTGTTGGCCTGCCGGTCTCCGCTGCGACTAAGGCGGTGGCGGGTAGTCTTCCCTGACGAGGCCGGGATCGGCGCGACGCCGACGAGGGCTGCGAACTTCGCCTCGGTGGTAATTCTTTCGGGGTTGTCTCCAACGGTGACCAGTAGCTGGCTGGCGGTATCGGTTCCGACCCCGCGCAGGTCCCGGAGCATGGGCGCGTGGGCGGTGACGAGCGCATCGAGTTCGGTGTCGATCAGTGCCAGTTCCTGCGCCAGCGCGCGGTAGCGGCGGGCGAGACGTTTGAGCACGATCGCGGTGGTGTTCAACGGATCGTTCAGATCCCCGCCAGGGCGTGATTTTTCCAGCGCGGCGATTATCGCCGTGCCGGTCATGCCCCGGTAGCGGGAACGCAAGGTGTCCGGGGCGGAGACAAGGATGCTTTTGATCTGGGTGATGACAGCTACCCTGGCCCGCATCGCGGTGGACCTCTCGGCACGCACTACACGCATGGCCTCAACGGCACCGTTACGCGCTTTCGGCAGCGATGTCCCGGAGCCCGCCAGGGCGGCTTCGGCTGCCTGGTAGGCGTCCAATGGGTCCGATTTGCCGTGGAGGCGCCGGTACTGCCGGTTAGGCCGCATGACCTCCAGGACCTGCAATCCTTCGCCGGTCAGGACCCGGGCCAGCTCGGCACCATAGGTGCCAGTGCCCTCGACCCCAATGGCCAGGACGGTGCCGAACGAGGTGATGAATTCGACGATCTTCCGGTAACCGGATCCGACAGCGAGGAATTCCTTGTCCGCGAGGTGCTCGCCGGTGTCGCTGATAACAGCGACATGGTGGGTGTCGGAGTGGGTGTCGATCCCGGCGATGACTTTCAGAAAGTGCTTTGCCATGATGAAACTGCCCTGGCCTTTCCGTTGCGTGCGGTTGGGACGAATCGGGGCACGCCGGCCGGGTGGGCAGACAAGACAGTAATGGGACTTATTCGAACAGGCTCCTATTAGGTCATGTCCACCTGGCCGCCGCGTTTCCTGCAGCTCGTGCCACGGTGGGCAGATCATTCACAAGACAAACCCTTCGCGAGGGCGTCAGTCAGAACCCAGAGTCACACCGCAGCACGAGCCAATTCCATCATTACTGTCAG
>NZ_JBFBKY010000071.1:0-1479 GCF_040702335.1 Pseudarthrobacter sp. NPDC080039 | reverse complement strand
GAGCGGTTTGTCGTTTCCGCGGTTGGTGCCTTGAATCCTCTTCATGGCGCTGTTATGCCTTGGCGTCTGCCCAGTCGAGGTTGGAGTTGCGTGTCTCGCGGAGCATTAGGGTGCTGACGAGGGCGACCATTGCCACTCCGGATAGAAGGAACCCGACCGAGGTGCTCCCATATGCCGCCGCCAACGACGTGGCCACGATCGGCACAACCGCACCTGAGATCAAGGCACCCATGTTGTAGGAGAAGCCAGCGCCCGTATACCGGTATCGCGTGTGAAAGAGTTCAGGGATGAAGGAGCCCATAGGCCCGTAATTGAGCCCTGAAATGAACATGGTGGTCCAGAGGACGAGAGAGAACCCGGTCACCGTCGCACCGTCCAGGATGTGGAACAAGGTAAGGCTCCATAGGGCGCCGGCTACGTGCGCAATAAGCAGGACTGGTCGCCGTCCGATTCGGTCAGCGAGGACGGCGCCGACTACGACACCAAGGGACAGCACCAGGCCGCTTATGACACCGACAAATAGAACGTCCGTACGCGGCAGCTTCAGAGAATTGACCGCATACACAGTGATGTAAGTGGTGCTGACGAAAAAGAAGGAGTTCGTGGTTAGGCCCACCCCACTGGCGAACAGAGTTTCACGGGGTTGGCGCTTCATGCACTCCAGGAATGGCATCTTGACCACGCCACTGCGCGTCTGCTCCGATTTGAATACCGGAGTTTCGTCCACCTTCAGCCTGACCCACAACCCCACCGCGATCAGCACGATGCTCGCTAGGAATGGGAGGCGCCAACCCCAACTCACAAAGGCCTCGTTGCTCATGCCGAACCCGGTCAAGAGGAACGTTCCGTTGGCGAGCGAGAGCGCGATGGTCCCGCCAAGTAAGGGAAACATCGCCCAGAAACCGCGCTTGCCCTTAGGCGCATGCTCAGTGACGAAGAGCATGGCGCCCGCCCACTCACCACCTGCTGCCAGTCCCTGAACTAGCCTCAGGAGTACCAGAATAATCGGGGCCCAGACACCTATTTGCTCTGCAGTGGGCAGGGCCCCTACCAGGACGGTCGCAAGACCCATCACCAGCAGCGTCGTCACGAGAGTCTTCTTTCGCCCCAAGCGGTCACCCAAATGTCCGAAAAGAATGCTGCCGAAAGGCCGCGCAACGAACGCTGCGCCAAAAGTCGCGATGGACACAACAACTCCCTCGGCCGCCCCGAGCGCGGGGAAGAACATAACCGGAAACACCAGGGCGGCCGCAGTGGCAAAGATCGTGAAATCGTAAAGCTCGATCAGTGTTCCAGAGAAGCTCGCGACTGCCGCGCGGGGACTGCCCCGGCCAGGTGAGCCCGTCTTCACCGGCAAGGCATCGTCTGTGCCAACAGACCCGTGGTGATGGTGCTGATCCATCGGTTCGTTCCTTTCATGCGGAGCAGCGCCTATGCTGCCCGCTGGCTTGGCCAGACACCGCGGAGGCGGACGCCCAG
>NZ_JBFBKY010000070.1:0-1481 GCF_040702335.1 Pseudarthrobacter sp. NPDC080039 | reverse complement strand
CCCGTTACCTTTTTCGTAGCCCGTTCCTGTTGCAGGATGAGGGTGTGTTGGCCGGTCGGTCCCGGCATGGTTTCTGCCCCCAGTCGTTTCATGATCCGGGGGGTGTTGTCACCGGGACCGGCTTGGCGGCAGCTGATCGCTGATAGAGGCACGACGACGGGTCCTTCGTAACGTGGATGCCGACTTCTGCCGCCGTTGACCAGCCAGTACGACACTGAACGCGGGAACAGGGGGGGCGGTATGGCGGTGATCTTGGATCAGCAAGACATAGACGTTTTCATCGGTTTGGACGTGGGGAAATCCGGCCACCATGCTGTGGCGTTGGATCGTTCGGGAAAGAAACTGTTCGACAAGGCCCTGCCGAACGACGAATCGCGGTTGCGCGAGATCCTCGATTCATTGTCAGGGCGTGGGAAGGTCCTGCTCGTCGTGGATCAGCCGGCCACCATCGGAGCGCTGCCCGTTGCGGTCGCCCAGGCTGCCGGCGCGACGGTTGGCTATCTGCCGGGCCTGGCAATGCGCAGGATCGCGGACCTACACCCGGGCCAGGCCAAAACCGACGCAAGGGACGCAGCGATCATCGCCGAAGCAGCCCGGTCCATGCCGCACACACTGCGCTCGATTGCTTTGGAGGATGAAACGCTGGCCGAACTCGGCGTCCTCTGCGGCTTCGATGACGACCTCGCGGCCCAGATCACCGCGACGTCCAACCGGATACGCGGGCTGCTCACCCAAATTCACGCAGCCCTTGAGCGGGCTTTGGGCCCGCACCTCGACCACCCGGCTGTGGCCGACCTGCTCACGCGGTACCCGACACCGGCTGCCCTGAAGACCGCTGGCCGTGGACATGTCCGGGCACGTTTGAAGAAGCACGCACCACGAGCCGCGGAACGACTCACCGACGCGGTTTTCAACGCGCTCGAAGAACAGACCGTCGTGGTGGTGGGCACCCACGCCGCCGGGATCGTGCTTCCGAAACTGGCAGAACAGCTCCTCTCCCTGCGCCATCAGCGCGATGCCATTGCCGCCCAGGTGGAAACGCTTGTGGAGGCCCACCCTCTTTACAAAGTCCTGACTTCGATGCCCGGCATCGGAGTCAGGACCTGCGCACGGATCCTGACCGAAGTGACCGGTAAACACTTCGCCAGCGCTGCACACCTGGCCTCTTACGCCGGCATCGCACCAGTGACGCGCCGCTCCGGGACGTCGATCAGGGGTGAACACACCAGCCGGCGCGGCAACAAGAAACTCAAACGTGCCTTGTTCCTCTCAGCCTTCGCGGCGCTGCACCACCCGCCGTCACGGGCTTACTACGATCGCAAACGGGCCGAAGGCAAACGCCACAACCAAGCCCTCATCGCCCTCGCACGTCGCCGCTCAGACGTCCTCTTCGCCATGCTCCGAGACGGAACCCTCTACCAGGAGCCGGAACCACGAAACCACCCCGCAGCGGCTTGACGAAAACCATAGAGGCACCCCCC
>NZ_JBFBKY010000069.1:0-1498 GCF_040702335.1 Pseudarthrobacter sp. NPDC080039 | reverse complement strand
ACAGTCCGCACCTCATCCATACCAACAGGGGTGAACCCACGGGCGTAGAAGAGCGGCCCCACTGCTGCCACGATTGCCGCCCGGGCCGCGTCATCGGCCGTTGCCGCCAGGTCTGCCCCGGAGGAGACCGGCCCTGTCTGCGCTGCTGGCACGTGCATAACCTTCTTCCCTTTCGGCTTGCGGGGATAACGATGGTTCTCTATTGTAAAAGCGACAGGAGAGAACGACAGTTCTCCTTTGATGACCCAACCGATCCGGTATGGCTTCAAGTCAACGGATTTCTTTGCACCCGATCACTTCCATTGTTCTGTCCGACTTCTTCGCCAGGCATTCCCTGGGTTTCGGAATACGCTCCTTCAACTGCTTCATCGGTGGCCCGCTGGGGGCTGACGCGGACTGACCGAAAAGACATCATGGAGACACTGGACCGCCCACCATCCGGGCAGGATGAAACCAGAACCTACCTGGCTGACTTGCTGCTCAAAACCGGCGAAGGCAACCACGAAGCATTTACCGAGTTCTACCGTCTCGCTTCGCCCCGGGTGTTCGGCGTCGTGCGCAGGGTGGTTTTAGATCCGCACCTCAGCGAAGAAGTGATGCAGGAGATCTTCATGCTGGTCTGGCAGAACGCGGGCAAATACAACCCGGAGGTTGGCAGCCCGATCGGGTGGCTTGTGACAATCGCGCACCGCAAGGCAGTGGACAAGGTCCGTTCGCGGCAAAGCAGCACCCACCGCGACGCCCGGTGGTCGGCAGCCGAATGGAAACACCCTTTCGACGAAGTTGGCGAGTCCGTCACTGACGGAATGGAAGCCTGTCAGGTCTTCGACTCCCTGACAGCACTTTCACCCTTGCAGCGCGAATCCATTCTCCTGGCATATTTCGGCTGCCTTACTTACCGCGAGGTGGCAGAGAAACTCTCAGTGCCACTGCCCACCATCAAGTCCCGGATCCGCGAGGGACTCAGTCGTCTACGCACCCAATACGACGTCGTCTGACCCCAACGCACAGCGTCTTTGCGCTCTCCCGACAGACGCGCGCGGCATTCGGGACAGCCACTGCCAGGACCTCCTCGTGCCCATGGCCTGCGCCTGAATCCGTCTAAGGCCCTTCGCCAGCCGACTCTGACGACCGACCCCAGGATTAAGGACGCCCTTCCCACATTCGACCCATCCATAGACGATCCAACCGAATCTGGAATCACCGGAATCATCGACATAAATCAAAGTACCGTGGCGCTGTCATTCGATCCCAGCCCGGCCCTGCAACCTTTTCAAGGGTGCATGGGGCGTGTTCAGAGGGAAATACCCGTCAAGGGCCGGATGCCCCAAATGGCATCCGGCCCCCGCGGGCCGGCAGGATTAGCTGCCGATGATTCCGGTGTTCTGACCGGTGGTGCTGTTCTGGGTGTTGCTGGCGACACCGGCGTTCGCGCCCAGGTTCACGCCCAGGTCCGTCGCCGAAGCGAAGGATCCACGGTCAGTCCCGGTGGTGCTGT
>NZ_JBFBKY010000068.1:0-1675 GCF_040702335.1 Pseudarthrobacter sp. NPDC080039 | reverse complement strand
CATGAAACGACTGGGGGCAGAAACCATGCCGGGACCGACCGGCCAACACACCCTCATCCTGCAACAGGAACGGGCTACGAAAAAGGTAACGGGGGCAGAGGTGGTTGGGCCGTAGTGAGAACGAACGCGACGTAGACGTGGCCGCCTGTTGCCTGGGTGTTTAGAGGAGTAGCGCGAGGTGGTGCTTGGTTAGTTTTCGGTATCGGGATTCGTAAGCCGTCGCCTCACGAGGAGAGCCAGGGCGACAAATGCGATGAGCAGGACAGCCCCTGCGGCGATGGTTACGGTCATGCCCGTCTGTGCACCGTTACCGGGCGTGACTTTAGCCGGGGCTGCTGGTGAGGGGGAGGTTGCGGTCGCGGTGCCAGCGGTGAAATTGAACGTTCCTTCGATGGGGTGGCCATCGGAGGACACGACCCGCCAGACCACCGTGTACGTACCGTTGGGAGCGTCTGGTTTGACGGGTTGGCTGACGTGGTTGTCGACGATGCTCACTGGTCCGTCAGCCTGGTCCGCGCCGGTCGCATCCTGGACTCGGACGATTGAGTTGATGGCGATCGGGGTGTGGTCGAAGGTCAGCCCGACCTTCGCCGGGACAGTGCTCACGGTTGAGCCATTGGCTGGGTCGCTGGAAACGAGGACATCGTGGGCGTGCGCGGCCACAGAGGATGCGATCGCGAACGCGGCAGTGGTCAAAAAGATCAACAAACGTCCCAGCCAGGTTGCTGGACCTGAGGGCTGGTTTTTCATGCGCGTCCTATCCGTGTGACCCTGAGGGGCTGGGGCGGGGCCGAAGCCCCTCCCCAGCCCTTGAAGGGGAGCCTAGTTGGTGGCGGTGCGGGTGCGGCGGCCAGCCAGGACCAGGCCCAGCGCGACTGCACCCAGGACGAAGCCCGCGGCGCCCAGGACAATGCCCCATACGGAGCCGCCGTCGCCGGAGACCTCCGAGGTTTGGGCCGCTGCGGCCGGGGTGGGTGTAGCTGATGCGGTGGCCGAAGCCTCCTTGTCGTCAGCCGTGGTGACGAAGGACGGGGCCGGGTGCGGGGCTCGGGCTGGCCCTCCGCGCTTTCTTCGTCCCAGTTCACCACGTTGCCGTCGGTGTAAGTCTGTACGGCCTTCAAGGTGACTTTGGTGCCCTCGACAGGGAGCGTGCCGACGGCCAGCGAGAACGACTGGTACTGGTTTTGCCCGAGTTGGTGGGCTTCGTCCGCTGTCCAGACTACGGAGGTTGGCGCCTTGGTGACGGTGG
This sequence comes from Pseudarthrobacter sp. NPDC080039, assembly GCF_040702335.1. Lineage (NCBI taxonomy): Bacteria > Bacillati > Actinomycetota > Actinomycetes > Micrococcales > Micrococcaceae > Pseudarthrobacter > Pseudarthrobacter sp. NPDC080039. The sequence goes on along the minus strand of NZ_JBFBKY010000068.1, from coordinate 426 downwards.
TTCCGGAGACGGTCACGGGCTTGGGCAGGTCAGTGGTGATGACCTGCGCGGTCCAGCCTTCGACGGGTTTGACCGAGACGGACGTGAAGGGGGTGTCGGTGGGCAGGCTGACCTCGAGCTTGCTGGTCTTGGCCGTGGGGGATTCGTTGGGGACGTTGAATGTCAGGTGCGAGTAGCCGTTGGCGCCGGTGTCGTCCGGGTTCACGGTTACGTGGGCGGAGGCGGCAGTGGCACCGGTGGCGATGATTCCCGTGGCGGCTGCGGCGGCGGTCAGAGATTTCAGGGTACGACGGAGTGAGGTTTTCAAGACAAGCCTTCCAAAAAGTGGGGTGCGGGGGGTGTCAAGTTTTCTGTGTAAGGGACCGGTCGGTTGTCCGGTCTGCCGGTTTGTCAGATCGGGAGTCGGTTGGGGAATTGAACGGCGAA
>NZ_JBFBKY010000067.1:0-2363 GCF_040702335.1 Pseudarthrobacter sp. NPDC080039 | reverse complement strand
CCCGGGAACACCGCAACGGCTGCGGCGTTCCAGAACAATGGAACAGACCGCGTGGGCGGCCAGCCTGCCGCGAACTTCGATCCGGAGGAGCGGCACCCGACAATCACACCGGGTCCCGCGGAAGAAGAAGACCGACAGGAAGTCGATGACCGCGGGCTGACCACAGACACCGGCTCCAGCGACTAACGCCTGCGACTCCAACTCGCCAACGGTCTTCGCGCTAGTCGGCCGGGCCGCCGGTCCGGCCACCCACTACAGAGCGTCTTCCGTAGGGAACCTTCAGGGTCGGCACTAACGGGGTTTCCTTATGACTGCTGGGTTCCGAAGTGCGCTTCCTTCCCAGCCCGGATTTGCGGACGTACGGCGGACCTGGCTAGCAAGCAAACCTAGGGTTAAGGTCGGGCGTTGTCCCGGGAAGTGCCCGCGTCAGCAGGTTTGGGAGGTCATTGCCGTGCGCGAGGCCAGCTTGCCATGGCGCAACGCTGTTTCATATGATTTTTGGCCCGTCACCGACTTCAACCTCAACTAATCCTGAACCGCCTGCCCGTTCGCAACCGTCCAGATTGGTGAGGACGGGAGAGGTGGCTTCCGCGCCCTCCTGCAATTCCAAGGCCACGGACTGACACAGCGGCTGCACAGCTTATACCCATCCAACAGACAACTGCCGCCTCCAGAATTGTTGTAACGACGACCTGAGGGGCTTGATGACCGAGCATGACCGTGACACGCCGCGACTCCTGGGTCTGGCCCGGGGCAGGCGAGGGGGACTCGGCGGCTGGGATGGGCGGGGTGCGTGGGTCGGAGACCGGAAGCAGAGGTTCGGTGTGCCGGTTCTAATCGGCTCCGTGGTAGCTGCTGGGCTGCTCGGCGGTGTCGCTGGGCTGGAATTCCGCGCCCAACCCGCAGGCAGTGGAGCGGTTGTCGCCTCCGGCCCCGTGGTTCCTGCCCAGATTACCGTTAACAGCGCGGACAGCGCCGGCGCGATCACTGCCGTGGCGCAGAAGGCAACGGCCAGTGTGGTGACCATTTCTGCTGCCACGGCCACCGGGGCCGGAACAGGCTCCGGGATCGTTTTGGACAGCCAGGGGCACATCCTGACCAACACGCACGTCGTAACCTTGGACGGTCAGAGCGCGGCCGCGTCCCTTGAGGTCCGTACCCATGACGGGAACGTATACCCGGGAACGATCGTGGGAATTGATCCGCTTTCGGATCTGGCCGTGGTCAAGATCGACGCCCAAAATCTGGTCCCTGCTGTTCTGGGCGATTCGTCAAAAGTCAATGTCGGTGACACGGCCGTCGCGATCGGTGCGCCCTTGGGCCTTCAGGACACGGTGACGAACGGGATCGTCTCGGCCCTGGACAGGACCATCAGCATTGCCTCATCCGCCCCGCAGGCACCGGGAGGATCGAACGGAAACAACGGCCGGCGCTACCGGTTCGCCCCGCCCAACGGCTCAAGCGGCGGTTCCCCGGCCACCCAAACGGACACCAGCCTTGACGTGCTGCAGACAGACGCAGCCATCAATCCGGGAAACTCCGGTGGCCCGCTGCTGAACGCCGCAGGTGAGGTCATAGGCGTGAACGTGGCCATCGCCTCTGCCGGTGCTACGACAGCCGGGGCCCAGTCTGGGAGCATCGGCGTGGGGTTCGCGATCGAGATCAACAACGCCAAACGCATCGTGCAGGAGATCATCTCCAGCGGATCCGCAACCCACGGGCAGCTCGGGGCGACCGTGACATCCAACCCCGCCGACGCTGGTTCGCAATTCAACGTCGGCGCAGAGGTCACCAACGTCACCGGTGGATCCGCCGCTGAAGCAGCCGGCATCCAAAAGGGCGACGTCATCACCGGCGTCAATGGGCGCTCGATCCAGGATGGCGATCAGCTGACCGCCGCGGTACGGGAGCAGCCCGGCGGCGCCTCCGTGAAGATTACACTGCTCCGCGGCGGCCAGGAACACCACATGGATGTGAAGCTCGGAACCGCGCCAAAAGCCTGACCACGCACGAAGGTAACCGTTTTTCGGTCGGGAAGAGAATCACTCTTGGCGCGGTGACGGATGCGCGCAGCTCTTCCCACTGAGCCATACGTTCGTGATGGAACCCAGTAGCGGTGCGTCCCGCCCGGTGACCGCTTGGGTAGCTCTCGAAGGTTTGACCGCATGCTTCCGGGGTATGTCCTAACGTGAGACTTTGTAGCGTATCCCAGCAATCGAGTGGGGAGTCCCGTGGCAGCCTCGTACAAAGACAGGGCGGGAATAGTTCCAGCGTTGCGTTCCTGGTGGTGGGTCGTAGTGGGTGTCGTGGTGTTCGCGGCCACGGTGGTGGCAGGAGATTTTATAAAATCGTCGGGGCCATCG
>NZ_JBFBKY010000066.1:0-2638 GCF_040702335.1 Pseudarthrobacter sp. NPDC080039 | reverse complement strand
TGTCAATGGCCATTAATTTCTGCCCACGGGCGGCCAGTTAATGTGCCCGCTGGTGGCCAGTAAAACTGCCCGGTGATGGCCAACAGATCTGCCCACTGAGGGTTCTCGGCGGGGTTGGCCATCGTCGGGTGGTGTTAGTTCAGTTGGGTGACTCCTTTTCCGGCGAGGGCTTGGGTGAGGCGGATCGAGTCGCCGCTGGTTTGGCAGACGTGGGCGTGGTGCAGGAGCCGGTCAACGGTGGCGGTGGCGAGGGTTTTGGGCATGAGTTCGTCGAAGCCGGCGGGGTGCAGGTTCGAGGAGATCGCGACGGAGCGTTTTTCGTAGGCTGCGTCCACGACCCGGTAGAGACCTTCGGCGGCGTCGGTGGCCACCGGCAACAGGCCGATGTCATCGATTACGACGAGTTCGGCGCGCAGTATCCGGGCGACGGCCTTGGTGACGCTGTCGTCGGTGCGGTGGGCCCGGATCAGGGCGCCGAGGTCCTCGAGCCGGAACCAGGCCACGCGCATACCGGCTTCGACGGCCTGCTGACCGAGCGCTTCGAGGAAGAACGTTTTCCCGGTCCCGGAGGGCCCGCAGACGACCAGGTTCTCCCGCCGGGTGATCCATTCCAGGGTCCGGAGTGCTTGTTGGGTCGCCGCCGGGATCGACGAGACCGCGGGATCCCAGGCGTCGAAGGTTTTGCCGGTCGGAAAGCCTGCCGCCTTGCGCCGGGTGGCAAGCATGGACCGGGCCCGGCCAGCTGTTTCTTCGGTGAACAGGGCCTTGATGACCTCTGCCGGTTCCCAGCGCTGGGCCCGTGCGGTCGCGATGAGTTCCGGGGCCAGCGCCCGGGCGTGGGGCATTTTCAGCTGCCGCATCAGCGCTTCCAGCTCGGCGGGCAGCGGCGGCGCGGCGGTGGTGACGGGGCTCATCGGTTCTGCTCCTTCATCGTCGTGGAGGCTCTGGTGCCGAGGCCGGCCCAGGCACTGGTGCCCTGGGTCAGCGATGATGCCTCGTTAGCGGCGTGGGTGGTGGTGCGCCGGATGTTCGCGTTCAGGATCGAGGGCAGATCACCGTGGGCGAAGCGGCCGTGCAGGGCGGCGTCGCCCAGCGCCCGGTCGACCGCTTCGGTGCCGGCGATTTTGGCCAGGGTCACGGCCTCAGCCATTTTCACGTTCATCCTGCCCGTTCCTGCCGTGGCGGCCTCGACAAGCCAGGTTCTGGCGCCCTCGCCGATGGCGAGGAACTCGGCCTCCCCGGCGGTTCGTGCCTTCACGGCGTAGTCGCCGGGGGTCCTGGTCCTGGTTCCGGGGAAGTGCTCCTCGATGACCGCCGGGCTGCCGGGCCTTGCCCGGCCGTGTCGGGCGACCTCGACCGGGCCGGCGGGACCGTGGTGAACGATAATGACCTGCTCATCGGGGCCGGTGCCATGGGAACGGACGAACACCCGTGCGCCGAGCAGATGCGCGGGCACGGAATACTGAGCATTCTCGAAGGCGACCATCGGGGTGTTGTCCGGGACCGTGCGGGCCAGGCCGAACGCGACCGTGTGCGCGGTGTCCGGAACCCGGTGCAACCGGGACTGCTCCTCAACCAGCACGGCGGCCGGTTTACGCCTGGTGGCCCGGTGTTCCCGGTTGTTCACCTCGTCCATGAACGCCTGGCACGCGGCCTCGAGCTCGGCGAAGGACGCGTAGCCGGGGCGGAGGTTCGTGTCCTTCGGGACGAGGTCGGCCTTGGCCAGTTTCACCGATGCTTCAACGCCGCCCTTGGTCGCGGGATCCGCCGGCTGGCAGGTCAGCACGCTGACCCCGTAGTGGCGGGCGAAGTCAAGGGTCTGCTGGTTCCGCACCGGGACCCCGGCGACGTGGGCGGTGGTCACTGTCTTCTCGTTATCGGTCAGCACGTAGGTTGGTGCCCCGCCCAGGATCCGGAAGCACCGGTCCAGGGCAGCGAACACGCTCGGCGCGGTCCGGTCCCGCAACGGGATCACGATCCGGAACCTCGAGAACGCCAGCCAAGCCACGAACAGGATGGTCTTCACCCCGCCGATCCGCGGCCCGTCACCGAAGTCGTACTGCAGCCACATCCCCGGCTCGGTGATCCACGGCCGGTGAACGCGGGTGTGACCCAGCCGCCACGCGGCTTTCACCTGAGCGATGGCTCGGCGGGTGGACCGCTCCGACCCCGAATAACCCAACGCCAGCAGCTTCTCGTGGGCTTTATCGGCGCGGATCCGGCCCTTGGACGCCTCGATCCATTCCTCGATCTTGGGCAGGAACGCGTCGGTGACACGATCGCGGGGCGCGGGCTCAGCGATCGGCCGGCCGGCGTCCCGCGCAGCGACGTGCCTGGCAACAGTGTGGTGCGAGCAGCCCGTGAGCTCCGCCGTGGCGCGCAACGATCCGGTCAGATCGTAGGCAGCAAGAATTTCCATGATTTCTCCGTCATGCTTCATACAGGGCCTCTTCCTGGGACGACATTTGGTGCGACTAGACACCGTCATCAAATCCCGGGGAGAGGCTCCCGCCGCTTAAGACGCGGCAGGTTCAGTTGAGGAAGTGGGCAGATCTCATGGCCACCGGTGGGCAGTTTTGCTGGCCGTCAGTGGGCATTTTCGTGGCCGCCTATGGGCAGTTTTTCATGGCCGCTAACA
>NZ_JBFBKY010000065.1:0-2796 GCF_040702335.1 Pseudarthrobacter sp. NPDC080039 | reverse complement strand
TTCGTCCCGCACACCGTGACATTCGCCGCGCTCCAACAGAATGGAAAGACCGTAGACTCCGGAACCCTGTTCCCGGCTTCCGCCGGCGGTCCCTCAACGTTCACAGTGACGTTTGACCAGACCGGTACATGGAACTACTTCTGCCAGTTCCACGACGACATGGGAATGGCGGGCAGCGTGACAGTCACACCCACTTCCTGAACCCGCCACCGAACACCCACGACGGCGGCGCACCCCGCTCGAAGCCACAACGCGCAGGCGCCGCCGCCACCCCCCTTGCTACCATCCGTCCATCGTCGGCACCTCCGGCCAGAACCATAAGGAGATCATCACCATGTCCGTCATTGTCGCGGTCAAAATTTTCGGTGACACCAACGTCTTCACCAAGTCCCTTGACGAACGCGCGGACGAGTACCGCAGAATCAGTGAGCGCAGCCGGGAGGCAGGCGCGATTCACCACCAGTTCGCCATCGGGGACGGCTTCGTCCTCGTCGCTGACGAGTGGGAATCCGCGTCAGCGTTCGAAAAGTTCTTCAGTCAGCCCGAATTACAGGCATTCATCGGTTCAGTAGGCGGCACCCCCACCGTCGCCCCGGAAATCACCATAGGAGAATCATTGGACTCCCCCGACAAGTTCTAACCAGCAAGCACCACCACCAAAAATCCGCGCGGGCAAACCCGCACCGGACGCGGCTGATCTCACCGCGCCCGACATAACAACTGCCAGTGGGCGGGAACGGAGGCACGCCGGGACGTCGCGGCCTTGACTGCTGCTCCGATCACCGCAGCGCAGGAGCGGGCCGTGTTTCTTCAGCCAGGCGTGGATGCTTGCCTGTCCAGTGCGGCGGATTCCGTCCGGGGTCCAGTCTTGGTCAACAGCAACAGATGGCTTTGAAGCGCTGCAGCCAAAGACCCGCTCAAGGGCGTGGAGCGTTCGATGAGTTCGACCTCCAGCCTGGTGATCGCTGCAAGCTTACGGTGGTATGCATTCCCTGCTCACCGTTTTGTAAGGTCTGACCATAAGGCTGTGAGCAGTCGGGGGTGTCGTCCCCAGCACTGGCCGCCGGGCCCGTCTCCGACAGGCATCCGTAGCCGCAGCCATGGGCAAGTCTTGAGCGAACCCTGTGCCCACCATGCGCTGTCATTAAGCTTCCGGCCCTACCGTTGAAGGCAAGATCCCGCCGTTGGGGGCAGGACCTTACAAATGGGGACAGGGCCGGCGGCGAGAGCATCCAATGAGACCGAGGATGCCGCCCCCCCCCAAGACCGCCGCCGGCCCAAACCCCCCCAGCATTGCCTGGTCGGGCATTGCCGCCCCATACACCTGCTCCGGCCCAATTTCCCGGCCCCTGCCTCAACGCCAATCGTCGGGGCGAACCGCGGCGCGGCCGACCTGACCGCGGTGGCCAACGGCAAGACCGACATCAGCAGCAGGGTAGCAGTGCCTCGCTGAGGCGTGGCGCCCCCTAGGCAGTTCCCCGGTAGGCGAAACAGGTCTGATCTCCCACCCCCGCGTGTTCCCCGACGTGAAGGGTGCCCTGTGCCCGGCGTTTCGGAATCTTTATTATCGGCCTTTAAAACGGCTGGGGACTGGTCCCGAAAGGGGTCGGCTTCCGGGCGAGATGGCCGAGCTCTTTTCCTACTGACGTGCTCGAATCCTGGTGGAAAGCGCCTGATTCACGGCCGGGATGTCCGGGGCGGCGGGGTCGTTGAAATATCCAGGGCTCTACCTCCGAGTCAGCGCCGGTCGCTCAACACTGCAGAGGCCCCGGACGAGACAGCACACCGCACTTGTCCTGCGTGAACCCCAAATCGTGTACTGCTCGATGCCGGTCAAGGTTGGGCACTTCTGATCGGGTCTTTCGGCCGTATTCCTGGTCCGCTGCTGCTGACATGCTTGGGCATGCCTTACGTGCTCGAATACCGGACGGCCTCGAGCGTGGGACAGTGCAGGGTGGAAGGCGTCGACGTGTGCCGCGCGGTGGCAAAGGCCACGGAAGCTTTACGGGGCCTGCACTGCATCAGCGCGACGTTGCTCTTCTCCAGTGATCCGATTCCAATCGCGGGGGCGTGCTCGATCGTGGCCACCTACACACCGGCGGGCGGATGGCTCAGGTACGGAACATGGACGGACTGGCTACCATTGCCATGATTTGCCGGGGCGTTCCCAGCGGTGCGGCGGCCAGGGCACAGCGGGATTTGCTGAGAACCCGATCCGGCACCTGGTTTGATCCAAAGGCGCTCCAGTTATAAGCACGAGCTGTCGGCCGCCGTGCTTTCGGGCGTTCGCTGGCGGGGAAAGTTGCGTTCTTCGGGAGTTGCCGCACTTCAGAGCTTTCCTCAAGTTTCGCTCAGGTTTTCCGGGAGGTCTTGACTAATTCTTGTCGTGGGAAGCGGGCTTGCCTTGAGATTGGTCCGCCAGTGTGGGTGTTGTTCCTGCTAAAGGGTCTCAAACAGAACGGCAACGTCATGGACGCTCCATTGAACTCAGGGACGGGTTCCCGCCGGGGGGCGGTGGCCCGTCGATCTCTCTCCGCACTGCGTGTGCTGGGCACCGTCACCGCTGCTGCCGCGACCCTGGTGTTCCTGGCTGTCGGGGTCGTGGCCCCGCTGCTCCACGTTGGCTTCTCCCCGGTACTGACCGGCAGCATGCGCCCGGCGTATGCCCCCGGCGACCTCCTCATCACGGTCCCCGCGCGGACGGGGGTGTCAAGTTTTCTGTGTAAGGGACCGGTCGGTTGTCCGGTCTGCCGGTTTGTCAGATCGGGAGTCGGTTGGGGAATTGAACGGCGAAAG
>NZ_JBFBKY010000064.1:0-2909 GCF_040702335.1 Pseudarthrobacter sp. NPDC080039 | reverse complement strand
GCACCCACCCGAAGGGAAAGCCGTCCGGATAACCGCTGGAGTCTTGACGAGGCCTAAAGGCAGCTGCGCCCAGCCTCAGTAGTCCGGATAAGAAACCTGTACCGGGTCGGGGCGGAACGGGGCGGGAGCTCCGAGAGCGTCAGGCCGTTGCCGCGGATCGCGGCTGCGAGGTCAGCGTTACCTGACGGATAGTCCCGGTCCAGTCCCCCGGCCAGCACTGCGATGGTTGCCGGTCCCTCGCCCTGGCTCCCGGCCAACGCGGCCCGGTGGGCGTGTGCATCGATGCCGTAGGCCAGCCCCGAGATCACGCAAATTCCACGTTGAGCCAACCCGTACGCCATGTCCCCGGTGACGGAGGCGCCGTAGCTTGTCGCGTCCCGGGATCCGGTCAGGGCCACACACCGGGACGGTGCCGGGATCCCTTGGTCGATGTTGCCCCGGTACCAAAGCTCGTACGGGGCGTCGGGCAGATCGTCCAGGCCCTCCGGCCAGTGTTCATCTCCTGGGATGAGGAACCCGCCGCCCAGGCGTTCGATCGTGGCCAGGTCCTTCTCCGGGTCGACATCCGGAACCCGGGGCGCCCAGCGCTTCAACGCGGCGGCCAACTCCTCGAATGTCACGTCTGCAAGGCTGTGTGCGGGCTGCGCGCCGGTGGCGAGCCTCAACGCGGCGTACGCGCCGAGCCTGCCGATAAGGGCCTGCCCGACCCGGTCGCCCGGTTCAAACAGTCGTGTCAGGGCTGCGCGTGCAATGCGATCATTCATGGTTTTTCTCGTCCTTTGCTGAGGATCCGGTGGGTAGGGCGGCCCTGGTGACCGGCCAGCTTCCCCTCTCCCCCGGGCGTTTTTTGCCTGCTGGCGGAGCATCGCGTAGCTGTGCCCGACGGAACCGGGGCAACCCGAAGGGCAAGAAGTCGATGGGTTGTAGGAGGGAAATAAGCGAAGCGCCGACACAAGCCATCGGCTGCGCAGCCGTCCGCAGGACGGTTGAGCCGGTGGAGCGGGCACGTACGATCCGCAGGACAGCAGCAAAAAACAGGAAAAACGTTTCTACAGCCCGAGCGAAGCGAGGACCTTGCAGTAGACCTGGGTCTACCAGCAGGGCGGCGTGCCAGGCTAAGTTGTCGTGCTCTCGCGTGCGGCACTAGCTTGCTGGTGCCGGTAAAGCGTCGCGCGGCTCCAGCCAACGAGACGGGCGGCGTCTTCGGCGGTGCGCCCCTTCGCGCGGGCGTCCTGAGCGATCGCGAGTTTGTCGGCGATGACCACTGGGTCGGACAACGGTCGCCCGAAGCGTGTGCCGCTTTGCCGGGCGGCAGCGATGCAGGCGTTGACCCGCTCAATGATGAGCTCGCGCTCATACTCGGCAAGGGTTGCGAGCATGTTCAACATCAGCCGTCCGGTCGTGGTCGCCGGGTCGTTGCCATCGGCGATGGACCGCATCTGGACACCGCGGCCGCACAGCAGGGCCACCGTGTTCAGCACATCAATCAGCGACCGCCCCAGCCGGTCGACACGCCACACAACAACGGTGTCGCCTTCCTCGGCGTACTCGAGGAGCTTCTTCATTCCCGGCCGCTCGATCGCCATTTTGCTACCGGAGGTCACATCGGCGAAAACGTCCCGTTTCTGCACACCAGTGGCAACCAGCGCGTCCAGCTGGAGCTGGGAGTCCTGGCCTGAAGTGCTCACGCGGGTATAACCCAGTAGCCTCACAAGGCAATTCTGACTCGAAAAGCCGGCAATGTGCCCCCAGCGAGACAACTTGCAGTGAGACGGCATTCCGAGACGCGCACAGCCCCAGTGCGAAAATGGGAAGGGTGTCCTCAGTCCGGGGGTCGGTCGTCAGAGTCGGCCGGCGAGGGACCTTCAGACGAATTCAGGCGCACGCAATGGCCACGAGGAGGTCCTGGCGGGGGCTGTCCCGAATGCCGGGCGCGTCCGTCGGGGAGCGCAAAACGCTCCTTGGGGTCAGACGACGTCGTATTGGGTGCGTAGACGACTGAGTCCCTCGCGGATCCGGGACTTGATGGTGGGCAGTGGCACTGAGAGTTTCTCTGCCACCTCGCGGTAAGTAAGGCAGCCGAAATATGCCAGGAGAATGGATTCGCGCTGCAAGGGTGAAAGTGCTGTCAGGGAGTCGAAGACCTGACAGGCTTCCATTCCGTCAGTGACCGACTCGCCAACTTCGTCGAAAGGGTGTTTCCACTCCGCTGCCGCCCACCGGGCGTCGCGGTGGGTGCTGCTTTGCCGCGAACGGACCTTGTCCACTGCCTTGCGGTGTGCGATGGTCACAAGCCATCCGATCGGGCTGCCAAGGGCTGGGTTGTATTTGCCCGCGTTCTGCCAGACCAGCATGAAGATCTCCTGCATCACTTCTTCACTGAGGTGCGGATCTAAAACCACCCTGCGCACGACGCCGAACACCCGGGGCGAAGCGAGACGGTAGAACTCGGTAAATGCTTCGTGGTTGCCCTGGCCGGTTTTCAGCAGCAATCCAGCCAGGTAAATTCTGGTTTCATCCTGCCCGGATGGTTGGCGGTCCAGTGTCTCCATGATGTCTTTTCGGTCAGTCCGCGTCAGCCCCCAGCGGGCCACCGATGAAGCAGTTAAAGGAGCGCATTCCGAACCGGACAATGCCGGGCGGAGAGCCGTGCCGGATCGGCTGGGTTATCAGGGGAGAACGTCCATTCTCCCCTGACGTTTTAGAATAGAGAACCATCGTTATCCCCGCAAGCCGAAAGGGAAGAAGATTATGCCCGTGCCTGCAGCGCAGACAGAGACGATGTACTCCGGCGCCGCTTCAGCGGCGACGGCGGATGACGCGGCCCGGGCGGCAATCGTGGCAGCAGTGGGGCCGCTCTTCTACGCCCGTGGGTTCACCCCTGTTGGTATGGATGAGGTGCGGACTGT
>NZ_JBFBKY010000063.1:0-3066 GCF_040702335.1 Pseudarthrobacter sp. NPDC080039 | reverse complement strand
TGAACTGCTCCCCGGAAGTTGGACTGAAAATTCAGTTTCGACTTCCGGGGAGCAGTTTTGCGTTCAAGTAGTTCTTTGTCGGCCGATCAGCGCGCAACGGCTGTAGCGTGGTTTGAGAAAGGCCTTGCTTACACGGCGACAGCCACCATGCTGGGTGTGTCTCGTGAGTCTAGTGGGCCTGTTAAGAGGCTGTATCGGCGGTGGAGGATCCATGGTCAAGGTGCGCTGGTGACGAAGCCTGCTCAGTCGTACACGTTCGAATTCAAGCTCGCCCTGGTGCAACGGTTCCTTGCTGGTGAGACTGCACCGGCCTTGGCGGAAGAGGCCGGCTTATCTTCGGCCGTGCTTCTCAAGTCGTGGGTGCGTGCCTACCGTCGTGAAGGCGTGGACGCCTTACGCCCCAAGCCCAAGGGCAGACCCCGGAAGCCGGACTCCCCACCGCCTGCAGAAGTATCCGAGCTGGAACGGCTACGGCGGGAGAACGAACGTCTGCGGGCCGAAGTCGCGTATCTGGGAAAATTGCGAGCCTTGAGGGCTCAAAAACAAAGGTGAAGGTCCAGGCCCTCATCGCCCTCAAGGCTGACTTCCCGCTTCCGCTTCTTCTTCAGGTCTCGGGCTTGGCGCGATCCACGTTTTTCTATCACCAGGCGCGCCTTCAAGCCCCTGACGCCCAAGAGGAGCTCAAGGCCTCCATCAGGGACATCTTCAAGAAGAACCATGGCCGGTACGGGCACCGGCGGGTGCACAGGGAGCTGCTCAATCTTGGCTGGACCGTTGCAAAAAAGACTGTGCTGAAGTTGATGCGGGCACTCGGCCTGTTCTGCAAGGTCCGACGCAGGAAGCGCTACAGCTCCTACCAAGGCGAGCAAGGCATGATCGCGCCGAACCTCCTGAACAGGAAGTTCGATGCCACTGCACCCAACCAGAAGTGGGTCACGGATGTGACCGAGTTCAGCGTCGGAGACCGCAAGCTCTATCTCTCGCCGGTCATGGACCTCTTCGACCGGCAAATCATCTCTCACAGCATCAGCACTTCCCCGAACCTGGATCTAACTAACGACTCCTTGCGTGCAGCCTTGGAATGCTTGGAGCCTGGGCAGCAGCCACTCGTGCATTCAGACCAGGGGTTCCAGTACCAGCACGTATCCTGGCGCACTCTCTTGGGGCAGGCCGGTGCGGTCCAATCAATGTCCCGCAAAGCCAACTGCTACGACAACGCGGTGATGGAAAACTTCTTTGGGCACCTCAAGGAGGAACTCTTCCACCGTGTCCGTTTCCTCAGCACCGAAGCCCTAACAGCAGCACTCGACGAGTACATCCACTGGTACAACACCGAAAGAATCTCCACCACGCTCAAAGGGAGGAGCCCGGTTCAGTACCGGGCTCAGATGCTCGCGTCATAGCTTTCCGCCCGGTGTCGGTCTGCGGTGTCCCTCCTCTGACTCTGGTCAGGCGACCCGACGCATTCACAGCTTTCTGATGGCTGAACGCCCAGCGGCCGTTACCGGTCCTTCTGCCGGCATGGCACCGTCCTCTACCAGGTAGCACGGATGACTTGAAGGACTTCGTTGAGTTCGAGGTTGTCGCGCTTGCATATGTCCGTTAGCTTTCTGGCAGCTCGAGCGACGTCCTTGGAGACGGCCGCCGCGTGCGGGCTGACGCGTGTGCCGGCTCCGACTCGAGTTTCAACGAACTGTTCTTCTTCTAGCTGCTTGTAGACCTTCGCGATCGTGCCGGGGGCGACGCGAAGATCCGCGGCAAGCTGCCGGACAGACGGGAGCCGTTCGTTTGCAGCAAGTGCCCCCGTGGTGATGAGCCCGCGAATCTGGTCGTGTATCTGTTCTGCTGGCGTCCCGCCAGTGGTGGAAAGGGCGATGATCATGGCGCGGTTTTGATGGTGGACTGTCGGACCCTGGCGGTCCAAGGAACGGCCGTGAGGACAACGCTGAGGCAGACCGCCGCGCCAAGGCACGTTGCCACAAAACTGCTGGAGTTGAGAAAGGGGCCCAGGGCGGCGAAGGGGGACCCGACGCTGATTATTCCGGCGGTATCTGTGGGGAGCGAACCTCCCACCCTGGATGTTCCAGCCAACGAGCCGAGGATCGCAGCTAGGTGGAAGAGTAAAGCACCGGTGGTCACCGCGATAATGTTGCGGCTCTTGACTCGTCGCACAACAGCGTCCTGTTCTCTGGGCTCACTCAGCGGCCGGCGGGCAACAAGTGCCAGGCCTACCCACGCGGTGGTGATCAGAAGTATCAGGAGGAGCATCGCCGGAACCGAGTAGTACCAGCCGTAGATCGTAGAGCTCACGCTCATAGTGCCGATCTTGAAATTGAACATGGCGTAACGGCCTGTTTCGTCTGGGGCGGATGCCAGCCCTGCCGCCAGTGAGAGGGCAATCGTAACGCCAACTACTGCGATCAGGGCGACCGTCCAGCCTGCGGAGAGGAAAGTCAAAGCTGTCCTCCGGGTGATGCCTGCGGTCGTCGATCCGGGAGGCTTCCGAGGACCAGGGACAGAGAGTATGGCCAACGCGACCAGCCCGGCAACCAATGGCATGGAGAATCTGGCGTCCTGAAGACCAATGCTCACATCCGTTCCCGTCCATGCGAGAAGCTGCGGCGTGATTGCCACCACCGAGTATAGAAAGCTGACTACCACCGGAAGCAGGCCGCCGCTGGCTGCGAGCACACCCGCGCGGCCCCTCAGCACGGTCCGGTCTTTCCGTGTCGCCAGCCATATACCAATAGACAAAACGGCGGCCAGGAGCAGCGGTGACAACTCCAGTAGGGTGATTCTCCACTGCTGCACGGCGACCTCCGTATGTATCAACCAATTGACACGCAATGTATCAATGCACCGTTACATTTACAAGGTTCAGTCAAGGAAAGGTCGCCCGACGTTTTGTAGCCCCTGGTCGACGAGCATGTGGTGACGTTCTAAGTTTCTCAGTAACAAAGAAGTTCCCCGCCCCAAGGTGGGGGCGGGGAACTTCCGTGAAGAGCCCACGCTAGTCGCTAAAGTGAACATCACACATTTGTGAGTCCAACAATCGGGGACCAGTTC
>NZ_JBFBKY010000062.1:0-3368 GCF_040702335.1 Pseudarthrobacter sp. NPDC080039 | reverse complement strand
CCGAAACCGTAATCGATGGCCTCGCTCAGGGCAAGAAGTACGTTGTCCCGGCCTCGGCTCAGGGCGGCGTCAATACCGAGTTCGGGGACCGATGGTGTAAGCGGCAACTTTAAACTGACCGGGTACGGCAAAACTGATTGACCGTTCGCGGCAGTGGTTTTGACCATTGGCGGCAAGCATTTTTGGAAAGTAGTAGGCCACGGTGTGTGGCTTGGCGTGCTGGGATTCCCCTTGTCCATCCCTCGTGTCGTTACGGGGAGAGCCCCTTCCTTCCGCGGTGAAATGGCGATGCCAATCGTCTGTATTTCACCTGTTGTGGGAAGGAAGGGGCTTGTTGTGAAGTCTCCAGGAGAGTTCATGGAAATTTTAGCTGCTTACGATTTGACCCGGTCGTATCGGGATGCCGCGAAGATCTGCGGCGTATCGCACAACACCGTGCGCTCTTACGTGAAAGCCCGGCAGGAAGGCGCGCAGGCGCCGGTGGCCCGGCAGCGTGGCCGGATGACCGACCCGTTCCTGCCCCAGATGATCTCCTGGGTGGAGCAGTCCCACGGGAAGATCCGCGGCGATGTCGTGCATGAGAAACTCCTCGCTCTGGGGTTCACCGGGTGTGAGCGCACGACCCGGACCGCCCTGGCCGAACTGAAGGCCAAATACCGGGCCCGGAACGTGCGCGTTCACCGGCCGTGGACTCCCGAGCCGGGTCTCTGGCTCCAGTATGACTACGGCGACGGGCCCGTCGTTGACGGGATGAAGACCGTGCTGTTCGTGGCCTGGCTGGCGTTTTCGCGGTTCCGGATCGTGATCGCATTGCGGGATAAGACCATGCCGAGCGTGTTCGCGGCCCTGGACAGGTCGTTTCGCCTGATCGGCGGGGTCCCGACTTACGTTTTGACCGATAACGAGAAGACCGTCACGATCGAGCACGTCGCCGGGATCCCGGTCCGCAACCACCAGATCGTGGCATTCGCCAGGCACTACTCGACCTCGCTGCAGACGTGCCTGCCGGCCGACCCGGCCTCCAAGGGCGGGGTGGAGAACGCGGTCAAGATCGCCAAGGCCGACCTCGTCCCGAAAGAGACCAACCTGCTGCCCGAGTACCGTTCCTTCGCCGAACTGGAGGCTGCATGTGAGGCGTTCATGGAGGAGGTGAATTCTCCCGAGCCGGGTCTCTGGCTCCAGTATGACTACGGCGACGGGCCCGTCGTTGACGGGATGAAGACCGTGCTGTTCGTGGCCTGGCTGGCGTTTTCGCGGTTCCGGATCGTGATCGCATTGCGGGATAAGACCATGCCGAGCGTGTTCGCGGCCCTGGACAGGTCGTTTCGCCTGATCGGCGGGGTCCCGACTTACGTTTTGACCGATAACGAGAAGACCGTCACGATCGAGCACGTCGCCGGGATCCCGGTCCGCAACCACCAGATCGTGGCATTCGCCAGGCACTACTCGACCTCGCTGCAGACGTGCCTGCCGGCCGACCCGGCCTCCAAGGGCGGGGTGGAGAACGCGGTCAAGATCGCCAAGGCCGACCTCGTCCCGAAAGAGACCAACCTGCTGCCCGAGTACCGTTCCTTCGCCGAACTGGAGGCTGCATGTGAGGCGTTCATGGAGGAGGTGAATTCGCGGGTGCACCTGGCCACGCTGGAGATCCCGAAGGACATGCTCCGTGTTCTCGAACGTCCCCGGCTGCATCCGGTCCCGGCCAACCCGGTCACGGCCAGTTTCGGCCAGACCCGCCAGGTCCCGCCGAACATGCCCATGATCACCTTCGAACAATCCCGGTACTCCGTCCCGCACACCCTGATGGGTGAGCTGGTGTGGGTCCGCGGGACCGACACCGAGGTCGTCATCGTCCACGTCGGTGACGCCGGCCCGGTCGAGGTCGCCCGGCACCAGCTCACCCGCCCCGGCACCCCGGCGATCATCGACGCGCATTTCCCGCCGGCCCCAGCCGGGGCCCTGGAGCGGGTGATCCGCCCCACGAACAAGGCCGAGGAGGAGTTCCTGGCCCTGGGCGCCGGCGCCGCGCTCTGGCTCAAGGAAGCCGCCGCTGCCGGAACCCAGAAAATCCGGCACAAAATGGAACGCGCCGTCACCCTCGCCAAGGTCCTGGGCACCGACGAGGTCGACAAGGGCCTGGGAGCGGCCGCGGTGCACCAGCGCTTCACCCACGAGGACCTGCTCTCCATCGTCAATACCGGCAGCGGCACAGGCCAGGCAACGACTACGACCCGCACCGTCACCGACCACACGCAATGGCTGAGCCAGGGCACCGGCGGCTGGGCCGCCTTCGGCACCACCCCTGCGACTACCAATGATGACTTTGAAGGAGCCATCGATGAACACTGACACCCTTACCCCGGCCCTGACCGATGCGGCGGTGGAGAACGTGATCGCGTTGATGCGCACGACCCGGATGCCGCACGCCCGCGCCGTCGTCGCCGACGTCCTGGCCACCGCGAAAGCCCAACGCTGGGATCCCACCGAAGTCGTCCGCGTCCTGCTCGAAGCCGAAGCCACCGGCCGGAACCGGTCGATGCTGGCAACCCGGCGCAAACGCGCCGGCTTCCCGACCGGGAAGACCTTCGAGGTCTGGGAGGAAGCCCTGTCCACCCTCCCGGCGGCAACAACGTCGTTCCTGCGGACCCTGGAATGGGTGCGGCGGCGCGAGAACCTGATCGCGTGCGGGCCCTCCGGCACCGGCAAAACCCTGCTCCTGGAAGGCCTCGGCCAGCAGGCCATCGATCAGGGAATGTCCGTGTCCTGGCTGAGCATGGAAGACCTCGGCGCGCTCGTGCGCCGGCACCGTATCGATGACAGCGTGAACAAAGCCATCACCCGGGCCACCAACGTGGACCTCATCTGCATCGATGACATCGGCCTGCTGCCGGTTTCCGCGGACGCCGCCGAAGGCTTCTACCGCGTCGTGGAAGCCTCCTACGAGAAGCGCTCCCTCGCGATCAGCTCGAACATCCACCCCTCCGGGTTTGATGAACTCATGCCCAAAACCATCGCCACCGCGACCGTGGACCGGCTCCTCCACCACGCCCACCTCTGCCAGACCAGCGGCGAGTCCGTCCGGCTCATGCAAGCCCAAAACGGGAAAGGAACCCGCCCCATGACCTGAGTCCGAACGACGGTCAGGCGCCCGCCAACCCGGCACGCCCTGGCGCCTGACCCTGTCCAAAAATACCTGCCGCCACCGGTCAATCACCTGCCACCAGCGGGCAAACCAACATGCCGCCACCGGTCAGTTCTAAGTTGCCGTTGACACGATGGCCCCGACGATTTTATAAAATCTCCTGCCACCACCGTGGCCGCGAACACCACGACACCCACTACGACCCACCACCAGGAACGCAACGCTG
>NZ_JBFBKY010000061.1:0-3985 GCF_040702335.1 Pseudarthrobacter sp. NPDC080039 | reverse complement strand
CTTATCCGGACTACTGAGGCTGGGCGCAGCTGCCTTTAGGCCTCGTCAAGACTCCAGCGGTTATCCGGACGGCTTTCCCTTCGGGTGGGTGCGTCTCATTGACTCTAGGAAGTAGTCGCAGGCATCAGCTTCGGAATGAAACTCGTGTTCATCACTTCGAGACCCACGCTCTGAGTAATAGACAACAAACTTGGATCCTTGCTGTTCGATGTTCAACGTATCGTGCCGGTCACTGCCGTGCATGACGTAGGCGTCTGGCGGGAAACCTTCCGCGACGAGGGCAAGTTCGAGCTGCTTTCTGTCCATCCCATGATTATTGACCAGCACTTCATTTCTTGATTCGTGGAAGCCCGAGGTCGACGACTTCCCTGTCGAGGTGGTTCTGCAGCTTATACATCTGTGCGAGCTTCATTTCGGCGCTGTTGAGCGTGACGCGAAGCCCTTCGGCATCGCCTAGCCAGCCGTGTTGTTCGGCTTCGATGATGCGTTCTTCAAGGTTGTCGATGATGTCTTGAAGCCGATTGATCTGGCTGGGATCCGGACGGAGGAGGGCGCAGCGGACGCATGCGTGTTCGTGTTGGCAGCCTGTGCCGTAAGCGCGGCCGCAGCTGCCTAGGCTGAGTTTGCGTTGGACAAAGTGGGCTTCGAATTCGTCCCATTCAGCGGCTGTTGGTTCGCGGTATTCCTCGGTAGGGCGGGTGACGCGCCGTTTCTCGATGAAGGTCCGGTGGTGGCGGATGACGTCTTGGGGGTAGATCGCTGCGTATCCCTGGGTAGTGGCGAGGCTGGCGTGGCCCATCAGCACTTGAACAATGTGTGGTGGCAGGCCGCTGGCTAGTGCTTCGGTTGCGAAGATGCGTCGGAAGTCGTGTGGGGTGAACCTGACTTCGGATCCACCGACTTTGATGTTTGCCTGCTTTGCCAAGTCATTGAGCAGCGCTGCGACGGTGGGCGGTGACAGAACCTTGTAGGGGCCAGCGCCATAGCGGCGTATGAACAGGTGCGGTAGGGGTGAGCTGAGCACTTTCTCGGCCGGGTCCCAGCGTTGTGTCAGAGGAGCGCCGTCGGTGTCCTTGGTTATCCGCGAGAGGATCCGGTAGAGGACATGGACGAGTTCGGGACTGGCCACCATGAGCCGCTCGGTGTCTGTCTTGCTTGGGGCGAAGTGCAGCAGCGGGATGGTTTCCCCGGTTGCCGGAACTTTGTAGGGCTGAATGCTCATATGTACGAGTTCGAGGACTTCTTCGATCCGCGCGCCTGTGTGGCGGAGTGTTTCCATCAGTGCCCAGGCCCAGAACGCGTTGTCTTCCTCGAAGGTAACGTCCCGGTCCTTCCCGTTGCGACGTATCCGTACCGGTGCTTGGTCACTGGTCCGGAAGACTTTCCAACTCTCACCGGCCACATCGATACTGTTGCCGGCCCCAGCCGCGGTGGCTGCAGCCAGGATTTCCTCGGCGGCGCGGAGGGCCTGTTCAGCGGCCTCAACCAGGCGGGGCAGGACGGGAGCCAGTTCCCGGGTGCGTTGTTGCATGGTTGCCCTGGTGGTGCGTCGAAGCTTCAGATAACCGCGCGTTTCGGCATAGGTTATGGGGGTT
This sequence comes from Pseudarthrobacter sp. NPDC080039, assembly GCF_040702335.1. Classification (NCBI taxonomy): domain Bacteria; kingdom Bacillati; phylum Actinomycetota; class Actinomycetes; order Micrococcales; family Micrococcaceae; genus Pseudarthrobacter; species Pseudarthrobacter sp. NPDC080039. The sequence continues at coordinate 2,390 of NZ_JBFBKY010000061.1, read as the reverse complement.
GGGGCGGCCCACTGAGCCCAGAAAGCGTCTTCAAGAGCCCACTGGCTGATGTCGAGATAGAACGCCCGGACGGCGAAGTAGATGGCGTGGGCATCCCGGCGTGGAGTCCCATCGGCCTTGAATTTCACGCGGCTCTTCCAGTCAGCGGTTTGCTGCGGTGTTAAGGCGAACGTCTGCTGGGAAGGGGAGTGTTTCTGGATGTCGGCGAAGAAAACGCCAGCCAGGTTTCTGGCCAAGCCATAGGTCGAGGAGTAGTCCAGGCTGGCCGAGCGCACCTTCAGATAGTGGATGAGTGGCTCCCGGCAGGGACCGGTGATGCCGTAGTAGTCGACCAGTTCCTCGGCGGTTCGTTGCCCCCGTCGCGTCCGTGAGGGCATCGCCCCTGATTCGTGGCTGATCCATCCCAGCCCATGCAGCGCGGGCCAAACGGCATTCAGTCCGCTCCGGCTGAAGTTGATCATCCTCCCGGGCATTTGTGTGGTCAGTTCGAGGATGTCTTCGGCGGTGATTTGGCGGATGGACTTGCCGGTATGGGCTTGAATTCGTCCCAAGGTGAGCAGGCCGTTGTTCGCTTGGACCGGTGAACTCGTGGCACGTATCAGGGCCTGTTCGACCTCACCAGTATGAACAGGGTCCCGGAAGCGGCTCAGTGCTTTCCAGAACGCGAAGCGTTGAGCAGTGATCCAAGGGTAGGAAGGTCGCATGACGTCCAAGGCCAGCAGGGGTCCCATCGCTGCGTGGAGGGCCTGGATTTCGCTGTTGCTTCCAGGAAACGGTGCCTCGGCTGAAATCCTGACCCGCCACTTCAGACGGTCATCGCCAACCTGATTCTCGAATAACGTCCAGCGGTCCTGCCAGGTCTCGCCCGGCAACTGGCTCAAGTGATTGAGGATCCGCCGGACCCGGGACCTGCGTCGTTCAGCCTGGGGCCAATCGGCGCTGCAGTCGGCCAGGCGGTCGATGATGGTTTCAATGGTGGCCGTGTTCAGTGGGCCTGGCGGGATCGGTTCGGGTGCAGGTGGAGCTTGCTCCTCTGGCGGCAGCGGAAGGAGGTCATTCCAGCTTCGCCGTGCGGCGCGCGTCCCCTGGGGCGGTGCGGCCTTCACTGGTTCCCCCAAAGCACCTGCAACTCGTTAGGGTCATAGGGTGGCCCGGCCGGTGATTGATCACCGGAAGTAGGAGTTTTGGTGGTCATTTTGGTGCGGTAATGCTCGATGACGTCCTCCATGTGCGGGGCGGCATAAACGGTGGTCGTGTTCAGTGACTTGTGCCCCAGCAGCTCCTGGACTTCGTGAAGGCCCATCCCTCCCTCAAGCGCCCGAATCGCGAACGTGTGCCGTAAATCGTGCAGGGTCCAGTTCGCTCCGAGTATGTCGTTGCAACGCTTCAGGACAGCCCTCATGGCGTCGTAGTTCAGGGGTCGTGGCTCGCCCCGCAACGTGAGCCAAACTGGCTCGTCCGGGCCGGCAACACCGCCTTCGAGTTGATAGAGCCGAAGCCAGACGAAGGCATCCGGGGCTACGGGCAACCACTGCAGTTGACCTCCCTTCCGGTAAACCCCGATCAGCTGGTCCCCGACGTTAACGCGGTCACCGGTCAGGCCGAGCAGTTCGCTGGCCCGTGCTCCGCTGCTGACGTAGAACGCCACCAAAGCTCGGTCCCTGTTGGACCGCAAACGGCGAAAGAGGTCGTTGAACTTCCCGTCCGGGATTGACCGAGGCACCCGGTGCGGCTCGCGCTGACGCAATGGTTGCCGCCGCCCGATCATGAACTCCTGATCAGGGGCGTGGTGCGCATAGGCTCGGCCACGGCGAAGGTCAAAGGGGTTCACGATGGGTCCGCTGCCCACGCGAAGCTGATAGGCATAGAAAGCCTTGCAGACAGTCGTTGTGTGGTTGATCGTGGCTGGGGAGTAGCGCATCCCCAGGTGCTTCTTCCCTGTGACCAGGTTCCGGCTGGCTCGCCGTTGCGGGTCGTTCCGGTTCCCCACAAACTTCTCTGCCTGGCGGGCCCACAACACGAAATCGCGTGCTTCCACGGAGGTAGCCCGGTCCCAGCTCAAATCAACAGCCCATAAGAATCGAAGGAACCGCAGCAACGACAGGGCATAGGCTCGAATCGTCTGCGTCGAATAGTCTGTCGCCGCAAGTTCGAGCAGGTACTCCGTCCCTGGCCCGAACTCCTTCTCCAACGCGTCAACAACGACGAAACCAGGACTTCCGGCGCGGCAAACAACACGTCCAAGATCGCTGACATCCAGGTCCTCTACGCGACGAGGCGCAAAGTCAGACTCTGAGAAATTCATGAGCAAAGCATGCGCCTGCCAAACACCGTTGGAGCCGACGACACACGCCGTGAACCGGAGACTTAGTCCGGTAAATACTCCTGCA
>NZ_JBFBKY010000060.1:0-4492 GCF_040702335.1 Pseudarthrobacter sp. NPDC080039 | reverse complement strand
GGGGTTTTTGGCCACCCGGTGAACAGTTCTTCACTGTCTCCCCCGCGGCGACTTAGAAAACAATACACGCACCCCGCCCCCACCGCAAACCGGCCAAAGGGAGTCCCTTGGGCCGTTGAGACCGGCGGAATTCCGCGGGTTTCAACGGCCCGGGCGAGGTCCCCGCTGTCCTACAGCGGGATTTCTGCTCCTATGGGGTGGCTCACACCTGCCCGTCCGTCCCCTGCGGGCGGAAGACCATCTGGAATTCAGCCTCGCGCGGCTTCAGCCTGTAGGGTTCCAGGACGCCCGGGCCGCACGCTGCGGTGCCCACACCTCTCCGGGCGTGGTCCAGGTAGATGTAGCTCCGGCCGTCGGGAACCAGGTCAGGCCTGTGCGTTGCCGCAGCAAGGGCCGCCATGCTGTAAGGCCTTACCGTCAGGGCAAAGGGCTCGCCGGAAACATGCAGGCTGCCGCCGGCCGTCTCCAGAACTGCGGACCACACCCCGGAGCGGGCTCCCGATTCCTGGGGCCGGACATAGTCCACGTCCAGGTCGGCCAGTGACAGCTCGTACCACCCCGTGCGCGCGCCCTGGCCGGTATCCGGGTAGCTTTGGTGCGGCCCTTGACCAAACCAGGCCACTCTGGCGGTTTCGACGCCCAGCACCAGTTCCAGTCCGATCCGGGCCCATTCCACTTCGAAGCCGGCGTTGGTCCAGTCCCCTACGGGTTTGACCTGTGTCCGCAGGGCGAGCGAACCGGACCCGCTGGTCCAGATGTAGTCCACCAGCACCCCGAATTGTTTGTCGGCGGCCCCCATCCTCGTGGCGACGCGCAGTTGCTCACCGCCGTCGGGCGAGGATTCAGCACTGATTCCCAGCAGCCGGGTGTGGAGCCGGTCGAGGCCTGCGTCCTTCCACTGCACGGCAAGCGGCCGGGGATCAGCGCCATCCCATTCCCGTCCGAGGTCGTTGTCCGTGGGGGCCCACCACAGCACCAGGTCGAGTTTCTCCACGGGAAGGCCGCCAATCGATGTGGGCTTTCCGGTGGTCCGGTCGAACACGGCACTGCCCAGCCGCAGTTCCTTGTCGCCAACCTCCACCTTGTCAGCAGCCGGCACGACGGCGGTTGGAGACACGAAATGTGTTGCCTGGCCCCAGGCAACCTCGTGGCCCTCCCCTGCCCAGGCAGTGTCCGCCGCAAGCACGGCACTTACCGTGAGCACCGCAGACTGGTCTCCCGGCAGCGACCGCTTGTAGTCGGCTACCTCCGCCGGCAGCTCCAATACGGCCTCGGACTGCGGTGCCAGCGGCGCCACGTCCACTGTTCCCTCCAGCCGGGTGGCGCCGTCGGCCTCCACCTTGTACCGGAAGCGGAAGGCGGCCGTGTCCGCAAAGTCCTGGCCGTTCCGCACAGCAAAGTTGGCCCAGGTGCCATCAACCCGAATCTGCAGCGGTTCGATCACCTTCTTGAAATCCAGCAGTCCAGGGCGGGCCTTGCGGTTGGCATCCACCAGACCGTCGGTGACGAAGTTTCCATCGTGTATTTCCTCGCCGAAGTCCCCGCCGTACGCGAAGTGCTCGCCGCCTCCCGGAGTGGGCACCGTGATCCCGTGCTCCAGCCACTCCCAGACGAACCCGCCCATCAGCCGCGGATACTTCTGGAACAGCTCCTGGTACTCGCTCATGCCGCCGGGCCCATTGCCCATCGCGTGCACGTACTCGCACAGCACGAACGGCATGGCCCGGCGCCGGGCATCCAGTTCCGCGTCCTCGAGGGAGGGTTCAATTCCCTGCCCGATCAGCGCCGTCTCAGCCTGGCTGGCGTACATCCGGGAGTAAACGTCCACGTCGGGTGAGGACCAGTCACCTTCATAGTGGATTGGCCGCGACGGGTCGCGGTCCTTGGTCCAGCGCGACATGGCAGCGAGGTTACGCCCGGTGCCCGCCTCGTTGCCCAGCGACCACATGATGACCGACGGGTGGTTCTTGTCGCGTTCAACGGTCCGGCGCATCCGGTCCAGCAGCGCCTCTTCCCACTGGGGATCATCACTGGGGTTCTGGGCCCAGCCGGCGCTGTAGAAGCCGTGGGTCTCCAGGTCGCACTCAAGGACCACGTAAAAGCCCAGCCGATCCGCCAGCGCCAGGAACTCCGGATGCGGCGGGTAGTGCGAGGTCCGGATGGCGTTGATGTTGTGCTGCTTCATCAGCCGCAGCTCCGCCTCCACCACATCATGCGGAACCACGCGGCCCAGCCTGGGGTGGTGTTCGTGGCGGTTTACGCCGCGGAGCAGGATGCGCCGGCCGTTCACCTTGAACTGGGCGTCCTCGATGGTGATGCTGCGGAAGCCAAGCTGCAGCGAAACGGTCTCGCCAGGGGTGCTGACCGTTGCGTCATAGAGCCGGGGAAGCTCGGCGGACCAGGGCTCCACCCCTGGAACCCGCTGCTCCGCCCCCGCAGGCAGTTCAAGGCCGAGTTCAGGGACACGCACGACGGCGTCAATCGCCTGCCCTGCCCGGGTCACCTCTATGCGGAGGGCGCCTTCCCCCGTGGCCGGAACGTAGCCGGCATGGACGAAGACGTCATCAATGCCATCCACAGGGCGGGCTTGGAGGGTCACGTCGCGGAAGATCCCGGGCAGCCACCACATGTCCTGGTCCTCCACGTAGCTGGCGGCGGAGAACTGGGCCACCCGCACGGCCAGGGTGTTGGTTCCCTGGACGAGGATGTCCGAGACGTCGAATTCGTGGGCCAGCCGGCTCCCTCGCGTCGTGCCGAGCTCCACTCCGTTCAACCACACGGTCCCGGCGGAGTCGATGCCGTCGAACCGGAGCAGCGCATGCGGGAAGAACTCGGGGCCGGCCTCGAAGGTCACCACATGATCACCAATGGGGTTGGCATCCGGTACGAACGGCGGCTCCACGGCGAACGGAAACTGGACATTGGTGTAGGCCGGCGACCCGTGGCCGTGCATGTTCCAGCTGGAAGGCACCGGGAGCCCGCTGAAGCCGGACAACTGCCCGCCGTGCTGCCACCCGTCGTCGGGCGCCGTCCGGATGCCGGAGCTCAAGCGGAACTGCCACTCGCCGTTGAGGGACAGCCTGGCGGCGTCCGACGCCAGGTAGGCCCGAGCGGGGAGAATCCCCTGCCCAGGCGCCAGCGAGGCAAGCTCCGCCGCCGCCTCCGCCCGCACGTCAAGCCTGCGGGATGAATCTGCGGGTCCAGGGGCAGGGAGGGGACCGGACGTTGCTGCAGGAGAGTGTACAGACATGGATTTCCTTGGTGGGGAGGATTGGGCGGTGGGTGCGTGAACGTTCACGAGGCTACGTCAAGCGTATCCGCTTACGTTCGTTTTGAGTAGGGGTCAGGCCGATTGCCGGAGCACCAGTTGGTGCTGGAGCGTCAGGTACGCCTCGGGACTGCGGTCCTGGACTGAACCGGACAACAATCCCTCCAGGAGGCCGACGGCGGCACGGCCTACGCCGCGCAGGTCCAGTGACAGGGTGGTTAGTTCAGGTGTCAGCAGTTCCCCCATGGGTATCCCGTCCATGCCGATTACGGCGCAGTCGCCGGGGACGGACAGGCCGAAGTCGTCCAGTGCCTTCAGTGCGCCGGCTGCCATCAGATCGTTGAAGGCGAGGATGCCGTCGGGCCGGCCGCCGGCCTGGGCAAGCTGCGCCACGGCGGACCTTGCGGCGGCCGCCGAAGGCTGCGCCTCAATGCGGGTGAGCTCGACGCCGGCCTGGGCCGCCACGGCAGCTGCAGCAACGCTGCGACTGCTTGGGGTACCGCCTTGGTCCGAATCCAGGTAAGCCACCTTCCGGCACCCCCGGGAAGCCAGATGGGTAAGGGCCAGCATGGCTGCATAGTGATAATCGAAAGCGATGCCGCCTGCGGTACCCGCGCCGGGGGAATCCAAGGCTACAACGGGGCGCCGGCCCAACAATTCCTGCGCCCCCTCGGGGTCCGGTTCGAGGTATCCGATGAGCGCATCCACGTGCGGCGACAGACGTGCAGCAGCGTCCGCGGGGGTGCCGCTCCCGTGGCCGTAGTCGTCCACCACAACGTTCCATTCGCGCTCCGTGGCGGCCTCCACCACGCTGGAGGCAAAGGCAGGGAAATAAGGATTCGTCAGGTCCGGGATTGCGAGGCCAACGGAAATGCGGGCTCCCTGCACAAGTCCCCTGGCAAAGCGGCTGGGGGTGTAGCCCATTTCCACTGCGAGCTTTTGGACACGCTCCCTGGTTTCCCGGCTTATTCCCGTCATATCGTTCATGGCGCGGGTGACGGTCTGGCGCGACACGCCTGCTGCGGCGGCCACATCCAAAATGGTGGCGCGCTTGCCCCTGGCGCCAGGGGTTCGGGGAGTCATAACCCGTAAGTCTAGGCTGTCCCGTGCCTTGTGGGGTTTGGGGGTGTGGTTGGTTGTTAAATGTGGGAGGCCCCAACCGGTGTGGTTGGGGCCTCGACCTAATGTGTGTTCGGCGGTGACCTACTCTCCCACACCCTCCCG
>NZ_JBFBKY010000059.1:0-4573 GCF_040702335.1 Pseudarthrobacter sp. NPDC080039 | reverse complement strand
CTCTTCGCCATGCTCCGAGACGGAACCCTCTACCAGGAGCCGGAACCACGAAACCACCCCGCAGCGGCTTGACGAAAACCATAGAGGCACCCCCCCGAGGATTCTGACCGACAAAGGGTCACTTCGGCTCCTGCTTCCGGACGCTCCGGCGGAAGGTTCACCCTGGTTTCAACCACACGTCATGAAACCTTCCGGAAATTCACAGGCTACGGATATTGCTTGCGCTTTCCGGGCACCACGAGAAGACCACGGAGACGGTCTCCATCAACGTCGCAACAGGTCTGCTGCTTACCCAAGGCCGGCTCGAAATGCAGTGATACTCCCGCCCTTGTGGGCCGGGCAGTTTCTGGCAGGCTATAAGGGAACCGGCAAGGCGATGACAGTCCTGGCGACTCAAGCCACGAACTTGCAGATCTGTTTCGGTGTGGAACGCCCTTTTACCGGGGTGGGTATCCGTCCGTCAGTTGCACGTCGCGTACTGATGGAAGCAAGGGTCCTTCCCTCAAACCGCAGCTCGGCAAGGGTCTGCTCCACAGAACACTTACTGGTCGGAGTGAGAGGCCGAAGCTGGGCCCCGTCAGAGGGGGTCGACTCAACGATGGCGCGGGATCAGTGTCCCGCGTTGTGTGAGGAGACCGTGCGGGGGAGTGCGAAGACCAGAACGAAGGCGATCACGGCGAAGATGGCGCTGGTCCCGATGGCGCTGGTTGCGCCGTCCATGAACGCAGCGATCAGGTCCGCCTTGCTGCGGACCGCGGGCAGATTGGCGACGCTGAACAGAACGCTGCCGATGACGGCGATTCCGATCGCGCTGCCAATGCGCTGCACGGTGGAAATGACACCACTGGCGGCTCCGGCCTCGCGGCTTTGGACGGTCGCAACGATGAACTGGGCGTTGGGTGCAATGAACAGGCCATTACCAAGTCCTGCGAAGAACAGTGGCGCCATCAGGATCCAGAAGGTGAGGTCGGTGCCGTCGACGTTTAGGAGGATGATCCATATTGCCATGAGGCCGAGGGTCACCAAAGCTGTGCCCAGGATCAGGACGGTGCGGCCAAGCCGCATGGACAGCCGGTTGCTTTGCGCGGATCCGGCGATGGAGCCAATTGCGAACGGCAGGGAGACGAGACCGGATTCCAGGGCCGTGTGGCCGAGTCCTGCCTGCCAAAGGAGGGAGATGGTGAAGAAAATGCTCGTGAACGCGGCGAAGTAGACGAGGGCGAGGATTGTCCCGCCCGTGAAGGCCGGGTGGCTGAACAGGTGGGGTGGCACCAAGGGACTTCTGCCGCGCTTTGAATAGAAAATTTCCCACATCGAAAACAGGACGATGAGCACAACACCGACGCCAAGGACAATGAATGTCCACGGCAACCAATTGACAGTCTGCCCTTCAATGAGGGGGACAAGGATTGCCACGAGGCCCCCGGTCAGCAGCAACAAGCCCAGCCAATCGATACCCCCGGACGGCTTTTGCGTGCTTGGATGGCCGGCATCCGCCATGAGCCTCTTCCGGCCCGGAAGGAACACGACGGCGAGAGCCAGGGCGATGATGCCGACGGGAAGGTTGACACCGAACACCAGGCGCCACCCGTTTGTTGAACCGAACCACTCGATGAGGAGACCGCCGACGATCGGACCCAGGGCGGTCGATACCCCAATCACGGCGCCCATGATAGCGAACGCCTTTCCCCTGACCCGGCCCGGGAAAAGAATCTGGATGAAGGCCGTGACGGCCGGCACGAAGATGCCGCCCGCCAACCCCTGAACAACCCTGGATACAATCAGTTGCATGTCCGTTTGGGCCAAACCGCAAGCGAGACTTGCGACTGTAAAAAGGACGAGCCCCGTAAAGAACACCCATTTGTGGCCGAACCGGTCGCCCAGCCGACCGGCAGGGATAAGCGCAAGACCAAAAGCGAGGGCATAGCCCGAAATAACCCAGGACAGCACGTCTTCCCCGGCCGGAGGATTACCGGCGCCGTTGACGTTATCCCGGATGGTCGGCAAAGCGACGTTCACGATTGTGGTGTCCAGCAGGGCCATGAACATCCCGATCAGCAGCACGACCAGCGCGCGCCAGGCATGCGGAGAAGCCCCCTCCGGGGCTTTCGGGCCGCGGCTCCGGACCGGGGAATTAATATCTGACATCGGAGGTTCCTCAGCTTTCAACCGTTATATCCAGGATTTCGAAGACGGCCCTACGAACACTTGGTTCAACATTCTCCTCCTTCGCGGGACTCCGCCCCGTGGCGCTGCAGCGTTAGTGGTGTCATGCCGGGGATGCGACGAGCGAAAGCTCCGACGAACAAGATATCGGCATTGGTCCGCCGATCCTTCACTTTTCCATACGACTCACACGGCGGCGCATCGGGACGAGGACGAGTTTTGCTGCCCCAAACAAAGCCAGAAGCGTGGTGAGGGCGGCCAATTGCCCTGAGACCCTCAATACTCCCACAATCAGGGTTCTTTGCCCGGAGGATTTTTGCCGGCAAGGGATCACTTTGCCTTCTGTTTCCGGGCGGCTCCGGCGGAAGGTTCACCCTGGTCACAACGCCTCGTCATGAAACCTTCCGGAAGTCCACAGGCTACGGATATTGCTTGCACCTTCCGGGCACCATGAGAAGATCGGGACGCCTTGGACGACCCGTCCGGAGAAACACCCACCCTGGCACCAGCAGCTCAGACAGGCAACACTGCTGTCAGAGGTCCCACTGGATGGGGCGATGGCCATGACCCGACGTGGAGAGTCGGTGATCAGCGACGGCCGTTTACGGATTACCACCCTGGCCGGATACCTCAATCGTCTGTGCCGCGACGCAGTGGGCCGTACTACCGGGCTGTAAGGATCTCGGGATGGCTGGTCAGCGTTCGGCCTCAGTCTTCAGCCGTCCCGTAAACGGGCATGGCCCGTTCTACATTGGTCCTGGCGAGCAGAGCCTCGACAACCTCGGCCACCAAATCTTCCTTGTCACGGCGCCTGGCGTCCTCCATCAGGGCGTCCTCCACGCGTGCGGCCTGCCAGAGAGACCAGTGCCTGGAGACCATAGGCGACAGGGACAGTGCCGAGGCGTAGACCCGTGAGGGCCAAGCGGACGTCCGCCGGGGCTGTGTCCACGGAGGCTGTGAACAAGCTGGGAGTCCAGGATGCCCTCACGGGCGACACGTTGCTGTTGGCGGTGGTAGGTCCGGTTGTCCTAGAACTGACAGGGCCACGCGCCAGCGACCGCCTGCGGTCTAGGTTTGGGCTGGTGATGCCTGGCCCGATCAGCGTGGCCAGGATCCACGGCGGTGGTTCTCAGCCCGGTGCGGCTCGGAACAGTCGAACAATGTCGAGGAGAGTACTGATGAAAATTGCGGTGACGGGTGGAAGCGGCAAGCTGGGCCGGCACGTGGTGCGGCACCTTACGGAAGAGGGCCACCAGGTGCTGAACCTGGACCGGACCGGTGAACGAAACCCCGGTCTGGTGGTGGTGGACCTGCGGGACTACGGCCAGGTCGTAGATGCGCTCCTGGGCGTGGACCGCCGGCACACGGGCTTCGACGCCATCGTCCATTTAGGCGCGATCCCTGCCCCGGGACTTTCGCCGGACGCCGCGACGTTTGAAAACAACATGCTCTCCACGTACAACGTGTTTCAGGCGGCGCGCCGGGCTGGGATCAAGAAGGTGGTGTACGCCTCCAGTGAGACTGTCCTGGGCACACCGTTCGACGTCGACCCGCCCTATATTCCGGTGGACGAGGAGTACCCGCCCCGGCCGGAAACCACGTATTCCCTCGTGAAACGTCTGGAGGAGCAGATGGCCATCGAGATGACGCGCTGGGACCCGGAACTGAGCATTGTTGGGCTGCGGTTCTCCAACGTGATGGATCCGGAAGACTACGACGCCTTCCCTTCGTTCGATGACGACGCCATGCTGCGCAAATGGAACCTGTGGGCCTACATCGACGGCCGGGACGGCGCGCAGGCCGTACTCCGGGCACTGGAGAACGGCAAACCGGGGTTTGAAGCCTTCATCATCGCCAACGCGGACACGGTCATGAACCGGTCCAGTGCCAGCCTCGCGGCGGAGGTCTACCCGAACGTGAAAGTGGTCAAGGATTTGGGCGAACACGAGACCATGCTCTCCATCGACAAGGCCCGGCGGCTGCTGGGCTTCGAACCACAACACACCTGGCGCACCAGCCACTCCAATCCAACCACGAACTAAGCGACCTGAGGCAGCCCGTGGCCTTGGGCAACAGCAGCGCCGTGCTGAGCGGCCGCTGGCTCGCCCAGCAGCTAAGGATCGGATCGTGCTCGTGCTCGTGCTCGTGCTCGTGCTCGTGCTCGTGACCAGGGCGACACACATGCCGTGAGCGCCGCTGGCTTCGGCCCCCGAGTCTATGGCCGGGGGACCGAGATCCATTCTTTGTCGAGCTCTGAGGTGATTCCAGCCATTTGCATCCTCCTTTGCAGCCGCTCTCGGGAAGTCTGAAGTGGCGGGTTCCCCTGCGGAGAGGTCGTTGCTGGGCGACGACGGGGGCCGGGTAGGTTGCGCCGCCGTCGCCGTTGACGCTGAAGCCCACTGGCTTC
>NZ_JBFBKY010000058.1:0-5202 GCF_040702335.1 Pseudarthrobacter sp. NPDC080039 | reverse complement strand
TGTCTGCGTGCCATGATTCGTGAATTTCCTCCTGTGCCCATTCTCGGACACGAAACTCACACAAACACTGGACTCCTTACCGGGGACCCAACCACTCTCGCTGATTCCGGAGCGAGAAAAGCGAAGCGATGCCTAAGGACCCCAGGCCGTCACCCTTCTGACCGCAACCGTGTGCCCGAACCGCATTCAACGCAACTTCTACCCTCGGAAGGTTTGAACCGTGTGCACCTGCGTGAACTGCTCCATGCCCTCGACTGCGTTCTCCACGCCGATGCCACTCCATTTGGCACCCGCAAACGGCTGATTGACCCTTGTAGCAGCGTGGTCGTTAATCCATACGGTGCCCGTCTCGAGGCGTTGCGCGATAGCCTCAGCCCGGCCGACATCCGCACTCCACACGGAGCCGCCTAGCCCGAACTCCGAGTCGTTCGCTTCTCGTATCGCGTCATCCACATCGCTATACGACAGGATCGGCAGCACGGGTCCAAACTGCTCCTCACGCACGAGTCGCATTTCGTCCGTAACGCCCGTTACGATAGCTGGGCGGTAGAAGTACCCCGGGCCTTCGACCCGCCCACCGGTCAGCAAGTTCGCCCCGTGAGCGACAGCGTCATCGACCAACTCGGTGACGAAACGGAGCTGGGCCGCGTTGGTGAGCGGGCCGTGCTCCGTCTTCGGATCGCGCCCATCCCCAACCACAGCACGCTCCGCGTGCCGCACCAGTTCCTCGACTACTTGGTCGAAAAGGGACTCGTGCACGTACACTCGCTTGACCGTGGCGCAGATCTGGCCGCTATTCATAAACGCGCGCGCATAGATCCGCGCGGCAGTGGCCTGGGGATCGGCGTCGTCGAGTACGATCGCCGCGTCATTGCCCCCCAGCTCGAGGGTGACACGCTTGAGGTCATTCACGGCCGCGGCCGCAACGATTTTGCCCACTTCGGTGGACCCGGTGAAACTGATCTTGGCGGTCTTCGGATGTTTCGTCAGCCAATCGCCCAAACCCGATCGACCGCTGACCGCACTGAGCACGCCAGGGGGGAAGGCTTCTTGCAAGATCTCCACCATGCGCAACGTCGCCAATGGCGTGTCCGAAGCGGGCTTCACGATGGCTGTATTCCCCGGTCGGAGAGCCTGCGCGAGCTTCTTCAAAGCCGTCTGAATCGGGAAGTTCCAGGGGATAATCAGAGCGGCGACCCCCAACGGGCGACGGTAAACCGCAATCCGCACTTCCTCGTCGTCTTGCAGGATCGTCGGCTTGATCTCGAGATCCGCATACCAACGGAGCCAAACAACACCTGTCATGACCTCGGAGACGGCCTCCCGGAACACCTTACCCTGCTCGGCGGTCAGCAGCGTTGCGATCTCGGACGCATGTCCTTCTAGTAGATCTGCAGCGCGGTGCATCGCGGCGCGTCGAACGCTCTCGTTCGCGCTCCAAGCGGTGACGGCCTCCGAAGCCGCAGACATTACCGCGTCTAATTGGCCTTCGCTGATCGCGGGCACCTGAGCAAACTCCTCGCTTGTGGCGGGGTTCAGGAGCGGGAACGTCTGTTCTGCCGGAATGCGCCTCCCATTGCCTGTCATTCCTACATCAAGCAGGCTTGCGAGTTCGAGCGGTGCAAGACTATCAACCATCTATCTGACCTTCGCTTCCCTGGTTCGGACCACCGAAATCTCCTCTGTGCACGTCCTTCAGGTCGCGAATATCGCAGGAACCTAAGGGGTCATCGGTAGTACATACTTTTAATATAATATACGTATATCCTTGGCGTGTCTCATGGGATGGGCGCCGACCCCCTTGGCGGAACCAGGGGAGTCAATCGGGACGACGGGCGCGTATTCGATCCAAAGAGAGGCAAGAGACTGAAGTTCGTAAGCTATATTATGCATTATATGCGATCGCACTAGGTATGAAGGAAGAGAATCTAATGGAACTCGTTTCCCCGACCCCAACCCTTAAGAGCCCGAGCGACAGGTTTATCGGGGACGTCTATTCCCGGACGCTCGCCTCACCAGAAAGCCCCCCCTACCTCGCCGCTGCGCTCACCCGTTTCCTTCCGGGCTCCCGAACCAATTGGCACGTGCATAACAATGGTCAAACTCTCCATATTCTTGAGGGAACCGCAATTGTGGGAACACGGGATGGCAAGATCCTTCGCGGACGAGCAGGGGATACCGTCTCCTGCGCAGCCGGTGAAGAGCACTGGCATGGATCGCTTCCTGATGCCTTTATGGAGCACATCGCAATCGTCGTAGCGAACGCTTCGTCCGCCGGCACAACGTGGCTTGAGCCGGTCGACGATGCCCAGTACAAGGCCGCCTGCGAGACGCACTGAGCACGGCATAAGTATCGGGGGCGGACACCAGGATGGTGACCGCCCCCGAGTTCTGCCGGGCAGGCAACACCGGCTGCTATAGAGGTACCACCTGAGTACCAGCCCATCGGTCGACGATCAGAGCCGCAGTATCCACCTGGGCATCCGCGCCGTTTTCCGCCATGAATACTTGGAGGAGTTCCCGCGCGACTCCGCCGAAGAACACTGGCGTTCCCGAGGCGCGGGCAAGATCGCATGCCAGGCGCATGTCTTTGTGCGCCAATGCGAGCGTGAATCCAGGATTCAGATCTCCCTTCAGTACGCGAGGCGCAAAGATCTTCTCCATATAGGAATTGCGAGCCCCACCGCCCATGAGGATATCGAGGGCACGCTCCGGATCGACGCCGTTCTTGGCGGCGAGGGCGACGCCCTCGAAAGTGAGAAGTCGCTGTACGCCGGAAATCAGGTTGTTCACCAGTTTCATGACGTGACCGCTGCCCGTTTCGCCTGCGTAGACGACATTAGGCGAAATTTCATTTAAGATGGGCAGTACCAATTCGTACGCCGCAGGATCGGCGCCCACCATGATCGAAATCGTTCCCGCACGGGCACCCGCGATTCCACCGCTCACGGGGGCGTCGACGAGTGCCACCTTTTTCTCCGCGAGATCCCGCGCGAATTGCTTCGTTATGACTGGATCGCCTGACGTCTGGTCCACGAGAACCGTGCCAGGACGAAGAGATGCAGCCAGCCCGTCCTCTCCACCGCGCCCGTACAGTACAGACCGAACATGGTCCGAGGTCGGCAGGCATAGGAAGATCACCCCGCAAGTCTGCGCCAGCTCTTCGAGAGAGCCTGCCGCAACGGATCCAAGCTCCACGAACTTGCCGACTGCCCCAGCGTCCAGGTCGAACACAACGAGCTGTCGGGACTCCTGAAGCTTTGCTGCAAGAGCACCACCCATGTTGCCGAGTCCGATATAACCTACATGCATTTATTTACCTCAACTTCATCAGGAGTCACTGTGGACTGACGGTCCACTCGTTTTCAATCGCCCTTGCTTCTATGGCCGCCTCAGCCGCGCTCATGGAACCTCTGTCGCGAAAGACACGATCAAACGTTCATCCGCTCAAGTGCCGCACCCCTCCAAGCGCGCCCTTTATGAGCCACATCTTGTCCTTCACCAAATCGTCGTAACTAAGCCCTGCCTTTCGATCTCTTTGACGGACGGGTTATAGGAACGACTTCAGACTTGGGCGTGTCTTCTCGAACGTTCGTGCCCCTCGTTTGCCATCGGACCCGCGCGCTGAAGAGGTATCACGTGAGCTTGCGCCAAGAGCTGATTTCTGCCGACGCACCCACGGTGAGTAGCACCCGCAAACGGTTCAAACAACGCCATTTTATGTTGGATATATAATAACGGTTGCGGGGTGAGCGCAACACGTGAAAAGCGGGCTTCATGTCCGGCCGGCAGCCGATCCAAGGAAACTTGTGAGGGGATCACCAATGGGAAATAGTCATCTTGACGCTCAAGCGCGTCGCGTAGTGAGCGGGGTAGGCGCAGACGGCAGGTCTTGTGTCGTTTCCGACGAGTACACTCGGACGAGGCTCGCAACTCCTGGGAACACTAAATGTGATATCTGGCGCTTCGCGTCACTCCCTACCACCTTCGACGCGACCTCTGGACTGTCGGAAAATGTCATAACGGACCCCCCGGAAGGAGGGTTTGTCTATCGTGTTGTTACCTTCCCGCCGGATTCGGAGTGGGATCGGTCCCAGGGTTACAGTGATGCGAATGGCCAGCTTGCCGGAACTGTTCCGGCGGAGGAGGCTGGTGGCATCCCGGGCATGCACTTCACAAGAACTGTTGACATCCTGACCGTGCTTTCCGGGGAACTGTGGGCCGTTCTCGAGAGCGAGGAGGTCTGCTTAAGGCCCGGCGACACCTTTGTTCAGCGCGGCACTGTGCATGCCTGGAGCAATCGGGGGAATGAGCCAGCAACAATCGTCGCTTTGATGGTTTCAGCCGAGCCTCCAAGAAACCCCACCTCTGACGTCAAGCAGGATGAGCCACCGAACAAGTGACGGCAGTGAAGTGGAAGGTGCAGAGCGAAGAGTTTTGTAAAGCCACGCCCTCACCGATTTGCGAGCAAAGCTCCTTTGTAGGGTGAGCGCGACCGACATCCAGTCATTCGGAAGCTCGCTCCAATCCGCGACGACATCAGAACGGGTGCTGCGAAGATGCTCGTTGCCGGAACCCCCTCACGTGAAGTCGTTGAGGCGTAGTTCCGGATCCTCTGCCTTGGCTCATTTTCTTAGTTCGGGAGTTTGAAATTCAGGTCGCGTCGAGGATGGCGTGTTGCCACAGCCGGTCCACTTCCTCAGCGCGGCCAGGATCTGCGGCGATCGCACTCGCGCGGCGTTCGAGGTCTCGACCATGCCTTCGGCTGCCAGCTGATCAATCTCACGGACTACGACGCGTCCGCCGCGCACCGCCGTTCGCACTGGCCGACTCGATTCCCTGGGCGACGGTAACCAAGACCACCCATCCTTACCGCTCCCACGCTGAGCTCCCCCGAATCGTCGACAACCACCGTCTTTTCGCAGGGGTTGACAGACTATATGAGATATATGATGCTTGGCATCGTGCAACTGATCGGAGATTGCAGGGCGTGTAAGACTGGCGCTCCCCCCGTTTCCCTGATTGGCAGACGTTTAGCGAGGGCCGCGACGTGCCGCACTCAGACGACGACTAGAGCAACACCTTTGTTGTCAACGGAGCTAGGAGCCTGGGCGTCCGCCTCCGCGGTGTCTGGCCAAGCCAGCGGGCAGCATAGGCGCTGCTCCGCATGAAAGGAACGAACCGATGGATCAGCACCATCAC
>NZ_JBFBKY010000057.1:1957-5239 GCF_040702335.1 Pseudarthrobacter sp. NPDC080039 | reverse complement strand
GGGGGGCAGCATGGTGGTGTTGTTATTCAGTTGTTTGGTTCCGCCAACGGGTTGTTGGTTGGGAACCACATAGTGGACGCAAGCAGAATGTGTTTCTGTGTGGTGTAAGTTGTTGGCCTATTAGTACCGGTCAGCTTCACGAGTCGTTAGTCCTCGCTTCCACATCCGGCCTATCAACCCAGTGGTCTGGCTGGGGGCCTCTCACACATAAAGTGTATGGAAATCTCATCTTGAAGCGAGCTTCCCGCTTAGATGCTTTCAGCGGTTATCCCATCCGAACGTAGCTAATCAGCGGTGCACTTGGCAGTACAACTGACACACCAGAGGTTCGTCCGTCCCGGTCCTCTCGTACTAAGGACAGCCCTTCTCAAATTTCCTGCGCGCGCAGCGGATAGGGACCGAACTGTCTCACGACGTTCTAAACCCAGCTCGCGTACCGCTTTAATGGGCGAACAGCCCAACCCTTGGGACCTACTCCAGCCCCAGGATGCGACGAGCCGACATCGAGGTGCCAAACCATGCCGTCGATATGGACTCTTGGGCAAGATCAGCCTGTTATCCCCGAGGTACCTTTTATCCGTTGAGCGACGGCCATTCCACAATGTACCGCCGGATCACTAGTCCCGACTTTCGTCCCTGCTCGAGATGTCTCTCTCACAGTCAAGCTCCCTTGTGCACTTACACTCGACACCTGATTGCCAACCAGGCTGAGGGAACCTTTGGGCGCCTCCGTTACTTTTTAGGAGGCAACCGCCCCAGTTAAACTACCCATCAGGCACTGTCCCTGACCCGGATTACGGGCCGAAGTTAGATGTCCAAAGTGACCAGAGTGGTATTTCAACGATGACTCCACCCGAACTGGCGTCCAGGCTTCAACGTCTCCCACCTATCCTACACAAGCCACTCCGAACACCAATACCAAACTATAGTAAAGGTCTCGGGGTCTTTCCGTCCTGCTGCGCGTAACGAGCATCTTTACTCGTACTGCAATTTCGCCGAGTTTATGGTTGAGACAGCGGGGAAGTCGTTACTCCATTCGTGCAGGTCGGAACTTACCCGACAAGGAATTTCGCTACCTTAGGATGGTTATAGTTACCACCGCCGTTTACTGGGGCTTAAATTCTCAGCTTCGCCGTGAGGCTAACCGGTCCTCTTAACCTTCCAGCACCGGGCAGGAGTCAGTCCGTATACATCGTCTTGCGACTTCGCACGGACCTGTGTTTTTAGTAAACAGTCGCTTCCCCCTGGTCTCTGCGGCCCCGATCCCCTCCCACCAGCAAGTGGTGTTCAAGGTTGGGGCCCCCCTTCTCCCGAAGTTACGGGGGCATTTTGCCGAGTTCCTTAACCATAATTCTCTCGATCGCCTTGGTATTCTCTACCTGATCACCTGTGTCGGTTTGGGGTACGGGCGGCTAAAACCTCGCGTCGATGCTTTTCTCGGCAGCATAGGATCACCAAATCCCCCCAAACGGGGGTCCCATCAGATCTCAGGCCATATGAGTGGCGGATTTGCCTACCACTCGCCCTACATCCTTAGACCGGGACAACCATCGCCCGGCTCGGCTACCTTCCTGCGTCACACCTGTTAATACGCTTGCCTCCCGGGATCAGGCCCTGCGCTCCACCAAAACCCTCACACCACAAGGGCGATCGGGCAGGTTTCGGGCAGTTAGTATCCCCCGCTCAGCATGGGCGGTTTTTCGCCGGTACGGGAATATCAACCCGTTGTCCATCGACTACGCCTGTCGGCCTCGCCTTAGGTCCCGACTTACCCAGGGCAGATTAGCTTGACCCTGGAACCCTTGATCATTCGGCGGACGGGTTTCTCACCCGTCTTTCGCTACTCATGCCTGCATTCTCACTCGTGTAGGCTCCACCGCTGGTTTACACCGCGACTTCACCGCCCACACGACGCTCCCCTACCCATCCACACTCCTGAACCACGAAGGCTAGGAACATATGTGAATGCCACAACTTCGGCGGTGTACTTGAGCCCCGCTACATTGTCGGCGCGGAATCACTTGACCAGTGAGCTATTACGCACTCTTTTAAGGGTGGCTGCTTCTAAGCCAACCTCCTGGTTGTCTGGGCAACTCCACATCCTTTCCCACTTAGCACACGCTTAGGGGCCTTAGTTGGTGGTCTGGGCTGTTTCCCTCTCGACTATGAAGCTTATCCCCCACAGTCTCACTGCTGCGCTCTCACTTACCGGCATTCGGAGTTTGGCTGACGTCAGTAACCTTGTAGGGCCCATTAGCCATCCAGTAGCTCTACCTCCAGCAAGAAACACGCAACGCTGCACCTAAATGCATTTCGGGGAGAACCAGCTATCACGAAGTTTGATTGGCCTTTCACCCCTACCCACAGCTCATCCCCTCCATTTTCAACTGAAGTGGGTTCGGTCCTCCACGACGTCTTACCGTCGCTTCAACCTGGCCATGGGTAGATCACTTCGCTTCGGGTCTAGATCACGCCACTCACACGCCCTATTCAGACTCGCTTTCGCTACGGCTGCCCCACACGGGTTAACCTCGCGACGTAACACTAACTCGCAGGCTCATTCTTCAAAAGGCACGCCGTCACCAGAATCAGACTGGCTCCGACGGATTGTAAGCACACGGTTTCAGGTACTGTTTCACTCCCCTCCCGGGGTACTTTTCACCTTTCCCTCACGGTACTGGTCCGCTATCGGTCATTAGGGAGTATTTAGGCTTATCAGGTGGTCCTGACAGATTCGCACGGGATTTCTCGGGCCCCGTACTACTTGGGATACTCTCACAGGCGGTACAAACACATTACGGTTACGGGACTAACACCCTCTCTGGCCGGCCTTTCAAAACCGTTCACCTATGCGCGCACATCACACCCCACCAGCCCGGCAGAACTGGTATGGAAAGTCCCACAACCCCGACCATGCAACGCCCGCCGGCTATCACACATGGAACGGTTTAGCCTGATCCGCGTTCGCTCGCCACTACTAACGGAATCACTATTGTTTTCTCTTCCTGCGGGTACTGAGATGTTTCACTTCCCCGCGTTCCCCCCACGCACCCTATGTGTTCAGGTACGGGTCACTGAGTCACTCGCGCGCTCAGCGGGGTTTCCCCATTCGGACACCCTGGGATCACAGTCCGGTTATCGACTCCCCCAGGCTTATCGCAGATTCCTACGTCCTTCTTCGGCTCCTAATGCCAAGGCATCCACCGTGTGCTCTTAAAAACTTGACCACAAAGATCAAAAACATTTTCGAGAGAACCACGAAAACCAACCACACCAAAAAGG
>NZ_JBFBKY010000057.1:0-1861 GCF_040702335.1 Pseudarthrobacter sp. NPDC080039 | reverse complement strand
GATCCGTGCCACCAGGCACCTATTTGTTGATATTCCACCCATGAGCACCCGCCACGAAACGAGCGTCCGTGCAACGGGCTGTTACTCCTGACAACACCACACCACCAACATGCGTTCGTGATGGATAGTTGTAGGTGCTCCTTAGAAAGGAGGTGATCCAGCCGCACCTTCCGGTACGGCTACCTTGTTACGACTTAGTCCCAATCGCCAGTCCCACCTTCGACAGCTCCCTCCCACAAGGGGTTAGGCCACCGGCTTCGGGTGTTACCAACTTTCGTGACTTGACGGGCGGTGTGTACAAGGCCCGGGAACGTATTCACCGCAGCGTTGCTGATCTGCGATTACTAGCGACTCCGACTTCATGGGGTCGAGTTGCAGACCCCAATCCGAACTGAGACCGGCTTTTTGGGATTAGCTCCACCTCACAGTATCGCAACCCTTTGTACCGGCCATTGTAGCATGCGTGAAGCCCAAGACATAAGGGGCATGATGATTTGACGTCGTCCCCACCTTCCTCCGAGTTGACCCCGGCAGTCTCCTATGAGTCCCCACCATCACGTGCTGGCAACATAGAACGAGGGTTGCGCTCGTTGCGGGACTTAACCCAACATCTCACGACACGAGCTGACGACAACCATGCACCACCTGTAAACCAACCCCAAAGGGGAAGGACTGTTTCCAGCCCGGTCTGGTTCATGTCAAGCCTTGGTAAGGTTCTTCGCGTTGCATCGAATTAATCCGCATGCTCCGCCGCTTGTGCGGGCCCCCGTCAATTCCTTTGAGTTTTAGCCTTGCGGCCGTACTCCCCAGGCGGGGCACTTAATGCGTTAGCTACGGCGCGGAAAACGTGGAATGTCCCCCACACCTAGTGCCCAACGTTTACGGCATGGACTACCAGGGTATCTAATCCTGTTCGCTCCCCATGCTTTCGCTCCTCAGCGTCAGTTAATGCCCAGAGACCTGCCTTCGCCATCGGTGTTCCTCCTGATATCTGCGCATTTCACCGCTACACCAGGAATTCCAGTCTCCCCTACATCACTCTAGTCTGCCCGTACCCACCGCAGATCCGGAGTTGAGCCCCGGACTTTCACGGCAGACGCGACAAACCGCCTACGAGCTCTTTACGCCCAATAATTCCGGATAACGCTTGCGCCCTACGTATTACCGCGGCTGCTGGCACGTAGTTAGCCGGCGCTTCTTCTGCAGGTACCGTCACTTACGCTTCTTCCCTACTGAAAGAGGTTTACAACCCGAAGGCCGTCATCCCTCACGCGGCGTCGCTGCATCAGGCTTGCGCCCATTGTGCAATATTCCCCACTGCTGCCTCCCGTAGGAGTCTGGGCCGTGTCTCAGTCCCAGTGTGGCCGGTCACCCTCTCAGGCCGGCTACCCGTCGTCGCCTTGGTAGGCCATTACCCCACCAACAAGCTGATAGGCCGCGAGTCCATCCAAAACCACAAAAGCTTTCCACCAACCACCATGCGATGGAAGGTCATATCCGGTATTAGACCCAGTTTCCCAGGCTTATCCCAGAGTCAAGGGCAGGTTACTCACGTGTTACTCACCCGTTCGCCACTAATCCCCAGTGCAAGCACCGGTTCATCGTTCGACTTGCATGTGTTAAGCACGCCGCCAGCGTTCATCCTGAGCCAGGATCAAACTCTCCGTTGAAGTAAAACAAAAACAGACACAACCAAGAACCACGGAAATAACGCGGAACCAGGCTGCACAAAATTTGAAACCAGCCAAAAACACCAAACCAATACCACAGGGGCGGCACGATTCGGCAAATTCAACCAATTACATACATAATCGGTATCAACAAACTTGGCACACTATTGAGTTCTCAAACAACAGACACA
>NZ_JBFBKY010000056.1:0-5783 GCF_040702335.1 Pseudarthrobacter sp. NPDC080039 | reverse complement strand
CGGCTCGGGCGCACGGGCGTGGCCCTCAGCTTCGTTGCGAGCGGCCTGGTCGCCGGACTCCCACTGCTCGGCGGCCCGTCGGCGTCCGCTGCTGATATAGCACGACCTTTCCTGCTGCCGGCGATCATGACCGTAATCGGTGGCGCCGTGCACATTCTGGTCAGCAGCCTCGCCGTCCAGGACACCAGGTTGAAACTCAAAGACGCGGAACTGCGCATGGCCTACCGGGAAAGCCTTGAGCGGCAACGCCTGCTGGACACAATGCTCGACATCATCGGTGTCGGGGTCCAAGCCGTGGATGCCACCGGCAAAGACGTTCTCATGAACCAGCAGCAGCGCCGAAACCGTTCATTCGCCTCCCCGACCGGTGACCCGTCCTCCGGGGAACATGAACTGAACATCCTGTCGAGCAATGGCACCACACCCGTTCCCACCGAACACCGTCCGGTCGCCCGGGCGACCCTTGGCCAGTCTTTCTCCGATTACGTCGTTCGAATGGGCACACTGGCAAACCAGCGCGTTCTGTCCTCGACGGCGAGACCGATGAAGGACAAAGACGGTAACTTCGCAGGATCAGTCCTCGCCTTCAGCGACGTCACCGATTACGTCAACGCCTTGGCCCTAAAAGACGACTTCGTCGCCAACATCTCTCACGAATTCCGCACACCCCTGATGTCCATCCTCGGCTATCTCGACATCGTTCTGGATGACCCGAAAGATGATCCCGAACAACACAACGCCTATCTGCGGATAGCCCAGAGCAACGCCGAGAAACTCCTAAACCTGGTCTCCGATCTGCTTTCCGTCTCATCGGATTCCATGGGCGTCCAGCCTCAGAAGATGGACCTCAAAGATGTAATAGGAATGTGCGTCGCCACCGCAAAGCCCCGGGCGCAAAACCGAGGAGTGGACATCATCAACGAGGTAAGCCAACCACTCTGGCTCACGGCTGACCCCGCGCGGATCACACAGGTCCTGGACAACCTTCTCTCCAACGCGACCAAGTACTCCGATCCAGGGGACACAGTAACCGTCCGGGCATGGGATACCGCCGACACGGCCTTCCTGTCGGTAACGGACACAGGTATCGGGATCAGCGAAGAGGACCTCCCCAAGATCTTCACCCGCTATTTCCGGTCCAACGATGTCCGTGAATCAGCGATACCGGGAGTCGGACTGGGACTCGGCATCGTCAAACGCATTGTCGAAAACCACGGCGGAACCATCGACGCGAGCAGCAAACCAAACCTCGGCAGCACCTTCACCGTGAAACTGCCAAAAGGCGCCCACCACAACACTTAGACGCTGCAAAAACACGCCCGACCGCACGGTACGCCATGAGGTCACCGCCAACTATCTTGGTGCGTTGTGCCTCCGGAACCCGCCGCGAAGCCAAGGTTCCTGCTGCTGGTACACCCTTGCGAAGCCACCGGTACGTCGGTTACCCTTCCACCGGAAAACTGATGGAAGCCCTTGCGGGGAGGATGAAAACGGTCACACTGGAACCATCGTGGAAGGAGCGGACGTGCCCAAAGTGGAGTTCGATATGGATTGCCGCGTACCGCCCGAGAAGGTCCGGGCGGCACTCCTGGACTTCAGCCCCGGACGGCGGGAAACCTGGCCGGGCATCTTCCCACCCATGTACGAGGTCTACGACGTGGGAGAAACTTACGCGGACATCAGGGAAGGAAGCAAAGCTCCGGGCGGCCCCATCTGGGCCAAAGAACACTACGACTGGTCAGCTCCCGACACCATCACCTGGACGGTGTCCGAGAGTAATTTCTGCGCACCCGGCAGCTACGTCACCGCCCTGATCAAACCCGGTACAGATGGCGGCTCCCGAATCCACATCACATGGAATCGGACCCCCACAAGTACGGCAGGGCACATTGCCACGTTATTGATCCTGGCCACGCGGGGCGCACCCGTAGCAAGCTCCCTGCGCAAGGGTCTGAAACGGCTGGAAACATCAACTAACTGACTGACCGAGGCTCACACCCCGGCCCGGGAACCGCCCTCCCGGTTCCCGAACCTCATGCCCATGGACCTGAACAACGAACAGCTGTAAAAGGGCCCGCCGCAACTGTCCGTAGCCATCGTGAAAGGGAAGGAAGAATCTGATCCATCTGCCTTGTTGCCGCACTGAATCCGGTACTTTGGCAGACTCGGCCTTCCGGCGCTGCTTACCGAGCATGAGAGCATGGGACGGCCGAAAAGGAAGACGTCTTCCCCTTTCACTGGCCCCCGCGTCTTCCGGAAAGTGGGATCAGCGGAAAGCGAACCCGAGATATGGCGAACTGATCCGGTAACCCTGCGTGATGTTCTCCTGGACAGTGTCGCCATTCAGGAACGGTTGGTCGAGTGCCCGCCGCTTGAACGGGCGTGGTTGCTGTCGCTGCTCGGCCATGACGAGGAGGCTATTGCATCAGGACATCGCCTGCTGGCGGAGGCACCGGACCGGTTCCGCGTTCTGCTGGTCCTTGCCCAGGCATATCAGCGGAACTATCAGTGGCATATGGCACAACTTCAGGAGGAGGCTCTCCGCCTTGCCCACTCGCTGTCGCGGGAGGCCTTGGCTCGGCACCACATCGGCAGGCGGCTGTTCAATGAAGCGCGCTACGGGGACGCTGCCCACGAATTTCAGTGGGCCGGGGACCTTTACAGGACCAACCAACGGCACAGACTCGCGGAGGCCTCCTACCAGGCAATGGAACGGGCACTGGAGTGGGACCACATGCGATGAATCCCGCACGCTCTTCCTCACGGGCGACTAATCGTCAGGAAGGAGCGTTCGTCACTTGATGTAATCTTGAGCTTTTTTGGAGGCCCTCTTGAGCTTGACTGTGTAAGGAGCGATCTGGGCGTTTAGGATCAGCGGGTTGTCATGCCTGAATTGAAAGGGACCCGGTCATGGATCTCATCCGTTATGTCACCGCCCTCGCGGTCTTCCTTGGGTCGTCACTGGCGCTGGCGTTCTGCCTGCACCTGCTCCTGATTCGGCGGAGCAAACGCAAAAACCCTGTGCCAATAGGCCGGTCGGAGTAATCAGCCGTGCCCTACATCGACATTAATCCTCATCGCGGGCGCCCGAAGTGGTGGGGCTACGTCCTGCTTGCCGTCCTGGCAACAGTGACGGTACTGGTCGTCACTTCGGCATTGGCCCGCGGCTAACAACCGAAGCGGTTCAGACCCTGCCGGCTTCTTCCGCCGGTTCACCCCAGCTGGGGGTGGACGGGCCCTCCTCCGGCAAAACTGAGGCTGAGCCCTCTCGGTGTTGTGAAGGCCGGGCCAGCCACGCTGGCACCTTTTCACCGGGTAGTGGCCGGCTCCACAGGTAGCCCTGCGCGAGGCGCACGCCGAGGCGGCGCAGCTCGGAAAACTGGGTGGGTGTTTCGACGCCTTCGGCGATGACGTCGAGTTTCAGGCTCTTGGTCATGCCCATGACGAGTTCAATCGCTGTTTCCCCGTGAGGATCGACCCCCTGTTCCTGGATGAAGGCCCTGTCGATTTTCAGGGTCCGGGCATAGAGCCATTTCAGGTAGCTCAGGGATGAATACCCGGTGCCGAAGTCATCGATGGAGATACCGACACCGATCTCGCGGAGCCGCTCCAGGGTTTCCTTGGGCAGGTCGGGTTCGTCCATCAGCACTGTATCGGTAATTTCCAGATGCACCGCGGCAGGGTCGACGCCCGCCACGTCGAGGGCTGACTCCAGGACGTCGATGAAATAGCCGGCGACAAGCTGGCGCCCGGAGACAAACGCTGCGAGGAACTAACTGCATCCGCGCCGTCCTGCTCTATTGCTCCACATTTGACCTGATCGCGGGAGCGATGGCGGAGGCGTGGCCGGGACGGGTGCCCACGGGTGCTGCTCCCTTTTAGGTGCAGTGCGGCGCAGGGCGATTGTCGGCGGGGCGGTGGGCGGCTGGGTTTCACGCGAAGACGAGGCAGGGAAGGAGGCCCCGCCGCAGCGCGGCGGGGCCTCGACTTATTTACCGCCATAGGGTTTCTGGGCTAGGGCGCAGTGTTCACGATGGTGAATTGCTCAACGCCGCACGCGGAGGTAGCGGATTGGTTGGAGGCGTCACCGGAGTAGCTGGATGCCCACCGCCACGTGCCGGCCGTGGTGGCGTGGAACGTGGTGTTAGTGGTGCTGTACGTCCCGTTGCCGCTGACGGTCTTCGTTTGCGTGAGCGCCGGGGTGCCCGCGCAGGTGGCGTCACTCGGTGCGTAGAGGTTGAAGATGATAGTTCCCGTTACTGTCCCGAGTCCACCCGAGAGGATGAAGTTGTCATTCGGAATCAGGTCTTGGGTGGTGGAAACGGACGGTTGCGCCTTTGTGAAAGTGTTCGTGTAAGTGCAGGTTACGTTCTGGGCATTGCCGAGCGCGATTGATACCTGTTGGCCTGTGATGGTCACTCCTGTTGTGGTGTCACAGATCAGGGAGACGAAGCTCCATGGGGCAGTCTGGGCGCCTTCTGTCACCGTGTAGGTTCCCGACACCAGATTCGGGAAGTTCTTCGAGCCGCCGTTAACGAGCGAGAACCCGGTCAGGTTCGAGGAGGTTGTGTAGTCGAAGGACTGGGTACCGGGAACGGGTTCGTTCGTCGTCACCTTGTTGATGGTGATGCTGCCGCAGTTGCTGATGTTGACGCCGATTGGCGCGATAAAGTCCTTCACTTCCGCGGTAAACGAGGATGAGGAACGGCTCTTGACGAACGCACTGCCGAACGCTTCGCAAACACCCGCAGGGAAGACGCCGGCCTTGGTCAGGTTGATTGAGGCTTCACCGAACAGGCCTGCCCCCAGTGTTCCGCCTGCAATCGGTTCCGAGACAGTTCCAGAGTTGACGGCGCCTTCCGCGTTGCCCGTGAGGTCGAGGTGCTTGCCCCAGCACGGCAGGGCGTTAGCGGAGAAGCATTGGCTCACGGTGTTACCAGCTGCGCTGGTGAGCCAGAAATTGAGTCCCAGCGTAGGCGTGCCGCTGCCGCCGAAATCGTAGTTAACCAGCAAGTCGCCGGCAGTTCGGTTCAGGGTCACAGGTCCGGTAGCGGTCGTCGTAAACCCCGAGGTGGTCTTTTGGTTGATCTCAAAGTCCAGGTTGGCGTTGCCGATGTTGACCAGCCGTTCCCAGCCTAGGTACAGGAAGATGTCGTTGTCCGGTCCTGCCTGTTCCGAGGCCTCGTAGAACCGGGTCAGGTCGTTCTTGTTGGGCGGGATGGCGCCGGTGACGACCGTAACGCTGGCGTTGTCTTCCTTGGTGCCTTGGCCGAACGAATTGTCAGTCTGTCCCGTCGGCTTGTCGATACCGGTGTTCCGGCCCGCGACGTTTGCCCAGTCCGTATTACCCGGGGTGTTGACGACGAGGTTGCCGTCATTGCCTTCAAAGGTGCTGCCCGTCAAATTTGCTTGTGCTCCGGTAGCCCCGGACATGACTAACGCCAGACAGGCCAAACCAGCGCCCCATCGGGCGCGCGTAATGTTTTTCATGGAAAACTCACTTCAGGGTGCATGTTTTCTGCAGCCTGGACTTGTTGTCCGGGCTGGGAGCCCCCAGCATCTCCTGATATTGATCGGCCGAACCTGCGCAGGCGGTGCGGCCGGACTACTCCAGTTATCGCAAGTTCGCGACGGGGAGTGCGTGGGGCAGCACAGGGCCAGAAGTATCTGCTGGGGGTGCTCCGGTGAAGAGCGTGTTTCATAGAGTGTGTAAGGGGCCGGTCTCTAACTAGGGTTGACCTGCGGTTTTACCCTTGAAAGGACGGGCCCTCTTGGCCGAAATC
>NZ_JBFBKY010000055.1:0-7096 GCF_040702335.1 Pseudarthrobacter sp. NPDC080039 | reverse complement strand
GACACGCAACTCCAACCTCGACTGGGCAGACGCCAAGGCATAACAGCGCCATGAAGAGGATTCAAGGCACCAACCGCGGAAACGACAAACCGCTCGCATCACAAAAGAGTGGAAAGCGCGGCGCACGGGTTGGGAACTCGTGGGGCAAGGGCTATGCAACCTCCTCACCAACGGCCAACGCCAATGGACGGTTCAGAGGTCGAAGTCTTTGCGCCAAGGTGCTGGCGACCGGCTTCGCTGTGGTGTCTTATTATGTCCGCCGAGGGGTGGCAGCTTACACAGAATTCGCTCATGACTACTTGAACCTCGTTGCGGGCCAGTAGTCCTCCAGCTCGGGCGGGGCGGACGAGTTCCTATCATTTACCGCGATCGACACGTGCCGCCGACACCAACGACCTCAGTACCAAGATCGAGGAGGCGTTTTCGCGCTTCCGCGCAGGGAAGCTCCTCTTGAACATCGGGGGTTTGGTGGTAGCTTTCTTCTTCCGCACACAACCGGGAGCCATTGGGCCGGGCAACACATCCACCAGATTGCTAACAGAACGCGTTCCGGGCGTTTCGATAAAGCAGCTCGCTGTCCAGTCCTAAACAATACGTCCTCGGGCCTGCCCCGCCAATCGTCCGCTAGGTCCAGGTCGTAGGAGTTATGAGGACTTCGACTTGGTCATGAAGGCAGTGCAGTGCCAACTCCTGATCGACGAAGGAACCGCGGCTGCTTCCGCATCTTAATGGCGCGGTCCTTATCCGTGGGCAACCACGAGAAAAGCTGTGGATACCATGCTCACCGCTGCGGAGCCCGTAGCTGCAGACGTTGCGGCTTGGAGTCGACGAAGCCGATCAGATACCCGAGTAAAAAGCTTCTTTCAAAGCCCAGGAAGCATCTCCTGGCCCATGGAGGGCTTTTTGCTGTCCGCCGTCAATCTCATGAGCGCTATATCACGATCATGTTGACAGCGATGGTCGAAAAGTGAGCCGTTTCGCGGGCGTGGCATCTAGTGGTCGTTGCAACAGGAGGGGCTGTGGCGCCGCTGGGGGGCCACCGGGGGCAGGTTGCCGAGTCCAACGTGTCGCACAAGTCCGCTCCTGTTGCTTAGGTCGAGCGCGAATGACTACTCTCGCTGCTCCACCCAAGCCGCATGCTTTATACTAAGGATAATATTTACTATGGCTCAGGAGAATGCACATGTCTGCCCCTCTTCTCATTTCGTGGCCAGAGCGTACATCCAAGCGCCGGGCGCTGCCTGAGGAAGTCGCTTCCTATGTGCGTGAGCTCATCGTGTCGGGCACCGTTAAACCCGGCGAGTTTCTCCGCATGGAACCCCTCGCCGAGGCCGTTGGAGTCAGCAACACCCCGGTTCGGGAAGGCCTGCTGTTGCTCCGCAGTGAAGGCTTTGTAAGACTGGTTCCGCGTCGTGGATTCGTCGTGGCTCCCTTTACGCCGCAAGATGTGCGGGATCTTTTCTGGGCTCAGGCTCAGCTTGGCGGTGAGCTGGCTGCGAGGGCGGCGGAGAAGATTACCCCCGAGGGCATCGAACGGCTGGAAGACTTACTCGGGTCGTACGAAGCGGCAGTCAGGGAGAATAATCGCCGAGCAATTGCCGACCTGGGGCATGCCTATCATCGCGAGATCAACTTGACTGCAGACTCTCACCGCCTTGCCCTTCTCCTGAGTTCCGTGGTGAAACACCTTCCGAACCGTTTTTACGCCACCATCGAAGGTCAGGTCACCGCCTGCCGAGTCGAACACCCTATGGTCGTTGAGGCTTTGAGGGCAGGCGACGCCTCTCGGGCGCGTTCACTGATGGAGCAACATATCGCTAAGGGAGCAGATCGACTCATCGAAACGCTTGCTCAACGTGGAGTATGGGTCAAAGACGAGCGAACCCTCGCCGTCGTCGCCAACGGGTAATTGTCGGTACGCTCGTAGTTCTGCGGAGCTGACCTGCCACATCAGACACGAGATTAAGAAAATGCGGATCCATTGCTGGGCCCAGCCGATAAGACGGGAATACGTTTCCGCTAAGAAAGATGCTGCCTCCGGGGCGATGCGACGTTGAAGAAATAGGCGCACTGGATGAGCAACTCACAGCCAACGAGAACAAGCTGGAGAAGCTGGTGAAGGTCAGCGAGGCCGCGCCGTTGCTGGAGGAGTCGGGGTTCTGGGCGATCAGCGCTGCGAAGTGCCTCGCCGCGTCTTCCGGGAACGCTTTCCGACGCCGGTTGAACCGCGGCGGTGACTGATCTCTCAACAGTGCCTTACACGTGGTCGCGATCGTCAGGATGACCCCTGACGGCAGAACCCGTGAGTGTGTGGAGAAGCGACGCGCCGAGGGTCGGAGGGACAAGGAAATCCGTGGTGCATCAAGCGCTACCTGGCCCGTCGCGTCTACCGGACGCTCAGCGCGGCGCGATATATGCGACAAACATGGCTCGAAAGACACAGAAGCGATCACGGAAACGCCAAGGCCCTCGACGTGGCCTGCTTTCCGACGGTCACCGACAGTTGCCCTCCAATTCGCATTGGGAAGTGGCCGGCCGTAGAAGACGAGGGCAGTTAGTGATGCGGGCACTGTTCGGATGGACAACTTGGCGTTCGATCCACTGACGCGGCCCTGCCGCTCCTCGGCTCGACTTCGGCCATGATGCTAGACACGCCTATTCAAAGCATGCATAATATATTTTAAATATTTCGAGCAGTTTGATTGGGCCGCCTGGCTTGGGCGATGGTGTGGGCGAAACCCAAATAAGCAGAGGCTTAGTGGAAGCAACCGAACCACCAGTTCCAATCCTTTCTACTTTGCAATCACGGCTCGAAACCACGCGATGGGAGTGTTGTATCGATGAGAATCGCAGTCTTGCTGAAGGAAGTTCCGGACACCTACGGTGAGCGGAAGCTGGACCTGCAAACGGGACTGGCTGACCGAGGCGCGACTGATGCCGTCCTCGACGAGATCGGGGAGCGCGCGCTGGAGGTGGCGCTTACTTATGCCGATGAGCATCCAGGAACGCAAGTGACAGTTGTCTCCATGGGGCCAGAGACGGCCGTTTCGTGCTTGCGCAAAGGCTTGGCTATGGGTGCCACCGACGCTATGCACATAGTTGATGACGGTTTGCTCGGAGCTGACCTCAGCCTCACCGCAGAAGTGCTCGCAGCGGCGCTCAAGCGGAATCAGTTCGACCTCGTAGTCGCCGGCAACCTCTCAACCGACGGTTCCGGCGGTGTACTTCCCGCGATGCTTGCGGAATTGCTGGCTGTGCCGCATCTGACATCCCTGAGTTCGGTCTCGATCGACGAGTCCGAAGTGAGCGGGCGACGTGCGACTGAGGTCGGTGTGGCATCAATCAAAGCGGACCTGCCTGCGGTCATTTCCGTCACGGAAACCCTTCCCCCCCCAAGGTTCCCGAATTTCAAGGGAATTATCGCGTCGAAGAAGAAGCCGTTGGCGACCCTCACACTCAATGACCTCGGGGTGGACCCAACGGATGAGTCTGCAGGACGTTCCATCGTGATTGCAGTCGGTGAGCGCCCCGCCCGGCAGGCGGGAATAAAAATCGTCGACGAGGGTGACGCGGCCGAGCGCCTCGCCGAGTATCTAGTGACCAATCGGCTCGCCTGAGGAGGAACATAAATGGAGTTCGCTAACGATTCGATACTCGTCGTCGCCGAAGTCACTGTCGACGGGGAGGTGAATTCGAATGCAGCAGGCCTGCTCGGTGCCGCCGCTTCGATCGGTACCCCTGTTGCACTCGCCGTAACCGGCTCCGGCCAGGGGGCGAACGCGGCAAAGACTCTGGGTGGCTGGGGGGCTGGCCAGGTGTTGGTTGCCGAGATAGCTGACCAGGGATCGGTTCTCACCCGCCCAGTGGTCGACGCGTTGATCGCAGCCTCGGAGATGGTCCAGCCCGAGGCAGTTTTGATCTCCAATTCCACTGAAGGTCGAGACGTCGCTGGACGATTCGCGGCACGTACCCGTTCGGGGCTGAATGTCGACGCCGTTGGTGTCGGCCGGGATGGCCAAGGAATTTTCGCCAACCACTCTGTGTATGGTGGGGCATACAACGTAGATGCAGCTGTCACCGCCGGTATCCCCGTGATAACGGTCCGACAGGGCGCCATCGACGCGCGCGCGGAAGGTGGCGAGCCAAAGCTTGTAATGCTTGACGTCCCAGTTTCGGATACGCCTGCCGCGTTTATTACAGGCGCCGAAGAAGGGACACGGAACTCGGCACGGCCAGACCTTCGCGGCGCTGCCAAGGTAGTATCCGGCGGCCGCGGCCTCGGTTCAATTGAAAAGTTCGCGCTCGTGGGAGAGCTCGCAGACTCGCTTGGAGCTGCGGTCGGTGCTTCGCGGGCGGCAGTCGATGCGGGTTACGTGCCCCAATCCCACCAGGTCGGCCAGACCGGTGTGTCGGTTTCACCGCAGCTTTATGTCGCGCTAGGAATCTCCGGAGCGATCCAACACCGAGCCGGAATGCAGACGGCTAAGACGATAGTTGCGATCAATAAGGACGCAGACGCCCCGATTTTCGAAGTTGCCGACTTTGGGATCGTGGGAGATGTGTTCACCGTGGTGCCGCAGTTGATCTCGGCACTCGAGGCACGGAAGGGGTAACAGGAGTGTCCGAGGAGGGAAACGCTCGGCGCGCTACCACGGCTCGACGCGGCCTGCCACGCCGACCAGGGGAACGGCTGCCGGAGCCGGCGACAAAGGTTGCCGACGGGACGAAGCCGCCCGCCATAAACATGCCATTGAGGGTGGCTCAAGAAACCGAGGGAACGCCTAAGCCCCGGCGCACAGGCTTACCCCGGACTGCGGCGGCTGCCGTCCCTACCTCCCTTTCTAGCGCCAGCGAAGCGAACAAAGCTGCAGACTCCGCTTCACGAACGGGCCTCTCTAGCGGCGGGCGCCGGACCGGACTTCCACGTCCCGGCCTTTACCCGCCCCAAGCCAATTCGGAACAAACGACAGCATCCCCTCCCGAAAAGCCCCCGACCTTACCCACCCAGGCTTCACGAAAAGCTTCTGCGCAGGCGCCGGAGCCGGAGCCGACATTGACTCGACCGCTCTTAAGGCGCCCAGCGGTCATCGTCTTGCTGTGCATTGGGCTGCTTTTGGCAGCTGGTGGGGCAGTGTTGTTTGCCCGCTGGTTCGTTTCGCTAGACTTCATTCAACACTTCTTGAAGCGTTACCCCGGTCAAACGGATCTTCCGCCCGGGGCTCCAGTCGGGCTGCCAGCATGGCTAGGCTGGCAACACTTCTTGAACGCGTTCTTCATTCTTTTGATAATCAGGACCGGCTGGCAGGTTCGCACCCAGAAGCGACCTCCTGCAATGTGGGTGCGCGACAACGAGGGCTTGATCAAGACCAAGAACCCTCCAAAGAAGATCAGCCTCACCCTATGGGCCCACTTGACATTCGATGCACTTTGGCTTGCAAACGGCGTGGTTTTGTTTGTTCTGCTGCTCACTACAGGCCAATGGATGCGCGTCGTGCCGACCACTTGGGAAATCTTTCCAAACGCAATATCGGCAGCACTGCAATACATCTCCATGGATTGGCCGACTGAAAACGGATGGGTTAACTACAACAGCCTCCAAGTGCTGAGCTATTTCGTCACCATTTTCATCGCCGCTCCACTGGCAGCTCTCAGCGGTGTCCGCATGTCGGGTGCATGGCCGGCCCAGGCATCGCGACTCAACCGCATTTATCCGATCGGGTGGGCCCGCGCAATACATTTTCCTGTAATGCTCTATTTCGTACTCTTTGTCATCGTGCACGTGACCTTGGTGTTTGCGACCGGGGCACTTCGCAACCTCAATCATATGTACGCTTCGGAGGATTCAGACAGCTGGGCGGGTTTCTGGATCTTCTTTGGGTCGTTCTTTTTGATGGTCGCGAGTATGTTCGCCGCTCGACCGCTTGTGCTGGCACCGATTGCCCAGCTCACGGGCAAAGTCGGACGATAACGCCGGATGTTTCTTTAGATTTCGTCTGCTCCAGCTTCTTTATACGACCGTCATATGGACCTCTGGCGCTTCGCCCTGCGATGGACGGCCAAACCCGCCGGGCACGGTACTTCAAACTCCCTGCAACCGTCCCTTATCATTCGTCCAAATACCCGTCTCACCAATTGATAGGTACTCCATGACTTTTCATCTGCAACCCGACTGGCACCGTGCCCTTGGACAGCATGTAGAGATTCGGCGTGACGGAAAACCCGTCCGCACTGGGATAGTTGAAGCGGTGATGCCCGACGCGTCTCTACTCTGGATATCAGCAGAGGGACCCAACACCCGGCAAATGCTGTCACGAGAGGACGGCTACAGCGTCTACACCCGCTATAAGTGGACCTTGCCCGTAAACCTCGAGGCAACCTCAAGAGACCGAGCGGATTGCATCCAAGTCGAAGAGAGGTGCATTAACCCGACTACTTTGCAGGCTCTCCAAGCCACCGAGTCAGCTCGGGTCAGACCCTGACGAAACATCCACAACGCCAGGAGACAAGCATGAACCGCACAATGTTCAAGTCCAAGATTCACCGCGCCACAGTCACGCACGCAGATCTCCACTATGTTGGGTCCATCACCATCGACTCCGAACTGCTCGAAGCTGCAGACATCCTTCCCGGCGAACAGGTTGCCGTTGTTGATGTGACAAATGGGGCCCGCCTCGAGACCTACGTCATAGCAGGCGAACATGGATCGGGCGTCATCAGCATCAATGGCGCGGCCGCCCACCTCGTCGACGTCGGCGACCTGGTCATCATCATCACCTACGCCTCGATGGGCGACGAAAAAGCTACGACCTTCGTTCCATCGGTTGTGCACCTCGACGACAGCAATAACATCATTGCATGCAGCACTGACCCCGCCATCGGTCTGCCCCCAGGAACACGGACACCGCCCTTCGCGGTTAGAAAATCCTGATGGCTCCCAGTGCCGAATGTAAGCAGCTGCCGTGGCCCCAACACCAGTTGCGTCTAGGCCTCGATCCACTGATGTGTCAATGGCCATTAATTTCTGCCCACGGGCGGCCAGTTAATGTGCCCGCTGGTGGCCAGTAAAACTGCCCGGTGATGGCCAACAGATCTGCCC
>NZ_JBFBKY010000054.1:0-7482 GCF_040702335.1 Pseudarthrobacter sp. NPDC080039 | reverse complement strand
ATCATGAAACGACTGGGGGCAGAAACCATGCCGGGACCGACCGGCCAACACACCCTCATCCTGCAACAGGAACGGGCTACGAAAAAGGTAACGGGGGGGGGGGACTGGCGGCGGTTTGGGGGGCGGCATCCTCGGTCTCCTGGATGCCCTTACCGCCAGTCCCGGTCCCCATTAATAGAACCCCGCCCCAGCGGCGGGATTCATGTCGTCAACAGTATGCCCCATTCCTAAACGGCAGCCGATGATGGGCGCAGGGTTTGCTCAAGGCTCCGTCAGGCTTGTCCTACCGACGCCCAGCAGCGACGTATTCCCGGTCCAGAGTTAGGCGGATTCCATGACGTTGGGGACGCGGCGGAGCCGCTTGTGCACATTCAGGACTTCCGCATGGATTTCGGCGGCACGGCGGGGATCAAGAAGCGCGGTTTCGCCATCGCGACCCAGACGAACCCGGTCCTGTTGATCGTGGCTTTCTGCCTTCTGTACGCGTCGAACACCACGACCAAGAACAGCGCCGAGGCGCAAAAGAAAGCCCAGTTCTCCTTCACCTCCAGCGACACCTCCGGGATCATCGCACTGGCCGGGGCGCAGGCGGTCGGTGATACGCGTGTCACCGACCCGGCCCCCACCATCGAAGCGGTGAGAACGGGACATCGGCGGCGGCGTATTTCGAATACCCGGCCGACCCCACCAGGGGCCCGTGAAGGTCTACGCCGCCGACCAGGGCATGTTCGAGAACGGCAAGTACGAGGCCGTGGCCAAACAGTTGCTCGAAGCGCGCTGACAGCACCCGTCACCGCGCTGCTCCGCAACGGCTTCGGCACCCTGAGTACCCGTTGAAGCACCGATCGTCATCGTTGAACTGTTTGTGGTGGGGATCCTGATCCTGCGGCTGGCAGTGCACCTGTTCGGTTACGCGTCCATCGAATACGGCCGCAAACTCTCCATCGCGAAGGCTTTCCGGCGCAGCGAACTCGCTGCCAAATAGAACAAACAC
The DNA here is from genome assembly GCF_040702335.1 of Pseudarthrobacter sp. NPDC080039. Taxonomy (NCBI): domain Bacteria; kingdom Bacillati; phylum Actinomycetota; class Actinomycetes; order Micrococcales; family Micrococcaceae; genus Pseudarthrobacter; species Pseudarthrobacter sp. NPDC080039. The sequence continues at coordinate 6,488 of NZ_JBFBKY010000054.1, read as the reverse complement.
TTCGCAACGGGGATGACAGGTGCCGGGCCCCATGAGAAGAACAGGTAGCCCAGGGGGATAGCCCGAGATTTATCCGGGTGGGAAACTGAGGCGTGAACATCCAACAGTGGTGGCCAAAGCTTCCGCCCTCCACACAGCAGTGGCTGGAGGACAACAACGGCGATGTCGTTCCCCATGGCATCATCCTGGAAATTGCCGGCGCCGGCGGCCCACCCATGGGGGACCCCTGGTGGGATGAAAGTCGGGAAGCAGGCGGAGTGGTCCTCCCCGACGACGCCATCGACTGGATCGAAGCGACCGCCAACGACGAAGACCCAACGTAGAACGCCACGCACAGCCACGGGGGAAGCCCTGATGCTTGATGTCCGGGGAGATGATTGTCGCATGCAGAGAATTATGGGCTGGGTCGCAGCCGCTCTCATCGTCACCATCGTCTTCGGAAGTGTGTACCTGACGTTGCAGCATATTGGCCGCCAGGGGGTCAACGACGCGCCGGCAGCCGCCGCCGCGGCGCAGGTCCAGAACATTAGCTCCGACCCCGCAACCGGGCCTCGCCTGGAACTGACCAAAGACAGCGGCACATTTGTCATCGTCTACGGCGACGACAACAGAGCCATATCGACAACGGTCACCCTGCACGGGGATCTGCCGAACCTGCCCATCGGTGTCCTGGACGCGACCCGCACCGCAGGGACGGACGCCGTGACCTGGCAGCCGGAGCCCGGCCTCAGGATGGCTCTCGTTACCCGGCAGGCTGCAGGCAAGGTGGTCGTTGCCGGTCAATCCCTGACGCCGTTCGAAAACAAGGACAAATGGACCCAGCTCGTGCTGACTGCCGGATGGCTCGGCAGCATGATCGTTCTCGCCGCAGCATACGCCGTCATTGTTTTAATCTCCCGCCGGCAACGCCCGGGATCCGGCTCTGACGGTATTGGACACTACGCATAAACAGTCCACGTGGCTGGCGCCACACGGAGTCCGGTGAACCGTTGGGCCGCCTGGACCGGCGCAGGCCGCGCCGTTCTAGCATTATCCATTGGACGACGATCGGGAATTCTCGGCAGAAGAGAGACGCACCTACACCGCCGTGTGTCCGTTCTGCGGTGAGACGGCTTACCCCAGGTGGGAGCGCATCTACGACGAATCGGACCAGGAGCCAGCCGAGAAATGGAAACTGGCGCTACTTGAGTGCCTCACCCCTGGATGCCCTGACTCCCGGTAGGACGCATAGCCACCCGTACGCTTCCCCGGTCGACCCTCCACGCGGTCCTTTTTCGTGCTGCCACGCATTACCGCAGGGCTAATGGGCATGGGAACCAAGAGGTGTGCTTACCGACCCGACGCCCACTCTGGTCGGAACCTGCCCGTGATCACTGGTGTGTGGCGAGCCCCAGACCCCACAGGCTTGCGCAGTGACAGGCGAATCAATCCAGCCCCGTTTCGCGGCGCTGGCGCAGGTTGCTGAGGAGTTGAACGTGAACCAAAGCCTTCTGCAGGGTCTCATCAGGATCAGGGTGGTTCAGGCGCGGTACTCCTCGCGCGATGTGTTGGCGAGGAGCGGCGCGCCCAGATATGCGGCCAGCCTGGTTCCGCCTTTGTCCATGATTTTGTGGTGGTTCCAGGCGAAGAGAGGGCGGAGCAGCGGTGCCGTCAGGTTCATCCATCGCCGGGTTGTGCGAACATGCCAGTAGTAGACGGCGCTAGTCACGTCCCCTGTCTGGGAAAGCTCCCATCGGCCGGTTCCTTCCAGCTGCCCGGTGGATCTGGACTCAAGGAGCCGGGGCGGGTCCTGGCGCACGTTCTCAATGGTGAAGGACAGCGAGTACGGCAGCTTGCCTCTAATGGTGAATCGATAGGCTTTCCCCACCCCATCATTGCCGCCGGGCGCAACCTGGGCGACCTTGGAGATATACGGAAACCAGTTGGTGTAGGTCCTCGGGTCCGAGACCGCCTCCCATACGGTTTCGATGGGGGCCTGCAGCTCCCAGCGCGTCAGGAACCTGTAATCAGTCATCCCAGCTCCTTACTAGCGCATCATTCCCGGTAGCTGTTCCGTCAGGGCGCTCAGGACCAGAAATCGGATACCTGGGCGGTGTCCTCCGTCATTTCCAGGGCTTCGATCACTTTGCTGCCGGAGATGGTGAACACGATAACCGACCGCTGATCGAGGGACCTGCCGTTGCGTTCGGCGTGGTTGGACTGCACCCCGATCGTGTACCTGTCGCCTGCGGCGACATCCTCCAGGGTGAGCGTGAGGGTTCCTTGGGAGCGTGAGAACAGCTCCCCGAAGTACGCCAGGATTTCCCCGACGCCCTTCTTGTCTCCCGAGAGCCCCCCGGTTCCCCCGGTATGCCAGACTGCGTCTGCGGTGAACAGCTCGCGGAGGGTGTCCATGTCGCCTGTGATGAATGCATCATAGCCGCGCCGCACCAGTGCGACGTCTTCCTGTGCTCCCATTTCATGCACCTCTGTCATGGTTGTGAGGATTTGGCGAGGCCACCGTAAGCCCGGGGGCCGGGCTTGTCGAGAGGCGAACGTCCCAGGTTTGGAGGGATATCGACGCTGGTTCCGGCGTCGATATCCGAGGTTCGTGGCGCCCCAAAGGCACTGAGGCTCAGTTTGTTCCGCCCGCAGGGCGTTCGTCGATTTCCCTTCAACGTCCGTGAAGCGCACGTTCAGGGTAAGACAGCGGGGAGGAGCACACCGGGTACGGCAAAGTCGTAGATGCCTGTGATAGACGGTGTTCGCTTGGGTATGTTTGGCCGCTGAAACCGCGCCGATCCCGCCGGACAACCCCTCCATTGTCCGGTGCAAGGAACGCTACGCCCACTGCTGGACACCACGTCCGCTTATAAGGGTACTTACTATTTCTGGTGGAGGTCAAAGGATGCCGCCTTACTCCTGCTAGCCTCACTGTCACCTCTATTACTCAGCAGCGGTGGACGTCTTGCCGGCTGCGCGTCCAGGGTCGAAGGACGCAGGCAGTGGCAGCAGCGCACGGCCCCAGCTGGCGGCGCCCACCATCAACGACGTCCAGCTATTTATTGGAAGTAGGCGCGTATGACGGGGGCGAGTATGTCGTCCGGTACTGCATGCCCCTGGCCGGTAAGGATGTCCACTACTCCGTGCGGTGCTGCACCGGCTATGGACTGGGCTGCCCGCTGGGCCCATCGGCTTTGGTCGCCTGTCATGGCGAGCAGGGGTGCTTGAATCATGCGTAGTTGGTCCACGGGGACATTGCCGTCGTTGCAGAGTCGGACGTCGATGGGCAATGTTGGTGCCAGGGTCTCGAGATACGAGCCGGACCCACCTGCCAGTGTTGCGCTGATTCAATGACGTTGGGCGCGCCGCGGAGCACTCGACACCAAAGTCTTCGAACCCCGTGATAGGGGATGTCTCTGGGTATCTGCCGGAGGAACACTTCCTGAAGTTCAAACGTATGTGGGCGGCTGAAAGGCCTGCGTAAGGAGGCCGCCCTGTCCTGGTCTGCGAACTACCCCGAACGGATCGGCGCCCCGGAGAAGGCGAAAACTTTGATGGAACAAGCGCTCAGGTGGCCGGCAGCAGAAAGTCCAGGTTGGTGTGACGCGTCCTGAAAAAGTCAGGGTTTCGGGGCTTCCGCACGGAGAAAATGTTGGGGAGTCCGTACTCCTGCCGGGGACGTTTTAGGGAACGGATACTGGGAGGGTGAGTCCGTGAACACGCGGCTTTACGTGCGCCTGAATAAACCTCGTAGTTCCGGTACCTCGAGGCCGAGCCAGTGTGTGGGACAGGCGGGCTATCCCCCAGAGGCGGCGATTTTCTGCGGATTCCTTTTGATCGCGTCTGATAGGGCCATCGCGACCAGACCGAAGCAGCGGGACGCCTGATGCTGCGCCGTTCCCGGTGCGGGGAGGGCGAATCGTGGCGTGGGTGTGGGCCGGCGGCGGTGGGGGGTGGGCATCAACGGTCTCATGGATGCCTTGGCCGCCGGCCCTGTCCCCATTTGTAAGGTCCCGCCCAGCAGCAGGATCTTGACCTCTACGGTAGAACTCTTTCCCCAACCACACCGCACGATCAGTGCAATTTTTGCTCAAGACTGGTCTGCGTTTTGTGGCAGGCACGGTTCAGGGGCTGTGGGCATGAGCGTTTGGACCCGTGAGGAGTTCCTGGGTCGGGGTGTGAGCCTCGGTCAGTCAGTTAGTTGATGTTTCCAGCCGTTTCAGACCCTTGCGCAGGGAGCTTGCCACGGGTGCGCCCCGCGTCGCCAGGATCAATAACGCGGCAATCCGCCCTGCCGTACTTGTTGGGGTCCGGTTCCAGGTGATGTGGATTCGGGAGCCACCGCCTGTGCCGGGTTTGATCAGGGCCGTGACGTAGCTGCCCGGTGCGCAGAAATTACTCTCGGACACCGTCCAGGTGACGGTGTCCGGGGCTGACCAGTCGTAATGTTCTTTGGCCCAGATGGCGCCGCCCGGAGCTTTGCTTCCTTCCCTGATGTCCGCGTACGTTTCTCCCACGTCGTAGACCTCGTACATGGGTGGGAAGATGCCCGGCTAGGTTTCCGGCCGTCCGGGGCTGAAGTCCAGGAGCGCCGCCCGGACCTTCTCCGGCGGTACGCCGCAATCCATATCGAACTCCACCTTGGGCACGTCCGCTCCTTCCACGATGCTTCCAGTGTGCCCGTTTTCATCCTCCCCGCAAGGGTCTCTGATCAGTTTTCCGGGGGAAGGGTGACCGACGACGCTTCGGTGGCTTCGCAAGGGTGTACCAGCAGCAGGAACCTTGGCTTCGCGGCGGGTTCCGGAGGCACAACGCACCAAGATAGTTGGCGGTGACCTCATGGCGTACTGTGCGGTCGGGCGTGTTTTTGCTGCGTCTACGTGTTGTGGTGGGCGTCTTTGGGCAGTTTCACGGTGAAGGTGCTGCCGAGGTTTGGTTTGCTGGTCGCGTCGATGGTTCCGCCGTGGTTTTCGACGATGCGTTTGACGATGCCGAGTCCCAGCCCGACTCCCGGTGTCGCTGATTCACGGACGTCGTTGGAGCGGAAGTATCGGGTGAAGATTTTGGGGAGGTCCTCTTCGCTGATCCCGATTCCTGTGTCGGTTACGGACAGGTAGGCCGTGTCGGTGGTATCCCAGGCCCGGACGGTTACTGTGTCCCCTGGCCGGGAGTACTTGGTCGCGTTGGAGAGAAGGTTGTCCAGGACCTGTGTGATCCGCGCGGGGTCAGCCGTGAGCCACAGTGGTTGGCTTACTTCGTTGATGATGTCCACTCCCCGGTTCTGTGCCCGGGGCTTCGCGGTCGCGACGCACATTCCTATCACGTCCTTGAGGTCCATCTTCTGAGGCTGGACACCCATGGAGTCCGATGAGACGGAAAGCAGATCAGAGACCAGATTGAGGAGTTTCTCGGCGTTGCTCTGGGCTATCCGCAGATAGGCATTGTGTTGTTCGGGATCATCGTTCGGATCATCCAAAACGATGTCGAGATAGCCGAGGATGGACATCAGGGGTGTGCGGAATTCGTGAGAGATGTTCGCGACGAAGTCATCTTTTAGCGCCAGGGCGTTGACGTAGTCTGTGACGTCGCTGAACGCGAGGACCGATCCTGCGAAGTTACCGTCCTTGTCCTTCATCGGTCTCGCCGTCGAGGACAGGACGCGCTGGTTCGCCGGTGTCCCCATTCGGACCACGTAATCGGAGAAAGACTGGCCAAGGGTCGCCCGCGCGACGGGGCGGTGCTCGGTGGGGACGGGTGTAGTGCCGTCGCTTGCCAGGATGTTCAGTTCCTGTTCCCCCGATGAGGGGTCATGGGTCGGGGAGGCGAATGACCGGTTTTGGCGCTGCTGCTGGTTCATGAGGATGTCTTTGCCGGTGGCATCCACGGCTTGGACCCCGACACCGACGATGTCGAGCATGGTGTCCAGCAGGCGTTGCCGCTCAAGGCTTTCCCGGTAGGCCATGCGCAGTTCCGCGTCTTTGAGTTTCAGCCTGGTGTCCTGGGCGGCGAGGCTGCTGACCAGGATGTGCACCGCGCCGGCGATCACTGTCATGATCGCCGGCAGCAGGAAAGGTCGTGCTATGTCAGCAGCGGACGCCGACGGGCCGCCGAGCAGTGGGAGTCCGGCGACCAGGCCGCTCGCAACGAAGCTGAGGGCCACGCCCGTGCGCCCGAGCCGGGCAGCAAGCCAGATAACCGGAAATACAAGCAGCAGGCCGAGACTGGTGAAAGTTTCAACTGTAGCCTCACGTGCCAGCGCGACCGCCAGGAAGTCCAGTAGTGGAATCACCACAAAGGCGCTGCGGGGCAGGCGGTTCCAGGGAACCAGCACACAGACGGCGGTCAGTCCCAGACCAAGAACGAGCGCGGCCTCAAAGGCTGGGGCCTCGAGCGTGGCCGGACTGACAAACGCCAACAGGACCGCGACAAGCAGCAGCGACAGGGTGAGCGGCATCTGGCTGACCAGCATGCTGCGCCGCTGGGTCACATCACTGAAAAACCGCTTT
>NZ_JBFBKY010000053.1:0-7975 GCF_040702335.1 Pseudarthrobacter sp. NPDC080039 | reverse complement strand
AGAAATTCATGAGCAAAGCATGCGCCTGCCAAACACCGTTGGAGCCGACGACACACGCCGTGAACCGGAGACTTAGTCCGGTAAATACTCCTGCAACGGAACCGCCTCATTGCGGCGCTCGCCGCCGTCACGGTGGTGGTGGAGGCGCGCTGGCGCTCAGGGGCCCTCAACACGGCCCACCACGCCGAGACCCTGGGCCGGACCGTCGGCGCGGTCCCCGGTTCAGTGCACAGCGCCAACTCCGCCGGCTGCCACCGGCTCCTTCGGGATGGGGGAGCAGTCTGTGTTACTGACGCTGCGGAAGTGGCCGAGCTGGCCTCACCCAGCGGAACAGCGCTGCCTGAGCAGCACGCGGTGCAGGCTTCGGTGCAGGATGGGCTCACCCTGGAAGACCTGATCCTGCTGGACGCGCTGCCGTTGAGGTCCACCACTTCGGTGGAGAAGCTTTCCGCCGTGGCCGGCCTCGGACAGGAGTCGGTCCGGGCAGGGCTGGGGCGGCTGGGACTGCTGGGACTTGCCGTGTCGGAGCGCGGAGGCTGGAAACGCGGCAGGGCATGACCGTGTCCACCGCCGCTGCAGGCCACGCAACTGGGACAGTAGAGGAGTGGAAAATGAAACACTGCCTGCGGAACTCGGCAAGGCCCTCGACGCGTTCGCCAGGTACCTGTCAGGGGAGCGGGCGGTGTCGGCACATACCAAGCGGGCCTACCTGGGCGATCTGCGCAGCTTCCTTGCCCATGCGGCATCGGAAGGGGCAGCGGGACTGAAGGACCTTGAGCTCGGGTCTTTCCGGCGCTGGCTCGGCAGCCAAAGCGCCGGCGGGGCGTCACGGTCCACCGTTGCGCGCCGGTCCGCCACGGCGCGAACATTCACTGCGTGGGCGGTCCGGGAGGAACTTATCGACGCAGACCCCGCACTGCGGCTGAAGGCACCGAAACGCGAGGGATCACTGCCCGGGGTCCTGCAGTCGTCCCAGCTCACGCGGATTCTGGAAGGACTGGAAATGGCAGCCGTGGAGGGCGAACCCCTGGCTGTGCGGAACCGTGCCATGGTGGAACTGCTCTATGCCACAGGCACCCGGGTGGGCGAACTTACGGCGCTCGACATCGATGATTTGGACCCCGACCGCCGGACGTTGCGGGTCATCGGCAAGGGAAACAAGGAACGGACAGTCCCGTACGGAGTACCCGCTGCCCTGGCCATCGATGACTGGCTCCGGCGCGGACGGCCGGCCCTGGTGAAGGACAACAGCGGACCCGCCCTGTTCCTCGGAGCCCGAGGGGGACGCGTCGACCAGCGCCAGGTGCGTGCCTTGGTCGATGCCCTGTTCGAAGCACTTGGCGATACATCGGCGTCCGGGCCACACGCGCTGCGCCACTCGGCCGCCACCCATCTTCTCGACGGCGGCGCAGACCTTCGCGCTGTGCAGGAAATCCTGGGCCACAGCAGCCTGGCCACCACCCAGATCTACACGCATGTCTCGGTTGACCGCCTGCGGAAGAGCTACCAGCAGGCCCATCCAAGAGCCTGACGACTGTGGCTAATCGCACTGGCGTAATTCCACGGGGTACGGCACAATAAGAGTCACGTCCGGCAACTTTCAAGTGCCGCTTGAAGCTCAAGGGTTTCGCGCGGCGGAGCAAGTCCGGACACAGCTTAATCTGATACATCTGAATACAGCAGGGAACTACCGCCGCAGTGCAGGCACTGGCAGTCCCATCCAGGCAGAGGTCGTTGGGGAAGACGTACCTAGAGCTATGGAGGATGGAATGTCTGTTGCAATGACCCGCGGTGTGCTGTTCGTTCACTCGGCCCCTACGGCGCTGTGCCCCCACGTGGAGTGGGCGGTCGGTGCGGTGGTGGACAAGCGGACGGACCTCGAGTGGACCCCGCAGCCTGCCGCGCCCGGAATGTTCCGGGCCGAACTTTCCTGGACCGGGGCCCCCGGTACGGGATCGAAACTCGCGTCATCCCTTCGCGGCTGGGCGCACCTTCGTTATGAGGTGACGGAGGAACCCAGTCAGGGCGTGGACGGCGGCCGTTGGTCGCATACCCCCGAACTGGGGATTTTTCATGCCGTCACGGATGTGCACGGCAACATCATGGTGTCCGAGGACCGTATCCGTTACGCCTACGAGTCAGGATCCGGCGACCCCTCCGCTGTCTACCATGAGCTGTCCCTCGCCCTGGGCGAAGCATGGGACGAGGAACTGGAACCGTTCCGCCACGCTGCCGAGGGCGCTCCCGTGCGCTGGCTCCACCAGGTGGGCTGACCGCCGTCGCCCGTTTCCACAACGGGACCCAGCCCAGCACTACCTTCCATAGCAAAGAGGAGGCCCCGCCAGCCGGCGGGGCCTCCTCCTGTGCCCGGGCAGTTGCCCCGGGATGGTGCCTAGACGCTGCGAATGGCCACGACGGCGTTGTGGCCGCCAAAACCGAACGAGTTGCTGAGGGCAACGATGCTCCCGGCCGGCAGGTCACGGGCGGAGGTGACCACGTCGAGCGGGATTTCCGGGTCCTGGTTCTCCAGGTTGATGGTGACCGGCGCCTTGCGTTCGTGAACGGCCAGCACCGTTAGGACAGCCTCCACCGCGCCGGAAGCGCCCAGGAGGTGGCCCATCTGCGACTTGGTGGCGGAAACGGCCACGTTGTCCACATGGTTGCCCAGCGCCGCGCGAAGGGCCGTGTACTCCGGCTTGTCGCCAACCGGGGTAGAGGTGGCATGGGCGTTGACGTGCACCACGTCTTCGGCCTGGATACGGCCGTCGAACATGGCTGCCTTCAGCGCGCGGGTAGCGCCGAGGCCTTCGGGATCCGGTGCGGTGATGTGGTAAGCGTCGGCCGTGACGGACGTACCCGCCAGCTCGGCATAAATGCGTGCTCCACGGGCCAGGGCGTGCTCCTCGGCCTCCAGGACCAGGGCACCGGCACCTTCACCCATGACGAAGCCGTCACGGTCGATGTCGTAGGGGCGGGAGGCGCGCTCGGGTTCGTCATTCCTGCGGGACAACGCCTGCATGGAAGCGAATGCGGCCAGGGGCATGGGGTGGATTGCTGCTTCAGCGCCACCGCACATCACCACGTCCGCTTTACCGGAACGAATGAGTTCGAGGCCGAGGTGCATGGCCTCGGTGCCGGAAGCGCAGGCGGAGACAGGAGTGTGGGCGCCGGCACGGGCACCGAGGTCCAGGCTGACGGCCGCGGCCACGCCGTTGGGCATCAGCATGGGAACCGTCATGGGCAGGACCCGGCGCGGGCCCTTCTCCTTGAGGGTGTCCCAGGCATCCAGCAGCGTCCAGACCCCGCCAATGCCGGTGGCGAAGGCAACAGCCAAACGGTCCTGGTCAAATTCGGTGATGCCGGAGTCGGCCCAGGCCTCGCGGGCTGCAATGACGCCAAACTGGGTGGAGGGGTCCATCCGCTTTGCTTCCACGCGGCTGAGGACGTCCAGTGCCGGGGTGCTGCAGCGGGCAGCGAAGTGGACGGGGAGCTCGTATTTGGCTACCCAGTCGTCCTCCAGGGTGCGGGCACCGGAGACCCCCTTGAGGGCGTTGTTCCACATGGTGGGTACATCGCCGCCGATGGGCGTGGTGGCACCCAGACCGGTAATGACTACTTTGCGCGTCATGGGATCACTCTTTCGTCGGTGGGGAATCCGCCTGCGCCAACCGCAGGGTCCCGCACATTTGATGATCGGCCAGTCCCGGTCGGGGGCACTGTGCCGGTTAGATGCGGCGGGCTGCCGGTCCGGTCAGTCCGGACCAGCAGCCCCGCCAAGCCGTGAGACGGCGAAAAGGCCCAGACTAAGCCTGTGCTCCGGCGATGAAGCTGACGGCGTCGCCAACGGTCTTGAGGTTCTTGACCTCTTCGTCCGGGATGCGTACGCCGAACTTTTCCTCGGCGTTGACCACGATGGTCATCATGGAGATGGAGTCGATGTCCAGGTCCTCGGTGAAGGACTTGTCCAGCTCGACAGCTTCGGGGGCCAGGCCGGTTTCCTCGTTGACGATTTCAGCCAGGCCGGCCAGGATCTCTTCGTTGCTAGCCATTGATGGCTCCTTTTCTTGTATTGCCGGCAGGGGCTGCCGGAAACGGTCCGGGCCGCGGGATGCGGACCCTTGGGCGTACTTAGGGAAGGACTATTACCTGCGCACCGAACACCAGCCCGGCCCCAAAGCCGATCTGCAGGGCCAGCCCGCCGCTCAGCGCGGGATTTTCCTGCAGGAGCCGGTGCGTTGCCAGCGGGATCGAGGCAGCGGATGTATTGCCGGCGTCGGCAATGTCCCGTGCCACTGTAACCGCCTCGGGCAGCTTCAGCTTCTTCACCATCTCGTCGATGATGCGCATGTTCGCCTGGTGGGGGATGAACGCCACCAGGTCTTCGGCCTCGATGCCGGCGGCGTCAAGTGCCTGCTGCGCAACCTTGGCCATCTCCCACACGGCCCACCGGAAGACCGTCTGGCCGTCCTGGCGGAGCGTGGGATAGAGCTCCTGGGCCTCCTCGAGGAGGGCGAGGTCGCCCGTGGAGTCGGACTGGCGCGCCGCCAGCCCCAGGTCCCGGACGTCCAGCAGGGAACGGGTCATGCCGATCGCATTCCACTTGCTGCCGTCAGAACCCCATACGGACGGGGCGATGCCAGGGGTGTCCGACGGGCCCACGACGACGGCGCCGGCACCGTCACCGAGCAGGAAGGAAATGGTGCGTTCCCGGTTGTCGATGACGTCGGAAAGCTTCTCCGCACCAACCACCAGGACGTACTTGGCGGCACCGGACCGCACCAGCGCGTCAGCCTGGGCAATGCCGTAGCAGTAGCCGGCGCACGCAGCGGAGATATCGAAGGCCGGAGCCGGGGTGGCGCCCAGCCGGTCAGCCAGGCTGGCTGCGGCGGAGGGGGTGGCGTACGGGTGGGTCACCGTGGATACGATGACGGCGCCAAGCTCGGAGGCCTCGATGCCGGCCTTCTCCATTGCTTCGCGGGCGGCACCTTCAGCCATGTCAATGACGCTGATGCCGGCAGCGGCGCGGTGGCGGGTCACGATGCCGGTGCGCTGGCGGATCCACTCGTCCGAGGAGTCAATCCACTGGCACACGTCCTCATTGGTGACGATGACGTCCGGCCGGTAAGCGCCGAGGCCGACGATCCGGGTGTGCTCCTGGATGGGAGCCTGTTTCAGCGTGGGCACGCTCATGCGTTGCCCTCCAGTTCAGCAAACAGCGCCAGGGCGGCGGAGAGGTCATCGGGGGTCTTCACGGCAACGGTCTTGACGCCGGGCATCCCGCGCTTGGCCAGCCCGGCAAGCGTGCCGGCGGGGGCGAGTTCGATGACTCCGGTGACACCGCGCTTCACCATGGTTTCCATGCACAGGTCCCAGCGCACTGGGCGGGATACCTGGGCGATCAGGCTTTCGACGGCGGCGCCTCCGTCGGTGACTTCACCGCCGTCGTAATTCGACAGCAGGGGCACCTTGGGCGCCACCGGGTTCAGCTGCGGCTCCAGCGCCTTCAGCGCGTCGACGGCCGGAGCCATGTGGCTGGTGTGGAATGCGCCGGCCACCTTGAGGGGGATGACGCGCGCCTTGGCGGGCGGGTTCGCTGCCAGGGCCTTCAGCTGGTCAAAGGTTCCTGCGGCGACCGTCTGGCCGGCTCCGTTGACGTTGGCCGGCGCGGCGCCGGATGCCTCAATCGCTGCGAGCACCTCTGCGGGGTCACCGCCGACGACGGCGCTCATGCCCGTGGGGGTGACTGCGGCTGCGGCGGCCATGCTGTTGGCCCGTTCCCGGACGAAGATCATGGCTTCCTGCTCCGTCAGGACACCGGCGAGGGCAGCTGCGGTGATCTCACCCACCGAGTGGCCGGCGAGGATCACCGGGAGGGAGTTAAGCTCCACGTCGAAGAGGGACGCGGCGGTGACCAGCCCCGCGGCGACAATCAGGGGCTGCGCCACGGCAGTGTCCTTGATGGTTTCCTCGTCGGAGGTTGTCCCGTGGGCTATCAGGTCAATGCCTGCGATGTCACTCAGGGAGGCCAGCTGGCCTGCCACCGAGGGAAGTTCCAGCCAGGGGGCCAGAAAACCCGGGGTCTGCGAGCCCTGTCCAGGGCAGACTATTGCAAGCACGTAACCAGCTTTCCAAATTACTGTGAGATCCAGCGGTGTTTCTCTGCACCAAGCTCACGGGGTCAGGTTGTAGGAAGTCTACAAGGTGTCACGCCTGGTTTCGGGACGCCTGCCGCTCCGTGGCGGCCTTCGGCGGGGCCGAAAGGCGGCCCACCACCAGTGCCGCCTGCAGTACGAAAGCTTCGCGCGGCAGCAGCGGGTCCCAGCCCGTGACATCGCAAACCCGCTTCAACCGGTAGCGCACGGTGTTGGCGTGGACGAAGAGTTCGCGGGCGGTGGCTTCCAGGGAATGGCCCAGCTCCAGGTAGGTGCCCAGTGTTTCCACCAGGCCATTGGATGCCGCCAGGAGCGGGCGGTAGATGTTCTTGACCAGGGAGCGGCGGGCAGCGTCATCGCCTGAGATCACCCGCTCCGGCAGCAGGTCATCGGCGGCCACCGGCCGGGGCGCCGAGGGCCACGCCCGGGCGGCGGTCAGGCCGGCAAACGCTGATTGCGCCGAACCGCTGGCCTCCAGCAGCGAGCTGGCTTCAGGACCGTATACGACAGGCCCGGGCGCAAACATCTCGCTCAGCTTGACGTATGCGGATTCGCGGTCCTGCACGCCGCCAAGAATCAGGATCAGCCGGTCGCCCTGGATTCCCACCAGCGCGTCCTCCGCGTAGCGGCCGGCCATCCGGCGCAGTTCGCTGACGTAGCTGGCGCTGGGCTCGGAGGGCGAGTTGCCCACCATGACCGTGAAGCGCTCCTGCGCCTTCCAGCCCAGGGCGGCGATGCGGGAGCGCAGTGCGTCGGTGTTTTCGCCACGCAGGATGGCATCCACGATCAGGGCTTCCAGCCGGGTGTCCCAGGAGCCGCGGGACTCGGCGGCACGGGCGTAGACGTCGGCGGCGGCGAATGCGACTTCGCGCGAATAGCGCAGCACTGCCTCGCGAAGGGAAGGCTGGTCGGCTTCGGGAGCTATGACCGGCACCTGGTCCTCGACAACCTCCACCACGATCCTGATCAGCTGCAATGCCTTCTGCAGGCTGATGGACCGGGTCAGTTCGGTGGGGGCTGTTCCGAAAACGTCAGTAAGGATCCACGACGGCGAGCTGGGCCGTTCATACCAGGTGACGAAAGCCGCGATCCCGTTCTGCGCCACCATGCCCAGAGCGGAGCGCTCATCCGCGCTGAGCCGGCTGTACCAGGGCAGCGACTGCTCAAGCTTGCGCATCGTGGAGGTGGAGAGTTGGCCGACGTTGGCGCGGAGCTGCTTGAGGGTCTCGGACTTCTCCGGCGTGACCTTCGGCGGGGAGGGGTTCCGCTTCGAGGACGGGCTGGTTGGTGCTGGCATTCTTTGAGCATACGGCCACGGCCACGCAAGCTCCATTTGTGCGAAGGCTACAATCCGCTTTGTCGCGGATCACAGTTCGTCCGGTCGCCAGGCTGCCCTGCCCTTACAGAATGACGGCGGCCCCCACCTTGCAGGTGAGGGCCGCCGTCGTTCCTGGTGCCGTTCGCAGAAGGGGCTGAGGCTAGGCCTCGCCGCCCGCGTTGCCGGTGGTGCCGGCGTTGACGTTCAGGAGCTTGTACTTCTCAATCGCCTTGACCGGGGCGTCCACATCCACCTCGCCGCGCCGCGCAAGCATTTCCAAGGCACGGACCACGATGGAGTGGGTGTCGTTTTTGAAGTAGCGGCGGGCTGCTGCGCGGGTGTCGGAGAAGCCGAAGCCGTCGGCGCCGAGGGTGGCGAATTCGTTGGGGACGAATTGGCGGATTTGGTCGGGGACGGCTTTCATGTAGTCGGTGACGGCGACGATGGGGCCGGTGGCGCCTTCGAGTTGCTGGGTGATGAAGGGGACGCGGGCGGGCTGGCCGGG
>NZ_JBFBKY010000052.1:0-9075 GCF_040702335.1 Pseudarthrobacter sp. NPDC080039 | reverse complement strand
CAGGTGACGGCATGGGGGTCCTCCGTGGCGGACGCCTGGGCCGGAGCAGTACCGAAGAGGCCGACGATGAGCCCGACAAGGGCCGTGATGGCCCACAGGGAACGCTTAGGGGAGGGATGGATGGACATGTGGGACTGCTTCCTGGACGGAGGCTGGCCGCGTCCTCCAGTACGGACAACGGCGTGAACTGGCCTCCCGTGCACGGGAGGGGGTGGGCGGCCGTGGTCTGGGCGACAATCATCGCCTTGGCCCTGTGCCGCTTCGTGCCGAGACCTCGCCGAACCTGTCGTGTCCCCGCAGGAGCCTGGGGACACGCACAGCATAGCCCCGGGCCCTTAGTACCACAACCGCCACCACGGTATACGCCGTGCGGACGCACAACCACAAGGTCCACCATCGGAACTGGCCGCCGGGCAGAGTCCATGAACTCCATGGTTCGAAAGGACTGGGATACGAGGTGCCTCGCTGAGCGAGTGATCGCTTCGATGGCTCCGGTCCGTTTTCCGCGGAGCAGCGTATTTGGATGACTGTGTTGCTTAATCTTCTGGTGGCATGGGGGGATGTAATCACGCAGGATGATGGAATAACAACTATTTTTATAAAAACCTTGGATTTATATTGAAATAAGCTTACTTATGATGTAACACTTCTTGAGTCAAGGGGTGTCAGATCTCAGTCATGGTTGTGTGGGGCCGGGGTCTCCTTACCCCGTGAGTTGTGTGTATCAGGTCTCATCCAGGCACCAAGGTCTCAGGGGAAAAAATTGAAGAAATTACTCGTCGTGCTCGCGTTCGTGGGCACTGTTGTGCTGGGCGCTTCCGCGCCGGCGTTGGCCACCACCTATCCTGCGCCGCCCCCGCAGGGGTCTGTTTCCAGTGGCACCATTTCCGCGGGCGGCTCCGTCGTATTCTCCGGAACCGGGTTCCTGCCCGGGGAAACCATTAATATCACCGTCACCCAGACCGCTACATCGCAGGGCGCGGCGGCCCCTGGCGGCGGAGGGGCAGTGACCATGGCGGCGCCCGGGGTGCTGCCGCTGGCGCCACTGACTCTGTCGACCGTGGCAGATGCCTCCGGTGCGTTCTCGGTCACCATCACGTTGAACACGCCCGGGACATACGTGCTGACCGCTGTGGGGGCAACCTCCGGCCACACCGTCTCCGCGACAGTTGTTGTCACCGCACCCGCGGGCTTGGCCAACACCGGCGGGGCACCGCTGGCGAATACCGGCGCCGGCTTGGCCGGCACGGGAGTGGATTCCAGCCTGGTCCTGTGGGTCCTGGTGGGCGCCGGCGCAGTCGCAGCCGGCACCGCGTCCGTCGTGGTGGTCCGCCGGCGCGCAAAGAACGAAAACGTCACCGCAGCCTAAACACAAAACAAGCAGGATGCTTATTTCCGGCGATCCAGTCAACAAGCACTCCTTTATTGACCGGAGTGCGCCATTCAAAGCCCCCGCAGACCTGCCCCGCTTCTTTGGAGTCATGCTCAACTCCGGGTCCTCCGGAAGTGTGGGGGCTGCCCGAGGGATTTGCAGGCCGGAGACTGGCCGGGGACAAATGGTTTGTCTTGTTCAATGTCCGTTGCGGGGCGCGTACGGGGGACGAGGGTTCCCGGCTTGGGGGATGCAGTGGCTGGAAGGTTCGAGCTTTTTGTTGATGCTGGATCTTGTCACAGGTTCCGTTTGATGGCCCCTGATGGGGCGGTGTTGGCGGTCTCGGGGCCTTTCGTGGACAAGGCTGCCGCGGTGGCCGGGATCCGTGAAGTGCGTGAGTGCGCGGGGACGGGTCTGGTCTCTGATCTCGTCCCCGGGCCCGTACGGCTTCCCGGGGTCAGGGCATGACGGCCTGGGAGGGTGTCTCTGCTGCCCCGGTTGCGGACCTGAAAAGCTGGTCCTGCCTTGATGTTGCGGAGTTCGCACCGGATGCCTTGGTGGTCATCGTCGAGGCCGGGGCGATCATGTACCTCAATGCAGCTGCGGAGATGCTGTTTGGTTATCGGCGGGAGTGGTTGCTGGGGCGGCACTACGGCACGCTGCTGCCTGAACGGTTCCAGAGACACCTCGAAGAGATCAGGGGAGGGTCCTTTGGGGGGGATCCGGATTTGTTTGGTTTGCGCCGGGACGGGACGGAGTTCCCGATGGAGGTCAATGTTGCGCCGCTGAGCTCCCCTGGGTACTCGGGGGTGGTGGCCTCGATCCGGGATGTGAGCGAACGCAGACGCAGCGACACGGCCCTGCGGGAGGCGCTTTCGTTGGTCAGCGCGACTCTGGAGTCCACCGCGGACGGGATTCTGGTGGTCACCGCCGAGGGGAGGATCGCCGGGGCGAACGAACGCTTCGTTGCCATGTGGGGCATCCCTGCGGATCTGCTGGCCTCGGGCGATGACGGGAAGGTCATGGCCTGCGTCCTGGACCAGCTCACGGACCCGGACGCCTTCGTCGCGAAAGTGAAGGCCCTGTACGCCGACCCGTCCGCTGAGAGCCTGGACCGGCTGGACTTCGTTGACGGGAGGATTTTCGAACGGTACTCGAGACCGCAAAGGGTCGGGGACACGGTCGTTGGACGGGTCTGGAGCTTCCGGGACGTCACCGCCCGGATCCGGGCCGAGGAACAGGCCAACAATGCGTTGTGTGACCTTAGCCGGCAGGCGGCCGAATTGAAGCTTCTCGCGTTCCGGGATCCGCTGACAGGGTTGGCGAACCGGGTCCTGTTCCGGGACCGTCTGGAACAGGCGTTGGCTGCCGGGGACCGGGCCGGTATCCACGTGCTGTTGTTGGATCTGGACGACTTCAAGGAAATCAATGATGTTCTGGGACATCAGGCGGGGGATGAACTGCTGGTCGAGGCCGGGCACCGGCTGCGGCGCTGCCTGGGCCCAGCCGATACCGTCGCCCGGCTCGGCGGGGACGAATTCGTGATCCTGCTGACCGCGACCCCGGATCCCGATGCGGTGGCCGCCCGGGTTCTAGGCGTGATGAACGCGCCCTTTGCCCTGCACGGGCACGAACTCCACCCCGGTGTGAGTGTCGGGGTGACCGGCACCAAGGGCCTGGACCATATTCCGGATCTGATGCGCCGGGCCGATATTGCCATGTACGCGGCCAAAGCCGCGGGGAAGAACCGGTATCTGCACTTCGACCCGGAGATGATGATGACATTGCTGGCCCGGAACGATCTGGAAGCGGGGCTGCGGGCAGCGGTTCAGGACGGCGGGATCAGCGTCCATTACCAGCCCGTCCTTAGCGCAGCCAGTGCCACGGTCACCGGGGTCGAGGCGCTGGCCCGCTGGGAAAGCCCCGGCAGGAACATCCCGCCCGCGGAGTTCATCCCGGCGGCGGAAAGCACCGGGCTGATCAACGTCCTTGGCCAACAAATCCTGACCCGTGCCTGCACCGATATGCGGGCCTGGCTCACTGAGGACCCGGAACGCTCCATCGCGGTGAACGTCTCTGCCATGCAGTTGCGCGGGCCAGGCTATGCCCGGACTGTTCTGGAGACCCTGACCGCTGCAGGAGTCCGCGCGGATCAGCTGATCCTGGAAGTCACCGAAAGTATTTTCCTTGACGCCGTCCCGCATATCACCACCCAGCTGGGGCTGCTCCGTGATGAAGGCATCCGGGTCGCCATCGATGACTTCGGTACCGGGTATTCATCCCTGGGGCGCCTCCAGGACCTCCCGGTGGACATCCTCAAAATTGACCGGTCATTTGTGTCGGTGATCATCACCGGCGCCGAAACCCTCCCGATCCTGGCCTCCATGACGGCCATGGCACACCACCTCGGGCTCAAGATGACGGCCGAGGGTGTGGAAACCACAGCCCAGGCCCTGCACCTGATGCGCCTTGGCTGTGACTGCCTGCAGGGCTACTTCTTCTCCGAACCTGTCCCGGTAGGGAGTCTGCCCGCGGCCGAAGAACAGGCCACCGCCAGGATCAGGGAACTGAAACCCGGGACCCCAGGACGGGGTGACGGCCTGCGCCGAAGGAAGGGTCACTGGTGATTGATGAGCGCTGAGGGGTCATGGAGTCCAGGGCGTCATGCCCACGCTGGTGCCAGCCCCCGGGTAGCGGTGCGGTGCGGGATCAGGAGCTCCTCACCAGCCCGTCCCTCCGGGCTGGTGAATTTCGATGAGCCAGGCTGGGTTTCCCTTGCCTCGGACTGCCGCGCCGTTCGTTGGTGCGGATCGGGGGTGGCGGGCTATGGGGTGCTCCGCTTGGCCTCGTCCAGGGTGTCCCGGCCGAGCCACAGGCCCAACCCGATCATGGCGGCGCCGATCACCAGATGGAGCCAGTTGTCGGCGGAGTTGAGCGGGACGAAGTCGGCGCCGGCGTTATTTCCGGTGACCAGGCCGTAGATCCATAGGATCAGGTACACGGCGCCGCCGCCCAGCAGGAACCAGCGGGCCATCTGGGCTGTCCGGGCCATGAGAATGCCGGCAACGCCGAACAGCAAATGGACAATGTTGTGCAGCACGGACACCTGGAAGACTCCCAGCAGCATGGCCCCGGACGCATGCCCGGCGAAGCTCATGGCGCCGTAATCGTTGGTGATGCCCGGGATGAACCCGAGGACCCCAACCAGCAGGAAGACAACACCAAAGCCAATGGCCGTGTTGTACAGCGTCAGGCCCATCACGTGGTGGTGCCGGGCGGGGTGTGAAGCGGTAGTCATTGCTCTCCCTTTCACGCTGAACGCCGGCTCTTCAGGGCGGAGAACCGGCCCGCGGCAAGGAGTCGCAGGAATCCTGCCGACACCCAAATCCTACTCCTGAAAACCGGGCATGTGCAGGGGAGAAGAAGCGTTTCCCGGGCGCTTAAACAGGGGCCGAGCTGGAAGGTTTTCCTCAGGCTTTCCGAGTGGGACGGTGGCACTGTGGAACGGCTCCCACCGGTCTCCGGCAAGCGGAGAGAAGCTGTTGCCAGATGCGCCATCACACAAAAATTTGGCAAGTCGGGGGTACTGCCTCCCCGGCAACTGCCTCTGGGAAACGATCGAGGCTTGCCCCCCGGTAAAACCCTGAGACCCGCATCTCTTCCGTGGGCGGCGGGGAGGATGGAGACTATGTTCAAGGATGTCATCCGCGAAACGGAAGGCCGGGTTGTCATGAATCCGTTGATTACGTTGGCTGCGCTGACCGGGCCGCCGGAGAGCAGGCCGTCGAGGGTCCCTGTGCGGCCTATAGAGCCCGGGGATCTTCCCGAAGTCGCCCGGGTCTATTCGCGCGCCTATGTCGGGGACGCTGCCTCTGGGCACGGCGGGGATCCAGGACGGATCCGTGCTCTCTTCGATGGCGTCCATGGCTGCCCCGTCACCGAAGCATCCCTCGTCGCTGCTGCCCCGGACGGACGAATCGCTGCCGCCATTATCACTACGGACACCACGTCAGGGACCGAAAAATCCACGGCGGCATTCATCGCCGAGCTCTTCACCGACCCCGATCACCGCCGTCAGGGACTGGCCGAAGAGCTCCTGCACCACTGCATGCACACCCTCCATTCCATCGGCCGAGGCACTGTCGCCGTCACTATCGACAGCAGTAACGCAGCGGCCATGGCCCTTTACCTTTCCAGAGACTTCCGCCGCCTCACCATCGGCGGCGTCGTGCGATCTCTCGTGCGGTTCGATAAGGCGTCCTAGTCCCACACGCTGCCGGGAACGCACCTCCGGCAGGCCCGCAGTTCCGTGAGCGACGAGCCGCGATCCTCCCAAACGATGACGCGAAGGTGCCTCGTCATCAGATAGGTGCCGCGCGTCAGCTAGCGAGCCTCGGCCGCGTCGGATCTCCTCGTCGGTGATCCTAATTCCGTCTTGCTCGAAGTG
The DNA here is from genome assembly GCF_040702335.1 of Pseudarthrobacter sp. NPDC080039. Lineage (NCBI taxonomy): Bacteria > Bacillati > Actinomycetota > Actinomycetes > Micrococcales > Micrococcaceae > Pseudarthrobacter > Pseudarthrobacter sp. NPDC080039. The sequence goes on along the minus strand of NZ_JBFBKY010000052.1, from coordinate 3,256 downwards.
TGGGAGAAGGAACGCTCGACTTCCTTCACGTCCGCGGCATGGAGGTCAATTCGGTCTGCCCGGCGCAGGAAGGAAGGTGGCGACTCCCTCATTCAGCAGATCCGACACCGCTGCTGGAAGGCTGGCGAAGATCAAGCCTATCGGAAGGCCGTCCCTGATGAAATGGTGGACGTCTGCCGCCAGCTGGGACAGTTCCGTGCGATCCGCCGAGTGAATCTCATCGACGTTAAAGAGCAGCCCGGTCCTTTTGTCCGCGAGCAGGCTCAGGAGCAGGCCGTCCAGCCGTCGCCAGTCCACTTGGCGTTCGGGCGGCAGCTGCGTGGTCACGATGAAGCCTATGACGATCCACCCTTGCTGTTGCGCTTTGTCCTGGGCTGGGCTCAGCAGGGCGGTCTCGCCGATGCCCCGGGCGTGCAGGCGTGGATGAAGCCGGGAGTTGAATTCGGCGTCCCGTCTTCTGACGGTGAAGAACAGCGGTCCGGGGGCGTGGACGCTTCTCCGGTATTGCCCAGAAAATGTCGCGGCGGGGACCGGCTTTTGCGCGGTGACGCGCCGCCTTCCGTGCCGGGCCGGTGACCATTGTCGAAAAGGGGATGGTGCGATGGCCACGCATCGCCGATCTTTTGGCTACCTCAGGTCGGTCGCGGGCCGGGCGCCGTGGGAGTGCAGCCATTGAACGAGGTCCTTTTCGCCGCTCAAGCACGCCGCATCAAGGGGGGTCTGCTCTTTCCACTCAGGGATCCGGTTAAGGTCCGCTCCCTCGTGGAGGATGAAGATCGCGGAGTTGAATTGTCCGCAGCGGCAGGCGTACCAGAAACCGGCGTCAACCTCTTCCCGTGCGGGGTGCGCCCCGTCTGGAAAGCAATCGCGAATGCGGGATCGCAGGCCCAAGGCGGCCGCCTGCCAAAGCGTGGTCTGTGCCCCGCGTTCGATAAGGCGGCGTGCTGCCTGCCACTGCCCGAAACCGACGGCGTCTCCCAGCGGGGTGCCCCCGCCGAAGGTCCCGCCGGGGGCCTCAATGTCGGCGCCGGCATCCAGCAGTGCATCCAGCGCGGCGACGTCGTTGGTGGACGCGGCCCAGTGCAGCGCCGTGCCGGCGCCGTTGGGATGGCGCGCCCTCGGTTCGGTGGCTACATGCGGCAGAGTGCGTTCGGCGCCGCGCGGGCCGGGGCCAAAACTTGCCTTCGCCAGGCCCGGGTTCTCACGCAGCAGCCGCCTAGATGTCAACAGGTCTCCGGATTGGATTGCCTCGGCCACGGCGTGCGCGCGCCGATTTTTGCTATGGATCACCACCATGCCTTCCCCACTTTTCCCGGGTAGAACCAACTGGATGTAGTGATGGAGCAGGTCTTACCCGTCTGCCGGGTAAACGATTGGCCGGCCCGGCGGAGAGCGCTTCACGCGTTTTTCGTGGAAAGTACCCTGCTATTTGATCCCCAGGATTTCCCGAGCGATATGGCATCCAGGAAAGTGGAGCGATGCGGTTCATCCAGTATATATCCCGCCGTATCTTGGCGCAGTCGTCCCAGCCCATGCCCACCGCCACGGCTTAAACCCGTACCGTCACCTGGCCCGGATTCGGCCCCGAAGCCGCCCGGGCCACCTTTCGCGTTCCCACCTTTCGCGTTCCCTGAGCAACTTTCTGCGGTTCTGCTGGCGTGCCAGGACGAGGATGCCTGGCTGGCCACAAGTGCATCACGGCGTCGAAGATCAGGCATGACAACGCAGGCCGGGGACCAGGGTCCGGGCAGCCCGGTTCCACTTGTGTAGTGGTTGGTCTCTTTAGGTTTGGTTTTCCTTCAATACCGTCGGCCGGGTGGGCCCCCATCCCCGGCAGCCCGGGTCTACCTTGGGCCCACATCCGCTGCCCCTCAACATCCTCGGAACCGCCAATGCCGGGAGGAAACATACCCGGCCCGTTCATCTGGACCAAGACCGCCGAAGAAATACTCGACTCCCAGTTCTGGTGTTCGCGTGTGAGGCCAAAGGTAACGTCGTCACTGAGGGCGATGGTGAAGAGATCCGGGCCGGCCGTGTCTGGTGGCCGGGATTCCCTGCCGCCGCCGGGCAATGGCCCGATCGCGGACCATTGCCACGGCGGCGCTGAGCTGGTGGTCCAGGCTCTTGCGGTCGGTGATAGTGAGGGTTATTTCGGGGGAAACGGTCTGCAATGTGTATCAGGTCTCAGCCATGCACCAAAGGTCTCAGGGGAAAAATTGAAGAAATTACTTGTCGTGCTCGCATTCGTGGGCACTATTGTGTTGGGCGCTTCGGCGCCGGCGTTGGCCACAACTTATCCGGCGCCGCCCCCGCAGGGGAGCGTTTCCAGTGGCACCATTTCCGCGGGCGGATCCGTCGTGTTCTCCGGAACCGGGTTCCTGCCGGGGGAGACCATTAATATCACCGTCACCCAGACCGCTACAGCGCAGGGCGCCGCGGCTCCCGGGGGCGGCGGGGCAGTGACCATGGCAGTTCCCGGGGTGCTTCCGCTGGCGCCGCTGACTCTTTCGACCGTGGCAAATGCCTCCGGTGCGTTCTCGGTCACCATCACGTTGAACACGCCCGGGACGTACGTGCTGACCGCTGTGGGGGCAACCTCCGGCCACACCGTCTCCGCGACAGTGGTTGTCACCGCACCTGCGGGCTTGGCCAACACCGGCGGGGCACCGCCGGCCAATACCGGTGCTGGCTTGGCCAGCACGGGTGTGGATTCCAGTTTGGTCCTGTGGGTCCTGGTGGGCGCTGGCGCACTCGCAGCCGGCACTGCCTCCGTCGTGGTGGTCCGCCGGCGCGCAAAGAACGAAAACTTTACCGCAGCCTAAACACAAAACAAGGAGCGTGTTTGAACCGGTGACCCGGTCAATAACCACTCCTTTACTGAGCGGAGTGCGGGTTCATCATCAAGGGCCCGCACACCGCTCAGGCCGGCGGGCTAGTTTGCCCGAGGCCACATCGACGAACACCTGGTCACACCCCGGGCCGCGGCCAGCGCGTCATGCTGGGCTTCGGCGTGCTGATCACGGGTGGAGACCCGTCCGTATCCAATCCGCATCAGGAGAATGTATCACCAACCCTGTTGGACGTTACATTGGCGCGTACACGCCAAGCATTACAAAATCGGTGCCGGAAGTTCGCGGTCTGCTGAACGGGTCGAGTGGTGTTGGTTGGGCCCCCGTTAGCAGTCCAGTGTCTATGCGATAGCTAATTGGTTTTGCTCGGTCCAGTTGTCCCAGTAGCGTTTCGGCGTCATGCCGTC
>NZ_JBFBKY010000051.1:0-10050 GCF_040702335.1 Pseudarthrobacter sp. NPDC080039 | reverse complement strand
GTCCCGGTGGGGAAGTTGTAGATTCCCTGCACGGTCGCCGGGGCGAGACCGGTCGGCGCCGCCGTGGCACCGGGTCGGACGCGGATGGGGTGGTTCGCGTAATGCTCGTGCGGGGCCGGTGAGTCCGCGACCGCCGCGGTCACACCGGCTGTTGCGGTGAAGAGAGCGAGGGTGAAAAGGGGTGCGATGCGACGAAACCAGGACATCTGATACTCCCGGAACAAACCAAGCACGGCGAAGATATTTGGAGGACCGCGGAGTCTTGCACGCGCGGCCGGAACATAAGAACTCGACCCAGCCACAGTCTATTTCACCCTGGGAGAACAAGCCATGAACCGAGGGGCGTCGAGGGTAGAAAAACCGGCTCTTTCCCGCCTGCGTTCTTACCCAGGCGGGCACGGACAAGATCCGGTTTGGCATTCTGGGGGCTCAGGAGGACGGTGATGGCCCGGTCAGCGGCCCTTAGCGCCCCGACCGGCGGTGGTTCGCGGAGTCGGTGCCAGCAGGAACGAGATCTCTGTGACCTCGAAAAACAATTCCTGCCAGGGCGACTTCGGAAAAATGACAGAGCCGGGGGCGCCGGGGTAGCCCACGAGGTCCTGTCGCGGCAACAGCCGCGGGCGTTGTCGGCGAGCCGATTCACGATCGAGTCCGCGGCCACGCGGTCCGGTAGGGCCTTATCGAGGCCCTTGGCTCTGCCGCCACCGGCACCCCAAAGGACTTGCAGCTCTATGCTGGTGAGGAACCCCGGGGGTCTCGCTGGAGCAAGGATCGCACGGGCAGAACGGCCAGACTTTGTGCGGCACGACTCAAGATTGCCCCGCTGGTGCACAAAACTAGTTTGAGGTCACGCGGAAGCGGCGACCCGCCGGAGCTTTACGTCTGCAATCGTCACGCCCGCAGTGGGGGACAACCCTACGGGCGGAGCTCCTTCATGGGCCTGCTGCTCCGTGTCGAACACCACCAGCACCATGGCCTGACCCTCCACGGCCTCCAACCAGTAGGCAGCCACGAACCCGGGCAACGAACTCACCATGGGGACGATCTCGTTCCGCAGAGCGATCTCCGCGTCGTCGGCTTGTTCCGGGTCAATGGTCACGGTTAGCACTGCAGCATGCATAACGCTTCCTTTCGATGGAATGGATCCCAATGTTAGGCCGCTAGGACCGGACGACCAACGGCCTATACCCCCTAATCGGGCATTAGGGGCGGCGCGGGGTGTCTTCCCCATTCTTCGAATCCGTTTTAGCGGGAAGCAGGGATCGGGGCGGGTTGTACAGTACAAGTTTAGCGCCGCACGGAGGGTTTCGCTCCGCTGCTGATGCCCCCGCCGTCAGGCCTCCGCTGGCGCGGCCGTCTGTTAAAGTGCTGCCCGTTCATGGCAGGGTTTCTGCCTGTCGTCCGGTGTCTTGTTTACGATGGTGCTCCTCTGGGCGTTTCATCTGGCAAACAGGGTTCTGAGGAGGGACGGCGCTGCTCCGGCGGGTGGGTCCTTCATAATGGGCTGAGCAGGATGGTGAGGGTTGAGGGGATGTGTGGTGGAACCAGTGCGCTTTATTGATCCGTTTGCAGCTGAGGGACCGGCTGTGGTGGAGCGGCCGGGCAAGCCCGCCCCGGTTCCGGCTCCGTCCACGAGGTCAGTTCCGTTGTCCAGTGTTGTGTTTTCCAGCGGTCGTGAACGTGAGGTGCGGCAGGTCATCCATGACCTCGCCGTTCTGGCTGCAAGGCAAGACCCGACAGGGTCGTAGGCGGCAGCCCTCCTGGGTAAATTACTAGGTCTGGAGGGGGTGACCGGGCGCATGATGGAGCCAGTAACAATCGCAAGCGGCAAGGGCAGGGTCTTCTTGATGCCCGCGGGATTTATTCATCTCCTGTGGCAAACGGACGTCAGCATTGAAGAGGCGGACGCTGAGGCTGCCATGGCGGCCGTAAATGAAGTCGCTCAAGGGGGCGAATATCCCCTGCTGGTTGATATGGCCACAACTGAGTCAGTGAGTAGGGGAGCGCGGGCTGTGTTTTCTATTCCCTGCGCAGCTACCCGGATCGCGCTGCTAGGGACCAGTCCGGTGGATCGCGTCTTGGCCAACTTCTTCCTCCAGGTGCATATCCCGCCCTGCCCCACCCGGTTCTTCACCTCACGCCACGAGGCTTTGAACTGGCTGCTACATGAGAATGGCAACAGCTGATTGCCCTTGATGAGCCGCCGCGAGAGGGCTACGGGCGTTCCTGGCCCTTCTCTGCCCTAAACTGACGCCATGCGTCCCCTGCCGGCATTTGGCGTTGTTCTTATGACAGCCGTCGCCTGGGTAAGGGCGGCCACACCCGCTAATCCTTCCGGGGCAGTGATGACGGAACGAGAACTATTCACGATCCTCAGCGACTCCCGAGGGCCGGAAATGATTCTGAGCAGCTTGACCATTGAAAAGCTGAGCGAACTTTTGGATGCTCTCTACCGGAACTTGGATACTCCCATGCCTGTTCCAGACGCAATCTTCTGGTACGAGATGGGTGTCGAAGAAAGCCACCGCCGGAATCTCTGAATCGAAAAGCCGTCGCCTCGGTGACGGACACCTAACTTTTGAGAATCGTGTGGGACTCCCGACGGTCGACCGTGGCTGAGCTCGCCGCCGCATCACGGGCCCAGTAACTGGACCAGGGGCCCGTTAGTCCCGGGCTTCTTTGATGGGGAAAGGGTGCGTTCCGTCCCGGCCGCTGCTGACGTTCCCGTCAAGGACTGCCCCCGGGGGTGGTTCTGGTGGGGCGTCCGGTTCTTGTTTACCTCTGACCGGGCCCGTGCCCGGTGCTGTGGCGGCGGCGAGAGGATGGCATCCGCCGATGGATGGTCAGCGCGGCACTGGCGAGGAGGACTCCGGCGGCTTGGGCCCAGGCGGTGAGGGTTTTTTCGGGGTACCAGAGGGGTTCGTACATGGCCGGGAAGGGCCCGAAGGCGGGGACATCCACGTACCGGTAGAGCAGCAGGGCCGCCAGGCCCCCGCCGGTGACCGCGAGGGCCAGAAGCCACGCGGGTCGGCTGCCTCGCAGGATGATGTACAGGGCGGCGATGACCGCTGCTGAGGCTTCGGCGATGAAGAGGTTGCCCTGCCCGATACCGTCGGGGGCTGCGCCCTGGTAGCCGGGGGCCAACTGGAAGTGCACGACGGCGTCCACGCCGAGGGCCGCCGTCATCAGAATCCGCAGAATCCAGTCCGCTGCGGCCGGCGGGGCCGAACTGGAACCGCGTTGGGGCAGTCGCGTCATTTGACGCTCAGGGTTCCGTGCATGTTGGAGTGGTAGGTGCAGTGGTAGGTGTAGGTTCCGGGTTTTGCGGGGGCGGTGAACGTGGTGCTGGTCCCTGCTTTGACGACGGCGTCGAAGGAGCCGTCGTCAGCGGTGACGGTGTGGGCTTCGTTGTCCATGTTCATCACCGTCACTGTGGACCCCGCGGGGACACTTTCCGCGCCGGTGTAGGCGAAGGATTTGATGTGGATTGTCGCCTGGGCTGTCGCACCGGTCGACCCACCCGAGGCCCCCATTGACGATGCCGTCGGGGAAGCGCTCATGGTCATGCCCGGTTCCATGGACGCATCGGCCGATCCGGGAACCGTTGAAGGAACTGCAGAAGAACCTGCCCCGGTGCCGGTGGAGCCGCAGGCGCTGGCGCCGATGATCGTGGCGGCACCAATCACGGCGAGGGTGAAGCGCTGTCGGATCGTGACGGTCTTCATGGCTTTGTTCTCTTTCAATCGGGGGGCGAAGGTCGCCGGGCCAGGGTTTCCCCCGGCCATCGGACTGGTAGCCCAGTACCGCTCCTAGGCGGGGTGGCTGGAGGTCAGGTGGGCGTAGACGACAGTGTTGTCCTGGTATTCCCGGGTGGCGGGGTTGTAGCCGCCGCAGGTGATGAGGCGGACTTCGGGGCGTTCCGCGTTCTGATAGACCGCAACCGTCGGGAAGGTTGATTTGTGGTAGACGTCAACTTTGTCGACGGTGAAGACCGCGGCGGTGTGATCGGCCCGGGTGACGGTGATGGCCTGGCCGGGGGTGAGTTCGTGGAGGCGGTAGAACAGGCCGATATCACTGGTGGTGCTGTTGACGTGGCCGAGGATGACTGCGGAGCCTGTCTGGCCGGGGGTGGGGGAGTCCTGGTACCAGCCTCCGGGTGCGCCGGGCTCCCCCGAGGGGGTTTGGACTTCGCCGTTGGCTTGCTTGCCCACGGCGGTCAAGGCCGCATCCACGCCGATGGAGGGCACCTCGATCCGGACCGGCACAGAGGCGGGCAGTGCACTGTCCGGCGCGGCAGGGACAGCCGCGGCAGACGGCAGGCGCGGGGCCGCTGTGGTGACTGGGTCGTCAGACGGTGCGGCGGCGGGATTCAGTAGGGAGGTGCTGCTGGTTGGGCCGGGTGTGGGTGGTTCGGCGTGGAGGCCAAGGGCGGTGGTGGTGATGCCGGCGGCCAGGAGCAGCGCCGCCGCCGCGGACGCGATGAAGCGTCCGCGGCGGCCGTTGGTGTCAGTTCCCATCAGGTCCCTGCTTGTTTCCTGGTGCCTTTATCAGGCCTTAGGCTGCGATCTTCTTGCGGAGGGCGTACGCTCCGCCGGCTGCCAGGACGAGGCCGCCGCCGGCTGCGAGCAGCCCCAGGTCAGGCCCGGCCGGGGCCGGGGTGGTGATGCCGGTGCCGGGGGCTCCGGCAGGCAAGGCCTTCAGGGTCCCGCACAGCGCCGGTGATGTGGCGGCCAGGGGCAGGGAGGGGACCAGGTCGCTGGGCTCCTTCTGGGCTGCCGCGGGCAGGGTGGCGGGGTCCAGGCCGTGGACGACGACGACGGCGGTGCCGGCATTGAGTGAATCAGCGGTCTTGGGGTCCAGGGTGAAGGTCCGGTTGTAGGTGTAGGAGGCGCCCGAGGGTGCGACCTTCAGATCGGTGCCGGCTGCGGGGCTGGTGTCGCCGCTGGTGGAGAGTGTGGCGCCGATGCCGCCGTAGAAGGGGGCACCTTCGGTGGTGCTGATCACGCCGTCTTTACTGGTGTCGGCGGACATGTCCGGGCAGGTGCCCTGGGCACCGATGTGGATGTGCTGCACGTGCGGGTAGGGCGCGCCGTTAAACATCGCGGCGAGTCCGGAGACTTTCTCGGTGACGGTGGCCTGATTCCCGTCGACGGTGATCATGACCGTTCCGGAGGCGTTGGACCCGTTGATCGCGGCGAGGTTCGCCTGGTACATGGTCTCCTGCCCATCATGGGCGAGGGCGGGGCTGGTGGAGAGTGCAAGGGCGCCCAGGGCCAGGACCGGGGCAATCAGGAAAGCTGATTTCTTCATGACGTGTTTCCTCCGTTGATGATGAACGTTCCCCCAGATGGGCACGCCCATAGCAGTGACACTCATGGTTCGTTGTGCGCCGCGTCACGGATTGGTCAAGTCTCAGGAAAAATCTTTACCGCCCATCTTCGAAGGTGACCTGCCCGAACGCGGCGGCCGGTATCCGGCCCGCTGCAGGGGTTGCAGCGGTTATTCGGACCAGCAGGCCAGGACCGTGCTGGCGACCTGGTAGGCGAACGCGGCGCGGGTGACCTGGTTGGGTCCCAGCGTTTCGGGCAGGGCCGCCGCGTCCACGGTCAACACAAAGTTGTCTTTGACGAAGACAGCGGACGCCGGTGTCTGGAAGGCCGGGAACCCCAGGTTCGCCAATCCCTCGATAGGGGCGGCCCCGCCCGTGGTCCGCTGTAGATCCTGAAAGTAGGTGTGGGCAGTGTCCGGGTCCGGGGCTTCCTTGACGGAGAGCACGAGCGCACCGGCGGGCAGTGTGTAGGTGCAGGTGTAGAGCTTGTCCGCCCACGATGCGGAAGTGCCGGGAGGGGACGGGAGGGCAAGGATCTTGACGATGTTGTCCCGGGTTTCCTCACCGCACACCATCAACGCCGCGGCCGAGGGCCCACCGGCGGCGGCAACAGGAATGTCGGAGAGGGGGGACGCTGATGGGGTACCGGCCCCGGCAGAGGCCGCCATCGAAGCAGCCGGACCGGGTACGGATTCATCGGGACCGGCGCCGCATCCAGCCAGGACCAGCATTGTCAGCCCGACAAGAGTCGTCACCAGCACCTGATGCGTTAGAGATCGTGTCGGCGAGCTCGCTCGTCCCAGTGAAGCACACACCTTCCAAAAGGTAGTTCTGGCCGACACCTTACCGTCCCCGTCACCGGTTATTCGTCGCCTGTGGCGGCATGGACGTGGCCCATCCATTGATCGTGTGAGGACGAATAACGGTCAGGGCTCCCGTCCGGGGACCTTCTTCCAACGGGCCCATCGTCTCGCACCCATTGCGAGGGCCCGCGTTCGAAAGGGCTTCATCCGTCATGCGCACATCTGCCAACAAACTCCTCGCCACCGTATTCGGCGCCGTGTACCTTCTCGTCGGGCTTGCCGGCTTCGCCGTGACCTCCGGCGTCGGATTCTTCGCCACCAAAGGACCGGACCTGATCATTTTTGCAGTGAACCCGCTGCATAACATCATCCACCTGGCCATCGGCGCGGCCCTGTTGCTCGCGGGCCTGAAGTCCGTCCCCGCAGCCCGGTCGGTGAACACTGCCGTGGGGGCCGTATACCTCCTGGTCGGAATCCTGGGGCTGTTCCTGCTCGACAGCGCAGCAAACATCATCGCCCTCAACGGCGCCGATAACGTCCTGCACCTGGCCAGCGCCATCCTCCTGCTCGGTGTCGGCCTCTCCCAGGACAAGAAAATCAGCCGGCGCACCACCATCCGGTCCGGCCAGGTATGAACTCCGCCCCCGCGCCGGGAGCAACAGTCCCGGACGAGAGTACGGCCCCTGCCCGGGGCGGAGTCCTGGCCGAGGCCGTCGGGATCCTTGCCGCGTTCGCCGGCCTGGGCGCCGCGACCCTCAGTTTCGGAACCAGTTCAACGCTGCTCACCACGGCCCCGGGCCCCTGGACAATCGCCGGGACCGTCGCTGCCTGCCTCTGGGGTGCGGCACTCACGCTATGGGCGGTGCAGAGCCTGCGCACCGGCGCCCCGATGTGGAGCCGGGCGGTCCTGCGCGTGGCCCCTGCCGGGGCGTTCCTGCACCTGGCCGGCGTGGCCGTGGGCATCTGGTGGCCCGGCGGATCCCCGCGCTCACTGAACGGAACCGCGCTGAGCGCAGCGGCACTGGAACTGATTCTCCTCGGCTGCGTGGGCTGGCTGGCCCGACAAACCAGCCGCCCGGGGCGCCCGGCCAACCCCCAACCCGCCGCGGGACCGCTCCTGATGGCGAGTCTTGCTGCCGCCCTCACCGTCGCGGCAATCACCGCCCCGGGACTGGCAGCGACCGCCGCCGGTCAGTATGCCGTCCCACACGGAGAACACCTCAGCACTAACAGCACGCCTCCGGCCGGGCACCACCACTGACCCGCCGCACGCGGTGACGCTGCCGAACCACCGGCCCACGGACTTACGGGCCGATAAACCCAACGGTGGGGTTGCCGTCTGGCTCGCGCGGGTACTCCCCGTTCCGATCACGCAGTCGGGGACTGTTCCGCCATGGGGCGGCGGGGCAGGTCCGGCAGGTATCGGTTCCACACCGGCCGATGGGACAGATGCGGCCGTGTCCGTAGCCTGAGGATGAAGGGACCCGTCGTCGGGGTCATCCCTGCAGCCAGTCCAGTGCGGTTCGTCCCATGCGGGGGTGGTCACGGTCATGTCAGCCGATCAGTGCCATCTTTTGTGGCCGCCGCTTCGAATAATGGGCATGAACTATTACAGTCCCGCGGCGCAGGAACGGGTCAAAGACGCCGCCTATGATGCCATTGAAAGAGTTCTGACCGGCATGTTCGAACCATTGAGCAGACAGGCCCTGACCACGCGCTGGAACAAAGCCGTCGAAGCCATGGCAAAACACCTCGAAGCGCAGGACGACGGCTCCGAGTAGAGCGGCACCACTCACCCCACCCTCCCATCCCCCGGGGTGAGCCCTGAGAGATAGCCGGCGACGATCAAAAAGAGATTGAATCCCGGGCCAGGCGATAGCGGTGTTGATCTTTTTCTTGGAAACCGGCCCATCCGGATCCCGCCCGGCATCGAAGCACTGACAACGCATCACTCCGCGGGGCGCTCTCACCGCGGCTTCGTACCGGCTTGTGACAGTGGCGGGGACGAAAAGTATGTGACGGTGGAACCCGGCCAGTTGATGGGAGGTGGGATGGACCGCACGAACCTCACCATCGCCCCTGCCCTCCGCCTGCTCCTGGTCGGCGGCCTGTTCGCCATGTTCTGGATCATCTTCGGCGCGGGCAGCGCCCACGCCGCCCCAGCACCACCGCCGGGAGAGAGCCCGAACACGGCCACTGGACTCGTCCTTTCCCTGAATGCAACCGTGAAACCGCTCATCACCACGGTTCAGCCCGGGACGGAACCGGCACCGCCGAGCTCACCAACGCCCGCGTCCGTCCCGGTTCCCCCGCCAACGACCCCACCACTGGGTGTCACCGCCCCGGCCAGCAACCCCGGACGGCAGACCGCCGCGCCCCCGACCGTCGCACCCACCCACGCCCAAGGCCCAACCACGGCGCTCCAAGACCTCACGAACCCCATCACTGGGTTCACCGGAATCCCCGCGGCACCGCTCACCCCGCCCGTGACCGAACTCGTCACCAGTACCGTGCAGCCGGTCGTGGCACCGCTCACTGCGCCCGTGACTGAACTCGTCTCCGGTACCGTGCAGCCGCTCGTGGTACCGCTCACTGCGCCCGTGACTGAACTCGTCTCCGGTACCGTGCAGCCGCTCGTGGCCCCGCTCACGACCCTTGCCGGCAGCGCTCTGAACCCGATAGTGAACCCGGTGGAGGGCATTACCTTGCCATTGCCTGGGCTAATCAACGGGTCCCCGGCCCCCACGGCCGCAGTCCCGGTTGCACCCGTGACGGCAGATACCTTCCCGGGTGGCGGCGAGCATGCCACCCCGATGGTGGAGACGCCACGGGCGGCTGTGTTCATCGCGAATTTGTCCGCCTCCACCACGGCGCTTTTCAGTCAGTTCGTGGGAGGTGCGGCCGGCAGCGCCCCGCGTGCTGCCGCGTCCATGAACGACGGCGGCGCTTCACCTCAGAGCCCGACCCGGCCCCCCAGCGAATACGTGCCCGCAACGACACCGGCGCCCTCACCGGTATCCGGCAGTGCCGGTGGTGCGGGGCCCACTGGCGCCGGAGCGCAGACTGCAGCGGATCTTTCCCACCACTTCGTCCTGCCCATGACCGGGGGCGGGGAAGGATCGCTTTTCAGCTTCGTCCTTCCCGGGCCCACAACCCAGGATCCAGGATTCTCACCGGACTAATGATGCCCGCGCCGCGCACCTAAATGCCGCGGCAGATGCAGGCTTACCGGCCCCTTTGGCCGGAACAAACATTCATTCCATGTGAGGAAAATCAGTCATGAATTCATTTGTCCGCAACACCCTTTGCGCCGCAGCTTTCGCCGGCGGCGTCCTCGTCCTCGGCGCCGGAGCGGCCTCAGCCGACACCGGCACCAACACCGGCGCCGGTCTTGGTATCAGTACGCAGAACCAGACCAGCATCACCTCCGCGTCCTCAACGGCCAACCGCGACAGCATCGCCTCCAACCTGGGCCTGAACCTGGGCGCTAACGCCAACGTGGCCGGCACCATCCAGAACACCGCCAGCGGCCGGAACATCGGCACGACGGGGATTGATCGTGGGTCCGTGGCTTCGAACGTGAACCTGGGCGCTAACGCCGGTGTGGCCGGCACCACCCAGAACACCGCCGGCGGCCGGAACATCGGCACGACGGGGACTGATCGTGGGTCCGTGGCTTCGAAAGTGAACCTGGGCGCGAACGCCGGTGTCGCCAGCAACACCCAGGACAGCACCACCGGGACTGACCGTGGATCCTTCGCTTCGGCGACGGACCTGGGCGTGAACCTGGGCGCGAACGCCGGTGTCGCCAGCAACACCCAGGACAGCACCACCGGGACTGACCGTGGATCCTTCGCTTCGGCGACGGACCTGGGCGTGAACCTGGGCGCGAACGCCGGTGTCGCCAGCAACACCCAG
>NZ_JBFBKY010000050.1:0-10501 GCF_040702335.1 Pseudarthrobacter sp. NPDC080039 | reverse complement strand
CTCTTCGCCATGCTCCGAGACGGAACCCTCTACCAGGAGCCGGAACCACGAAACCACCCCGCAGCGGCTTGACGAAAACCATAGAGGCACCCCCCGGCGAGCACAACTGCCGGAGCACCTGGCCAAACTGGCAGTTCCAGTCAGCCCTGCGAAGGGCTGGGCCGTTACTGTGACAAGCCACACTGCCCCTCAGAATGAAAGTTGACGGGCCAAAAAATAGTTCGATTCCTCGGAAAAGCATCTACCGGGCAGCAGCGCCACCCCTCTAAGTAATTGCTCAGGGACGACGTTCGTGATCTATTTCAGTCGTCGTGCCTCATTGGGGCGGGTTTGATGAGGTAGCCGATGCCGCGGAGGGTGTGGATCATGGGCGGTCCTGCGCTGTCGATTTTTCTTCGGAGGTAGGAGATGTCGAGCTCGACGTTATTGGCGCCGCGTTCGGGGTGGCCCGGCCAGACATGGTCGATTATTTCCTCTTTGTGCATGACGACTTCGGGGTTTTCCATCAGCAGCTGCAGGACCGCGCATTCAGTTTTTGTCAGCGATATCTGGTGATCACCCCTGCGGAGCAGACGCCACCTCGGCTGCAGCGCAAGGTCTCCGACGATGAGTTCAGGGTTACCAAGGCTGGCACTGGCGTGGCGGGTAAGCCACCGCAGTCGCTTCGCAATATCCCCCCGGTGTGAAGGGCGCGAGAAGGTAGTCGTCTCCCGGGAGTGTGCTGGCGTCAAGTAGAAATTCAAACGTTTCGTGCGTGCTGAGGAAAAGCACTGGCACCCCGGGAAGATCTTGGCGGATCTGCGTAGTGGCCGCTCCCTTCCCGGCGTCATTTTCTGTGGCGTCGAGCAGGAGAACGACGGGCTGCCGGTATCTGGGGGGACGGACCGTGCCTGGCGTCGCGGTTAGCCATCCGGCGGTCGCCAGCTCGCGGGCCATGGCCGCCGCGATGCCGTGCCCTGAGTGCACGATGAGGACCGGGCCCCGCGCCGCCCCGGGAATGACCGCCCAGAACTCCGTCTCCGCTGTCTGCTGTGGGTGGGGGAAAACATACGGCGATTTGCCTTCTGCGGATGGGTTGTTTCGGTGCGGAACCTATGCAGTTCCTGTGAATCGGGGCCCAGTTTCTCGTGGTCAGGGTATGGAGTGGAGGCCCCTGGTACTGCCGGTGTCCAAGAACCCGCGGCGGGTGGGCCGGCGGTGACGGCTAGGAAGCCCCGCCGGAGTTCGGTGTCGGGAGTTTCGCGGCCGTGCCGGGACAGAGGTTCTTGCCTGCGCGGGGGGTTCCAGGCCCACCCATGGAACCGCCGGTGGGCGGTGGTCTGCCGATGATTTAAAGAAGCCCGGCTTGGGTCATGAGGTCGGTGACTTTGGCACTCATGGCGGGTGCCTCTGGGCGCCGGCTTGCGGTGTAGCTCAGGGGCCCTGGCAACGATTCCGCTCTCAGATCCGACACTTGCGAATGAGGGTGGGCACGCTGATTTATTGGCGTGGAAGCCAGGGCCACTCGACAGGAGCGGCGTGTGACTCGGATGCAGCGGCGTCTGTGGAGGAGGAGTTTTGGGCGTGGATCGACTCGGCGCCGGGATTCGACAGGGGGACGGTGAATAAATCTGCAAAGTCCGTTGCCCCTGCGGCTGCCCCCAGGAAGGGTCGGACTCCCAATAGCGTTTGCACAGTGCGCAGCGTCGAGCCGTGGTTGTAGGCAACGTTATTTGAATAGCCCTTTTTTGCCAGCGGGGAATTAATGATCATGCCGCTGGGGCTATTTCCGGAGCTTGCGCTTTCGTCCCACAGTATGATGATGGCCCCTCCGTCCTGATAGGCCGCAGAGGCCTGAATCATGGGAATTCCGGACCTCAGGAACTGGTCCGCCTGGCAGGCCATGCAGTGTGAACCCGGCGCCAGTTTCTCGCCTTGGTGCCAGTCGTTGGGAACGATGAAGTTATAGGCGGGCACGGCACGGCTGGTCAAGTCACCGGCGAATTCCTTGTATGGCCGTTCGTGAGCTCGGCAGTAGGCCGTGTCGCTTCTCACATCATCGAAGTAGACGAACGGATTGTGATCCAGGGAGTACGGGGCTCCTGGGTCGGCTGTGTTGCATGTCGTGCCGTCACCGGGGAGATCCTCTGCATAGTATTTCCATGAGAGGCCCACCGCCCGCAGTTGCGTGGTGAAATGTTCGGTTGTGCTGGTCGAGTGGGTGGCCGGCAGGTAGGCGCCATCAGTGAGTCCCATAGGGGCTCCGGCCTCCAGTGCCACGTAATTGGGGAGGCTGGGGTGGCCGATACCGCCGACGTAGTTATTGGCGAAAGCAGAATCCGGTAGCAAAGTGCCGTTCAGATACGCGTAGCTTGGGTTGCCCTTTACTTGGGCCCAGTCGGTGTTCTCCATCATGATGATGAAGACTGTTTTGATACGGCTGGAGCTCGTGGGCGTCTGGGACGTGGGAGCAGTGTGCATCCTGCCCACAGCAATAACCGTCGTGATGAGAAGCAGGGCGAAAGCAACGTAGAGCGCGCCCTGTCTCCATCGACCAGCGGAGAATCCCTTACCGGCCCGGGCGCCTGACGCGGAGCGGGGCGCCCTATGGGAAAAGATGGGAGCGCTCACCCCCTCATTATTTCCCTTGCACGAACTGAATGCACCGGGCCCACATTCTCCATCGGGCAGAAGGTCCCATCTTCCCTTATGCTCACCCGTCAACATCTCGCGAAGACCTCCTGGTCATGCCCGATTCGGGAACTGTATCGGCGCTCGATGTCTGCCCGGTGAGGAAGTCGCGGCCGCGCACCTTTCCGGGTCCCCATGCCGCTGAGTGGACGCGTGACCGGCTCTCCGGGGGGCCAACGGCCAAGAGTCGCGGCTTAACGCCGCGGCGGCGCCTGCTCCTTGGCCGGTTCCTGACGAAAACCGCTGACTGCCGCTTACAGGCCGGGAGGTGTCCGGAGGGCCCGTTTCGTGGATCCCGGTCGTGCGGCTCCTGTTCTCCGGGCAGCCGGCACGACCGGCGGGGGAGCGGGCAGTCTTGGGGCGATAACGACGTTCCACAGCGGAATCCAGGCCATGGTTGCTGCTATGACGACAGCAAGGGATGCGACGACGTCGCTGACGTAGTGCAACCCAAGGTAGACCCTGGAAAACGCCACGCAACCCACGAAGAGCCCGCCAACACCGAGTGCCGTGACTTGTTCAACCGTGCTTCGGCACAGCACAAGCGCGACCGCCAGGACCAAAGCGGCAGCGAAAGCCGTGTGCCCGGAAGGGAAGCTGTTATTGCCGGTTTCGGTGATGAAGCCATTCGTTGACGCCGTTGCCGGTCGAGGGCGCGCAACGAGCACTTTTGCGAGGGTTGAGGCGACCCACCCCACGACGACAATAGAAGCGAACGCCAGTGACTGCACGGGCCGGCGCTTTAATAAGAGCAGGTAGACGCAAATGACGAGGACTATAGTCGTTGCCCCGAAAGGCCCAAGCAGGTAATGGATTCCCTCGCTTACGGTCAAAAGGACGTCGACCTTCCCCGGGTCCAAGGATCCTGATGTGCCGGATCCTGGCTCTGGCTGCCCTGTCACAGTGAGGACAAACCCAACCCATATCGTCGCCGCGAACAGCCACATCCCGGCCGCTGACCACCACCATGAACGAACGGCCGGAAACAACTCCGCGGTGACCTTGGATGGCTTTTCCACAATCCGTTCCCAGCTCCTAGTGTCGCCGTGATCCGCGGCCCTTTACGATCTGTCTCTGTCCCAAGCCTGAGGCAGGACGCTGGAAAAAGACTGGGAAGGGCCGGTATGCGCAGAGGGAACGCATAACATGGTGCGGCAGTGCCGCGGAAACCGTGGTGCTTGGGGCGGGACACCGCCGGGACGGATTGTGCAACGAGACTGGGGCTTTGCCGGACGGACCGGTTCCACTCACCATCGACTGCATCGACGCGTGCTTGGCTGCCGGCGGTTGAGCGGAGCCGGCATCGGCACGAGGTCGCTGACTTTGGCGCCATTGATCGTAGCGGAGGTATTCTTGCCCCGGCCTGACGGGGCCACCCGACCCTGTCGCAGCCACCTGAAGCGGCGCTTCGTTCCGTCATGGGGCCAGACAGCTCTGCGTACCGACGGTTTCAAGACGTCAGTTGCGGTTCTGCCGCGGAAGTCGGATCGGACCTGGACTTTTGCCGGGATGCGGGTGTGGAAACTCGGGGCCATCTTAGAAACTGCGAAGAGAACTGTCGCACCGCAAAGGAGGCAACCTCAGAAACCTGAAAGAAGTTTGATCGGGCGTTAAGGTTGCTGCCGTAGGCTGGCCCGATGCACCCCATTGCGTTGGCCGCCGCCGCTTCAGTCCGCCCGTCGACGGGGCTCCTTCCGCCGTGGCTGGATCCCAACGAGTTCCTCAAAGATCCTGCCCTGGCACCATGGGTGGTCCTGATCGTTTGCGCATTCCTGTTCATCGAGACGGGGTTGCTCATCGGCTTCTTTTTGCCGGGAGATTCGTTGTTGTTCACCGCTGGATTGCTGATCGCGACCGGAACCATTCAGGTCAATATCCTGCTGCTGGCAGGCGCAGCCGTCGTGGCCGCGTTCGCCGGCGACCAGACCGGATACCTGATCGGCCGAAAGGCAGGCCCGGCGGTCTTTAACAAGCCCGAGTCGCGGATCCTCCGGGCCGAGTATGTGGAGAAAGCGCATAATTTCTTCCGCAAGTACGGGCGACGGTCGGTCGTCCTCGCCCGTTTCGTCCCGATCGTGCGGACTTTCCTTCCCGTCACCGCCGGGGTCGGCAGGATGGGCTACCGGACGTTCATCCTTTTCAACGCGATCGGTGCCCTGGTCTGGGGTGCCGGTGTCACGATGCTGGGCTTTTGGCTTGGTCGGTATGCCTGGATCGGGCAGAACATCGACCTGATTTTTGTCGTGATTGTGGCGGCTTCCTTCGTCCCGATCCTCGGTGAGGCACTGAGGGTGCGCCGACGCCAGACCATGGATCAGCGGCGCTAACCCCCGGCCCTTGGCCGGACCGTGGCCACTGAACGCCTGAACAGCCCAGGACGTGGGAGCGGTGGGAGCGGGCGCCACAGGCCCGCATCGATTGGGTGCCGAGCCCCGCTGGCGCCCAGCCTTTCCCCGATGCCGTTCCCTCCCAATGCGATAAAGCCCTGTTTGAGGATTGTAGGCAAGTTCCCAGTTAATTCCGGGTCCGCGTGCGGGGAGCGTGTGAGACGGTAGCCCCATTGGCCGGCCCCTGCAGGGTGTTGTTGCGCGGTGGCGGCCGGTTCGCAGGAGCAGCGTCAGGAGGACGCAATGTTCAGCACCAGGAAGCCTATCCGGGAGGGAACGGTGGTGGGGCGCGGGTTGCGTGCTGGGCCTGTACGCCTCCTGCTCGCGCTGGCAGTACTTGTGGTGGCCCTCTCGGGCTGCCAGGCGGGCCCGGGCCCGCTGCCGGCCCGGGCCGGAACGCCCGGGCATGTCTTCGTCATCAACCTCGAAAACCAGGGGTATGACCGGGTTTTCGGATCCACGTCCTCCATGCCGTACCTGGCGGGAACGCTGCGGTCCCAAGGGGTGCTGCTGACCAACTACTACGGCATCGCCCACGACTCGTTACCCGATTACTTGGCTCAGATTTCAGGCCAGCCTCCGAACGCCAGCACCGTCAAGGACTGCCCCACGTTCATCCCGTTCACGCCCTCCGGAACGGACAGCCAGGGACGCCTGCTGGGCACAGGGTGCGTGTATCCGCCCAATGTTCCAACCCTGGCCGGGCAGTTGAGCGGCGCCGGGAAAACGTGGAAGGGCTACATGGAAGACATGCAATCACCCTGCCTTCATCCTGCCCTGGGCGCCCCCGACGATCATCGGACGGCCACGCGGGCGGATCAGTACTCTACCCACCACAACCCGTTTGTCTACTTCCGTTCCATCACCGATTCCCCGGACTGCGCCACGAACGTGGTCAACTACACCTCGCTGGCCACCGACCTCCAGGCCGTGGGCACAACTCCGAACCTGTCCTACATCACCCCCAACCTCTGCCATGATGCCCATGACAGTCCCTGCGCCGACGGGAACGCGGGGGGCCTCGGGGCAGCCGACGCCTGGCTGAAGAGCGAGGTGCCGGCGATACTCGATTCCCCGGCCTTCAAGCAGGACGGGATGCTGGTCATTACCCTCGACGAAGCCGACAGCGGCCGGGCCGGCCCAATAAACGGTATGCCCGGTGGCACGGCCGGAGGGCAGGTGGGAGCCCTGATCTTGTCACCCTTCAGCCCCCAGGGCGGCACCTCTTCGAAGCCTTACAACCATTACAGCCTGCTGGCCAGTATGGAGGATTTCTTCAACGTTCCCCGTCTCGCCGGAGCAGCCGAGACGGGAGTCACCGCCTTCGGAGCCGACGTCTACAAGGCCCATGCCTAGCAACGCTGGCCGGACCAACCGTGCCACCAGCCTCGGGCTGGCACGCTCCCCGTTCCACACGCTGCTGGCGGGCTGGATCGCCCTGGCCCTCGGGGCGCTGCTCGCATTCGCCGGAAGCGGCGCCGCCGGGGGACCGGTCAGCGCCGGCACCGGGATCGCCAAGATCAAACACGTGGTGATCATTACCCAGGAAAACCGCTCCTTCGACACCTACTTCGGGACCTACCCGGGCGCCGACGGGATACCGATGGCCGACAACGGGCCGGCCGTGTGCCTGCCGGACCCGGCCAACGGCGGGTGCGTCAAACCTTTCTACAATGCTGCCGATGCCAACGTGGGTGCCCCGCACAGCCACAATGACGAAGTGGCGGACGTGGACAACGGGGCCATGGACGGCTTTGTGGCCCAGGCGGAAAAGGGCCTGGCCGGGTGCACCGCCGCCCAGGCGAACTGCCGCTACCGGACCACGACCACGGATGTGATGGGGTACCACGATGGCCGGGACCTCCCCACGTACTGGGACTACGCCCGCAACTTCACGCTCCAGGACCACATGTTCGCCTCCCCCTCCGCCTGGAGCCTTCCGGCCCACCTGTACCTGGTCTCGGAATGGTCCGCCAAATGCACCAAAGCCGGGGACCCGGCGTCGTGCACCAATGCGCTCCAGAACCCGGATTCCGGACCCGACCCCGAAATCATCGGCAACACCCTGATCGGGAAATGCCAGTCCGCCGCCGACCTTGCCCCCTGCAGGGAGGCCCTCACCGCCGCCGGTATCAGCCCGGACCTGGCCGCCGGCGTGGACCGGCTCATCAACGCCAGCTGCAAGCCCACTGACACCTACCCGGCATGCCAGGCCGCCGTCGACGCCGCCAACGTTCCCGCCGCACTGAAGCGGGAACTCTCCGACGCCGCCAAACACCTTCACTTGCCCGACTACGCCTGGACCGACCTCACCTACCTGCTCCACCAGCAGCACGTCTCCTGGAACTACTACGTCTTCAAAGGCACCGAACCGGACTGCCGGGATGACGCAGCCACCTGCGCCCCGATCAAGCAGGATGCCACCACGCCGGGCCTGTGGAACCCCCTGCTGTACTTCGACACCGTCAAACAGGACGGGGAACTGGGGAACATCCAGCCCCTGACCAACTTCTACGACGCCGCGCGAAGGGGAGCGCTGCCCGCCGTGACGTGGATCGCCCCCACCGACAAGGTCAGCGAACACGCGCCGGCGAAAATCAGCACGGGCCAGCAGTACGTGGCCGGGCTCATCAACGCCATCATGAGCGGACCAGACTGGAACAGCACCGCCATCTTCCTGAACTGGGACGACTGGGGCGGGTTCTACGACCACGTCCAACCACCCACCGCGGACAGCAACGGGTACGGGTTCCGGGTCCCCAGCCTGATCATCAGCCCCTTCGCGAAGCAGGGGTACATCGACCACCAAACGCTGAGTCAGGACGCCTACATCAAGTTCATCGAAGACGACTTCCTGCACGGCCAACGGATCGATCCGGCCACCGACGGCCGGCCCGACCCCCGCCCGGACGTCAGGGAAAACAGTCCGATCCTGGGCGACCTCAGCCAGGCGTTCGACTTCAACCAGCACCCACTGCCGCCGCACCTGATCGCCAACGCCAGCACCTACTAATCCTGTACTCACGTCCGAAAACTTCCGGGGAACCCCCTAGCTGGGGGCGTCTGGCCCGCCCTTGTCCTGCCGGGACAAGTAGGCCACGATGAGGGCGATGCCAACGGCCAGGGCGAGACTGACCGTCCCCGTTCCCCAGCCCAGGCCACCACGCTCGGCGGGAACGGCCGTCCAGTCCGCAAAGGACGCACCGAGCGGCCGGGTCAGGACATACACAAACCAGAACGCGGGAACCGCAGCCAGCCAGCGGCGCCAGTACGCAGCGGACCCCAGGCCGATCACAGCGGCGAAAAGGATCCCCGAAAGCAGATAGCCCAAGCTCAGCGTGTAGGCGGTCAAGTCCCCAACGGCGGTCCCTAACGCGAACGTCGTCAACACCGCCGCCCAATAGAAAACTTCCCGCCGGTGCGTGTCCACGCTATGAATCGACAGGGTCCCCTCCGACCGGTGCCAGAGCAAAAACACCCCGGCCAGGCCGACCAGGAACGACGCCGCAGACACCAGATACGGGACCCCCAGGACCACGTGCACCGCGTCCGCGGCCATCGTCCCGAACACGCTCACCATGAGAACAGCTCCCCAGTAAATCCACGGAACAAAGCGCCGGACAACAAGCTGGGCGAGAAGAAATGCGCTCAGCCCTGCCCCGCCACAGGCCAACGCCAGAACCGGGTCCATCACATGGACCAGAAAATCCGACGTCGTCTCGCCCATCCCCGTCGTCATCACCTTCGCAACCCAAAACACCGCTGTGATTTCCGGGACTTTCACCCCCAGCCCGCGACCAGCTCTGCCCGCTCCGGGGAGGGGAGCGTCCACAACGGCCGAATCGGCGGGGCCGGATCGAGGAACCGGTTGCAGCAATTTATCCATCCGGTGATTGTCTCCAACGTTCCTGTGCGCCAACTGGGACCGTCGGCACCATCCGACAGGCCTCTCATGCAACAAACCGCACGGCACGGGACCTTGAGTCCTTCGCGCCAGACTGGGGTGCCGGCCTCATGTTCCGTCGAGCCACGGTGAGCCGCCCGGTCATGCTATGTCCACTCGACATCCGGAAACGGCGTGTGCGTGCGGTGGCCGGTCATCAGATGCCCCTTAGGTCGTTGATGATAGCCATTCACAACGACGCGGTTATCGGCCCCATGGGAAACACCTGTGCATCGGCTGTGCAGGGCAGCTGTCCAGCGGACCTGGTCACCTCGAAGGAGTGGTACCGCCGAAAGGGGCACCCATCAACAGGGAAGCCGGAAATTGCTCATGGGTTCCCAAGTTAGACCGCACCGGCTTCAGCAGGTCAAATTTGCTCAACAACGGCGCGTGTGAACCGGCGGACGACTGCATGCCTCAGAGATTTGACCGGGAAAGGGTCTTAACGGCTTCTTATGGCGACCCCTCGTTGGCGAAGCCCCGATCAAATAGCGGTTGACCGGAGCTTCGATTCATTATGCGCTCTGCAGCCTGAAAAACCGCTGGGAAGCTGTCCGCGTTGTTTTCCTATCACTTTGGGCCTGTGGGCTCCGTGAGCAAAGAATGTCCGTGGACTGTAACGGGAGAACGCCTTCCTCTGTTGATGTAAAGCCGAAGCCCCTTCGAGGAGCCCTGCCCCTGCCATGCAAAGAACCGATAGGGAAGCTTTCGTCAAGCTACAGCTTCAGCGGGGGAGAGTCCGCTCTGTCCCGCGAGGAGGGCTGCGAGGCCTGCAAGAATGGGCCGTATGTGCGAATCTCGGGCTGGCCAAAAGCGGCGTACCGGCAGAGGGTGATTCCCGTTCAATGGGAAATTATTTAAAGCCGTCGGGATTTCGTCGGGTCTGCAGGTTCGCTGCCTTGTCCGGTCCGTTCCTTTCGGTGAGGGCGGCGGCGATCGCGAAAGACGCGGCTCGAAGAACGGCTACGGTTAGGGAGATTTGTGCGTTTGGTGCCAGGATCACCTCGGTCAGTGCGGCAGGGAGGTAACCCGACTTACCAACGACCGGTACTGAGCTGGCGGTGCTGTTCGCCGTCATGATGCCAGGTCGTGTGACGAATCCCTCGGCCGGGCTCGGGCCAACATCGACCTAAGCTTCTCTTGCCCGCGCCAGGCCCCTGCCATGAACTTCTCTTGATATTCCTTTCATGGGTGAGCGAGTAATACCAGCCCTGGCGGGGTGGAAGATTCTGGCGGGTTGGCGTCGGCGAGGTTGAGATCTGTGCTCGGCGGGGGACGGACCACGTGGGGCGTGGCTGTGAAAGACGCCACCGGGGCAGGAATAGCCCCGCGCGGCGATTTCCTGGCCGGTCCGCGGCGGGTTTTGCATACTTCCCTTTCCGGCTTGCTAGCGTGAAAGAGGCCGGAAGCAGATAACGACGACAGGAACGGGAGCAATTGATGAGCACGGGAATGAACGAACCCGAAGAGGCAGCGAACGACGACAGCCACCCGGAGGCAG
>NZ_JBFBKY010000049.1:0-10582 GCF_040702335.1 Pseudarthrobacter sp. NPDC080039 | reverse complement strand
CTGTCCAGATTCGAGCGCGGACTCACCCGCGACGACCACTTCTTCCAACGCTACTCAGACTGGCTCAACACCAATTGACAGCTATAGGAGCATCATTCAGACCCGGCAGACGAGGGGATCGTGGCTGGGGGATCGTTGGGCGCCCGGCCCGCGCAGCCCATGGCGCCGCTCCCCAAAAAGCCGCGCGCCGCCGTCGTACGCCTTGCCGCTGCGCAGGTTCGTTTCCGCAGCCCAAGCACCCGGCGCGACGAGTAATTTGCGCCGCGGAAATGCGTAGCGCGCAGCAGGAGGAACCTACGCGTCGAACGCGGCACATTTGCCGCGGAAGTCCGCAGTGGCAGCGCCATCGGGAAAGATAGTCAGCTTGCTTATTACTTTTTACTTTCCTAGGCTGGAAAGCGTCAGGCAATCAACTCTCGGGCGGCATGCCGTGTGCCTAAAGGCCGCGGGCCGCCTCAGGCGAGGAGGAACAATGTCAGAGCACAGCATCGCAGGCAAGAAGGTCGCATTCCTGCTCACTGATGGAGTGGAGCAGGTAGAGCTCACCAGCCCCTGGCAGGCTGTTAAGGACGCCGGCGGCGAGCCCACCCTGGTTGCGCCAAAGAGCGGCAAGCTGCAGGGCTACAACGGCACGGAGAAGGGCGATACCTTCGACGTCGACATAACGGTCGCCGACGCCGACGCCTCCGACTTTGACGCGCTGGTCCTTCCCGGCGGCGTCGTCAACGCAGACCACCTGCGCGTCGACAAGGACGCCCAAAACTTCACCCGCAGCTTCTTTGAGCAGCACAAGCCGGTGGCATCGATCTGCCACGGTCCCTGGCTGCTGATCGAGGCTGGCGTGATCAAGGGCCGCAACGTCACGTCCTACTTCACCCTGGAAACCGATCTCAAGAACGCGGGCGCCAACTGGACCGACCAGGAAGTGGTGGTGGACCAGGGTCTGGTGACCAGCCGGAACCCTGATGACCTCCCGGCGTTCAACAACAAGCTGGTGGAAGAAATCTCCGAAGGCCAGCACGCAGGGCAGACCGCCTAAAGCAAATCCCTAATGTTCCCTCAGGGGTAAAAAGAACCCATGCGGAGGAATTACTCCAGCGGGTAGAGTGTTGGAATCTGCAGCGGCGCCGACCGCGCATCACTCTTAAAACACCCCTGAGGGAACACCCATGTCTACCGAGACCTCTCCCAACGCCAGCGGCCAGTCCGTCAAAAACCAAGGATCCCGGCCTGCTGCCCCGGAGAAGATGTCCCGGGAGTCCGTGACCATCATCAGTACGCTGCTGGTGGCGACGTTCGTGGTGATCCTCAACGAGACCATCATGAATGTCGCCCTGCAGCGGCTTATGGTGGACCTCCGCGTGGATGCGCCCACCGTCCAATGGCTGTCCACCGGATTCATGCTCACCATGGCCGTGGTCATCCCCACCACCGGATTCATCCTCCAGCGCCTCTCCACGCGGGCGGTCTTCATGCTTGCCATGGGCCTGTTCGCGGGCGGGACAGCGCTTGCGGCCATGGCGCCCGGGTTCGAAGTCCTGTTGCTGGCACGCATCGTCCAGGCCGGCGGCACCGCCATCATGCTGCCGCTGCTGATGACAACCATCCTCACCCTGGTTCCGTTGTCCAAACGCGGCGCGGTCATGGGGAACGTCAGTATCGCCATCTCAGTGGCCCCCGCTATGGGGCCCACCGTTTCCGGCCTGATCCTGGAGCACTTCACGTGGCGGTTCATGTTCGTCTTCGTCCTGCCCGTGGCCCTTGCCGCGCTGGCCATTGGGGCGAAATACCTCACCAACGTGGGCGAGGCGGAAAAGGGGAAGCTGGACGTCCTGTCGGTTATCCTCACCGTCCCGGCCTTTGGCGGCCTGGTCTACGGCCTCAGCCAGATCGGCGCCGGCCACGGCGGCCAGGCGGGGCCTGGTATAGGTGCCATCGCTGCCCTGGCCATCGGCGTCGCTGCGCTGGCGGTATTCGTCCTGCGCCAGGTCCGCCTGCAGAAGGCCGCCGCGCCGCTGCTGGACCTGCGGGCCTTCAACTTCCGGATGTTCACCGTCTCGGTCCTGCTGATGGTGGTGGCCATGATGGCCCTGTTCGGCGGCGTGATCCTGCTGCCGCTCTACCTGCAGCAGGTGCGCGGCCTCGGTTCGCTCGAAACCGGACTGGCGCTGCTTCCCGGCGGCCTTGCCATGGGCCTGCTTGGCCCGGTCATTGGCCGCGCGTTCGACAAGGTGGGCCCGCTGCCGCTGACCGTCACGGGGTCCCTGCTGATGGTGGCCACACTTTGGCAGTTTTCAATGCTCGACGCCGGCACGGCAGTCTGGTGGATCATCACCCTTCACGTGGGGTTGAGTTTCGGCCTCGCGCTGCTGTTCACCCCCGCCTTCACCACTGGACTCAACCCGCTGCCCCCTCACCTCTACTCCCATGGTTCGGCGATCATGAGCACCACGCAGCAGGTGGCCGGCGCCGCGGGCACCGCGCTGCTGGTGTCTATCTTCGCGGTGGTGAGTGCCGCGTCCGGCCTGGTCGCCGGAATGAGCGCCGCCTTCATGACAGCGACCGTCATAGCCCTGGCCGCCGTCGTGCTGTCCGCGATGATGCGCAAGACCGAAGGCGCTACGGCAGGGCACGGCGCGCACTGACTCAACCGGCGACACTAGCCGGCGAAGAAGTCGCTCAGTTCCTTGATCAGCTTGTCCGGAGCCTTGATGGCGCCGTCGTGGCCGAAGCCCGGCAGGATGGTGTAGCTGGAACCGGACAGGACATCGTGGATCTGGCCGCAGGCAATGCCGAAGTACGCCGGGCTCTTTTCACCCACCACAATCAGCGTCTCCAAGGGCAGCGCCTGGAACGGTTCGGCAGGCATGTCCGCAGCAATGATGGCCCTGATCTCGCGGACGCCGGTGCGCATCAGTTCACGCTGCTGCTTGCCTTCCGTGGTGCCCGCTGTCAGCTTGTTGGCAAGCGTCAGCATGGAGAGCGGCATGCGCGACGAGAAGGAACCGCCTGCCTCCAGGCCTCGCTGGATCACGGCCAGGGCGCGGTCGTCGTCGCCGGCGGCGATCGCCTTCTCGTATTCCCCAATCCAGTTGGCGGTCACGCTGCCGTTTACGGACACCGCGGGGTCGTAGACGGCCAGTCGCTCCACCGGAAGGGTCCGCGCGGCGTGCAGGGCAACCGCGCCGCCGAAGCTGTGTCCAAAGACGTCCGTGCTGGACGTGTGCTTCATGACGGTATCGAGGTCCCGGATATCCACGTCCAGTGTGTAATCCTCGGGCTGCGGGGACGATGAGCCGCGGCCGCGACGGTTGAACGTGTGCACCGGCCGGCCCAGGGCTGCGCTCAGTTTCTGGGCAAATTTGGTGTAGTCGGCGGCCGTCACCATGGAGGGCGGTACCACCACCACTCCCGACCCTGCCGTGGCAAGTTCCGCGCCGGTGGAGAAGAGCTCAATCGTGCCGCCGTCGGGGGTCCTGATGTTCTCTCGCGTCATGCTCCGAGCCTAGCTGAGCAAACTCGGTGGGGCGTAAGGGACGCGGGTGTAACGGACGCCCTGGCTCAGGCCAGCCCGTCGATGAGGGCCCGGCTGGCGCCCCGGATGGCCGGGAGATCGTGGCCAAGCCCGCAAAGAATGAGCCCGGCGTCCGCAGCCTGCATGGCCGACTCCGGACCAACCGCCCCATCCGCCCGGAGGTAGATCAGGGATTCGACAAGCCGGAAGGTGAAGTCGCCTCCGTCCGTTCCCTTAGGGGTCGCCGGCAGGCTCCCGCCCAGCTCCCCGTACAGCCGCCGCAGCTCCTGCCGATCGCTGAGGAACCGGGCAAAGCGGGTGCTCCGCACCTCCGGCAGGTGGTACAGGACGCCCAGGTTCCAACGGGCACTGCATAGCTGGGTGCCGTCGTAAAGCGCGACGGCGTGCAGCCGGCTTCCTGCCGGGCCTTCGGTTCCCGGGGATCCGGCAGGAAGCGCGGCCACGGACCGTGCGAACTTCCTGGCCCCTGGCCGCGGGGGCTGGTGCCGTACCTCTGGTGGTGGTGGGTGCGCACCGCAAGGGGCAGCCGCTGGCGCCGCAACTGGAGGAGCTCGGCGCATTCTGGGATGGCCCGGTTCGGACGGCTCCGCGCTACCGGATGGTGACCCTGGACACGGTGCCGCCCAAGCCGGGCGTGTACCGGTCCGACGACGGCGCCGAGCTGGTGGGGGAGCGGTGGCTGCTGTCCCCGGCCGCCCTGGGGACGTTCCTGGCAGCACTCCCCGAACCCATGCTGCTGGGGTCCGTTGAGCTCGCTGATGGTTCCACTGCTGTCGGGTTCGCCTGCGACGCCGTTGCCGCCCGGCACGGGGAAGACATCACCGCATGGGGGGATTGGCTGGCCGACCGCAGTGTGGCACCGAAGCCGCGGACTGTGTGGCGGGGCCTCGGAGAGGTGGCGCTCGCCGGGTTCAGCCGCGGGGAACGGGGATAGCGTCAGGGGTGTCCGGGCGGGGATTCCCGCCCGGACCTTCGTCCTTGAAGTACGCCGAGATGTCCGCCACCAGTTCCTTGACGGCAGCCGGGATGGAACCGTGGACGCATTTGGGGGATAACTGGTAGGTGCTCCCCGGGACCGCTGCGTGGAGCCGTTCCGCCGTCACCTTGTAGTAGCTGGGGCTCTTTCCGCCGGCCATGAAGTGGGTGCAGGGAGGGAGCACGCTGAAGTCTCGGGCGTGGTCCTTCTCGTCGTACGCGGCCCTCAGCTCGCCCACGCCGCTGGGCATGACCTGGCGGAACATCCTGTTGACCTTGGTACGGGACAGTATCGCCATCAGGCCCGCCAGTACCGGGTCCGGGATCCTGGCCATGGCGGAGCCCGCGCTGGTTGCTTTTTTCATGTGGGCCAGTGCATGGCCCACCCTGCCGTTGTTCACGGCATCCTCGAACCCGTCCAGCCACCTGGTGTCGATGCTGCCGTCAATGTTCACCGCCGCGTCATAGACCGCAAGCTTGTCCGGTACAAAGCCGCTCCCGGTGAACTCCTGCACCGCGTTCAGCGCCACGGATCCGCCCAGGCTGTGGCCCAGGATGTTCCGTGCGCCGGTGGCGGCGAGGACGGTCCGGACATCCTCGATTTCCGTCGCCATGGAATAGTCCGGGGGCTGTTCGGTCGAATTGCCGCGGCCCCGGCGGTCATAGACGTCAACCGCCCAGCCTTCACCCAGGCCCTTCGCCAGCTCGATCGAGAACGGACGGTAGATCAGGGCCGTAAGGAACGCGCCGCCGATCAGCAGCACCCGCTGTTCCCCGGGCGCATCCTCCGTGCCGTAGCTGTATAAAGCCAGCCTGCCGCCGTCGTGCGTTGGAAGTAGCCGTTCTTTCACCCGCCCAATCGTAGGGCCCCAGCCTGCGGGGCAGCTGGGAATCCGGGTTTTGAAGTCCCGGTAAACTTGATGATTGTGACTTCCCAAAACACCCCCGCGCCCAAGAACGCCCCAGAGCCCGTAGACGCCAGCGAGCAGATGCGGATCCGCATGGAAAAGCGCGCCAAACTTCTTGAGCGCGGCGCGGAGGCGTACCCCGTGGGAGTGGAGCGGACGCATTCCCTCGCCGAGATCCGGGAAAAGTACGCCCACCTCGAGGCGGACGACACCACCGGGGACATCGTGGGCGTCACCGGCCGTGTGGTCTTTGTCCGCAACACCGGCAAGCTCTGCTTCGCCACCCTGCAGGAGGGCGGCACCGACGGCAAGGGAACGCGCCTGCAGGCCATGCTCAGCCTGGCCAACATCGGCGAGGAAGCCCTCGCCGACTGGAAGGCCCTGGTTGACCTTGGCGACCACGTTTTCATCAAGGGTGAGGTCATTTCCTCCCGCCGCGGCGAGCTGTCCATCATGGCCGACTCCTGGTCCATGGCCTCGAAGGCCCTTCGCCCGCTGCCGGTGCTGCACGCGGACCTCAACGAGGAAACCCGCGTCCGGCAGCGCTACGTGGACCTGATGGTCCGCGATGAGGCGCGCGAAATGGTCTACACCCGCGCCGCGATCACCCGCTCCATCCGCGAAACCCTGTTCCGCCACCGCTACGTGGAGGTGGAAACCCCCATCCTGCAGCTGGTGCACGGCGGCGCGCTGGCGCGTCCGTTCGAGACCCACATGAACGCCTTCGACCAGAAGATGACCCTGCGCATCGCCACCGAGCTGTACCTCAAGCGTGCAGTGGTGGGCGGCATCGACCGCGTCTACGACATGGGCCGCGTATTCCGCAACGAGGGCGTGGACTCCACCCACAGCCCGGAGTTCACCACCCTTGAGTGCTACGAGGCCTGGGCCGACCAGTTCATCATGGCCGAGCGGATCAAGGAGATCATCCTCGACGCCGCCGACGCCGTGGGCGCCGGCCGCGTCCTGCAGACCGAGGCGGGGGAGATCAACCTCGACGGCGACTGGGCCTGGCTGCCGGTCTACCCCGGACTGTCCGACGCCGTGGGGCTGGAGATCACGCCGGACACCTCCGCTGAGGTGCTTCGGGAAATCGCAGCCAAGCACGACGTCAAGGTGGATCCCAAGTGGGACGCCGAGAAGCTGGTGGTGGAACTCTTCGGCGAAATCGTGGAGCCCACCCTGCTCAACCCCACCTTCGTCTACGACTACCCGCCCTCCGCCCAGCCGCTGGCCCGCCCGCACCGTGAGGATGGCCGCCTGATCGAGGCCTGGGACCTGATCATCGGCGGCATGGAGCGCGGCACCGCCTTCTCCGAGCTGATCGACCCCGTCATCCAGCGCGAGCGGCTCACCGAGCAGTCCCTGCACGCGGCCGCCGGCGACGTGGAGGCCATGCAGCTTGACGAGGACTTCCTGCGCGCCCTGGAGTACGGCGCTCCTCCCATGGGCGGCATCGGCCTGGGCATCGACCGGCTGGTGATGCTGTTCACCGGCGCCGGCATCCGCGAAACCATCCTGTTCCCCCTCCTGAAGCCCGAAGGGCACTGACCATGGAATACGTAGCAGTCATCCTTCCCTCCCTGGTGGTGGGCCTGCTGTTCTGGTTCGCCATGAAGGCGATCTTCAACGCGGACAAGGCCGAGCGGCAGGCGGAGGCCGCTGCCCAGGCCGAAGCAGATGCCCGTCCGGTGCCTCCCGCGGACCGGCCGGACCCCGAATCCAAATAACAAAACCCCCTGTTTCCACGGTTTATCCCCAGGGAACCATTAGGCGCTTTGACGCGTTGCCAAGATAAGAGTCATACTTTTTTTGGGAAACATCCTGCTTTTCTGAAAACCGACTTTCCAGCAAGAGGAAGACCTTAATGGCACAGAAAGTAAACATCATCCTCGTTGATGATTTGGATGGGGGATCCGCGGACGAGAATGTTAAGTTTGGCCTCGACGGGGTCAACTACGAGATTGACCTGTCGGCAGCCAATGCCGCTGAACTTCGGTCTTCACTGGAGAGGTTCATCAACGCAGCACGCAAGGCGTCCGGCGGCGGCCGTGCGCAGCGGGCAAAGGCACCAGCCGGTGGCCGCAGCCACGATTCGGCGCAAATCCGGCAATGGGCGCGGGATAACGGCTACACCGTTAACAGCCGCGGCCGAATTCAAGCCGAAATCCAGGAAGCCTACCAAAAGGCAAATTCCTAGGGCTGCCTTCGGCTCCACTGAAACCCCGCTTACCGCCGCAAGGCGGGGCGGGGTTTTCAATTTTGATATGGGAAGCTGCACGTGCAACCGGCGGTTGTTCATAATGACGCCATTCGGGCGTTTCCCGGCTGTCCAAACCCCGCAGCCCTATTCCATGCGGTGCGCGGTTCAATAGCTGCCCTGCCCTGCTATTTTCTGCGCCTGCGGGCCCGGTCCGCCGTGCTGCAGCTTCCTGCGGCCGGTATTCCCGCAAGACACCCGGTTTCCCCTGTGGCGAACACGCTCCACAACTCAGGACCGGCCACGTAGCATCAAAGTACGTCGTAGCTAGGAGTGTGGCGAAATGTTTGAGCGATTTACGGACCGTGCCCGTCGCGTAGTTGTGCTTGCCCAAGAAGAGGCACGCATGCTGAACCACAATTACATCGGTACCGAACACATCCTCTTGGGTCTGATCCATGAGGGTGAGGGTGTTGCCGCCAAAGCTCTTGAGTCTTTGAGCATTTCGCTCGACGGCGTTCGCGAGCAGGTGCAGGAGATCATCGGGCAGGGCCAGCAGGCTCCCTCCGGCCACATCCCCTTCACCCCACGTGCCAAGAAGGTACTGGAGCTCTCGCTGCGCGAAGCCCTCCAGCTGGGCCATAACTACATCGGCACGGAGCACATCCTGCTCGGCCTGATCCGCGAAGGTGAAGGCGTTGCCGCCCAGGTGCTGGTCAAGCTCGGCGCCGACCTCAACCGGGTCCGCCAGCAGGTCATCCAGCTCCTCTCCGGCTACCAGGGCAAGGAAACCACCGGCGCAGGCGTCGGCGGCGGACAGCCCGAGGGCGCACCCGCCGGCTCCGTGGTCCTGGACCAGTTCGGCCGCAACCTGACCCAGGCTGCGCGCGAGAACAAGCTGGACCCGGTCATCGGCCGCGAGCAGGAAATGGAACGCGTCATGCAGGTCCTTTCCCGCCGCACCAAGAACAACCCTGTCCTCATCGGTGAGCCCGGCGTCGGCAAGACCGCCGTCGTCGAAGGCCTTGCCCAGGCGATCGTACGCGGCGACGTTCCGGAGACCATCCGGGACAAGCAGCTCTACACCCTGGACCTTGGTTCGCTGGTGGCTGGTTCCCGTTACCGCGGTGACTTCGAAGAGCGCCTGAAGAAGGTACTCAAGGAGATCCGCACCCGCGGCGACATCATCCTGTTCATCGACGAGATCCACACCCTTGTGGGTGCCGGTGCCGCCGAAGGCGCCATCGATGCAGCCTCGATCCTGAAGCCCATGCTGGCCCGCGGCGAGCTGCAGACCATTGGCGCCACCACCTTGGACGAGTACCGCAAGCACATCGAAAAGGACGCCGCCCTGGAGCGCCGCTTCCAGCCGATCCAGGTCAAGGAACCCTCCGTGGCACACGCCATTGAGATCCTCAAGGGCCTGCGCGACCGGTACGAGGCACACCACCGCGTCACCATCACCGACGGCGCCCTGGCCTCCGCCGCCAGCCTCGCCGAGCGCTACATCTCGGACCGCTTCCTGCCGGACAAGGCGATCGACCTGATCGACGAAGCCGGCGCCCGGCTGCGCATCCGCCGCATGACCGCTCCGCCGGAGCTCAAGGCAATGGACGAGCGGATCTCCAAGCTGAAGATGGAGAAGGAATCCGCCATCGACGCCCAGGACTTCGAAGGTGCAGCTTCGCTCCGCGACAAGGAGCAGAAGATGATCTCCGAGCGCGCGGAGAAGGAACGCCAGTGGAAGTCCGGCGGCATGGACGACATCTCGGAAGTGGATGAGGACCTCATCGCCGAAGTGCTGGCCAACTCCACCGGCATCCCTGTCTTCAAGCTGACCGAGGAAGAATCCTCGCGCCTGCTCAAGATGGAAGAGGAACTGCACAAGCGCGTTGTGGGCCAGGACGAGGCCATCAAGGCACTCTCCCAGGCCATCCGCCGTACCCGTGCAGGCCTCAAGGACCCCAAGCGCCCCGGTGGCTCGTTCATCTTCGCCGGCCCCACCGGCGTCGGCAAGACCGAACTGGCAAAGGCACTCGCGGAATTCCTGTTCGGTGAAGAGGATGCCCTCATCACGCTGGACATGTCCGAATACTCCGAGAAGCACACCGTTTCGCGGCTCTTCGGTGCCCCTCCGGGCTACGTCGGCTACGAAGAGGGTGGCCAGCTGACCGAGAAGGTCCGCCGCCGTCCGTTCTCCGTGGTGCTGTTCGACGAAGTGGAAAAGGCCCACGCGGACCTCTTCAACTCGCTGCTGCAGATCCTCGAGGACGGCCGCCTGACCGACTCCCAGGGCCGCGTGGTGGACTTCAAGAACACCGTGATCATCATGACCACCAACCTGGGTACCCGGGACATCTCCAAGAGCGTCGCCACCGGCTTCCAGTCCGGCACCGACACGCAGACCGGCTACAACCGCATGCGTGCCCGTGTCACCGAGGAGCTCAAGCAGCACTTCCGCCCCGAGTTCCTGAACCGTGTTGACGACGTCGTGGTGTTCCCGCAGCTCACCCAGGACGAGATCATCGAGATCGTGGACCTGTTTGTGACGCGCCTGGAGAAGCGCCTCAAGGACAAGGACATGGGCATCGAGCTGACCAAGGCCGCCAAGGTGCTCCTGGCAACCCGCGGCTACGACCCCGCCATGGGTGCCCGGCCGCTGCGCCGCACCATCCAGCGCGAGATCGAGGACCAGCTCTCCGAGAAGATCCTGTTCGGCGAGATCCACCCCGGCGACATCGTCGTGGTGGATGTCGAAGGCGAAGGCGACGACGCGAAGTTCACCTTCGCCGGCAACGCCAAGCCCCGCATCCCGGAAATCGCCCCCAGCGTCTAAGTGCCACACTCGAAAGCCCCGCCACTCCACACGGAACTGGTCCCCGATTGTTGGACTCACAAATGTGTGATGTTCACTTTAGCGACTAGCGTGGGCTCTTCACGGAAGTTCCCCGCCCCCACCTTGGG
>NZ_JBFBKY010000048.1:0-11156 GCF_040702335.1 Pseudarthrobacter sp. NPDC080039 | reverse complement strand
CGGCATGGACCGCCTCCACGGCGCCCCCGAAGCCCTCGCAGCCCTGAAGAAGTACGACTTCCCCGCCTCCCAAACCAGCTTCGACGCCGCCTTCAACAGCAAGAACTGAGGCATTCCGATACAAACAAGTGTTCGCCAGCATCTGGAATCTACTTTCTCACTGGGTTCTCCTGCGTATTTCCTAAAGGGCCAACGGATGGCTGGCCATCTGAATGAGATTTGGCGACGATTTCGAGCTTCGGGGCTCCCTGACTCTGGGTCCGGAACGGGGCACCTTTTAGGCTTCTCCCCTGGCCATTTTTAAAGCCGATAGTGTACCTTCCGTCAACTAGCCGTTGGTTAGCCGTATTCGCTGTCACCGGCGGGGATGCGACGGAAGTCCCTGGAAAGGTAGAGGGCCAGGGCCGCTGAATTACTCTCCTCAACGGTGACGGTTACCGTGGTGCGGCCCAGGGTATGCAGGACCTGCATGGAGTGTCGGAGGAGTTCTTCAGCCAGGCCTTGGCGGCGATGATCCGGGTGGGTGAAGAGTTCGTCGATGACCGCTTCACCGTCGGCTTCGGTAATGATGATGGCGGCCCTTATTTGGCCCTCGGGTCCGTAAGCGACAAGGGACGCTGCCTCGGCGATGCGGGTGCGGCCCTCGTCCGGCGAAGCTGCGGCCCGGCCCAGCTTCCGCTGCCCGGCGTACGCGTACTGGTGCAAACGCGCGAGTTGGGGAAGATCTGCCGTTTCCAGGGGCCGGACAGGGAAGCGGGCCGACGTGGTGTCCCCGGGTCCGGTCGCCGCGATAAGGGTGATCGACGCGTTCATGGCGGTGTTGCCTCTCCCGGTGCGCGAGCGGCACTGTTGAACATAGTGTCCGGCATCCTGCTGATAATTTTCCCATAATTTTCTCCCCGCACCGGGGATGTGATCCGGTTGTAGTCCGGCGGTGCAGGCGGTACGACTGCACTCAGGATCGTTCCGGAAGGGTTCCACCTGCTGGCGAAGCTGTTCTGACTTATTGGACTTCGGGGAAAAGCGCTGCGAGTGACGGCCGGAATCAGCCCCTTTTCCAGCGTCTCCCCCGCCTGTTTTAAAAGGCCGATAACGGACGTTCTGTCGGGCCGTCCAGGCGGAGAGCTGGCAGTTTTGGCCCTGCCATGGGAGCGTCCGTGAGCCCGTCTGCCAGGGTCCTAGATTGCCTTGGCCTGGCGAAGGTACTGGTAGACCGTTTCGCGGCTGATGCCGTAGTCGTGGGCGAGGACGACTTTTGGAACACCGTTCTCCGCACGATGTACGAGTTCAGCGGCAAGTTCAGGCGAGAGAGTCTTCTTTCGCCCCTTGTAGGCTCCGCGCTGCTTCGCAAGGGCAATGCCTTCGCGCTGCCGTTCCCTGATCAGGGAACGCTCGAACTCGGCGAAGGCTCCCATAACTGAGAGCATTAAATTGGCCATGGGGGAGTCCTCGCCGGTGAATACCAGGCTTTCCTTCACGAACTCCACGCGAACCCCTTTGCGGGTGAGGCCCTGGACGAGAGCACGCAGGTCATCAAGGTTCCGGGCGAGCCTGTCCATGCTGTGCACCACCACGGTGTCTCCCTCGCGGGCGAAGCGCAGCAGTTCGGCGAGCTGTGGTCTGGCGGTGTCCCTGCCTGAGGCCTGGTCCGTGAAGACCCGGTCAAGAACCTGGCCGTCGAGCTGGCGTTTCTCATTTTGCTCCAGCGTGCTTACCCGCACGTACCCGATCCGCTGTCCGCCCACCGTAGCCTCCAACCCGAGTGCCTGTGAGATTGAGTTCTAGGCTTGTCCTACAAGGAAGTCAAGACCTGACTGCGGTGTTGTCAGGTCGGGGGTGTGCCCGAACGCGGCACCGGAAAAGGTGTCCGAGGGGTCCCGGTGAGGTTGCCCCCCAAAATGGGTGCATCAAAATTGGTCTGCGGATAGACTCGGGCCTGTCCGGACGGTGTCGCGGGTTGAATGATCAACATGGCCGGGGGCGAATGGCACTTCCTTTGAGTTATTGTCGTCAGGCTATTTGGTGTGGGGCCAGAGGGCCGGGCCGTTGTGGGGGGTGAAGTGGTGGTCGGCGCACCTGCGGACCGTCCTGTGCCCGTTATGAGGGTGCTGGTGGTTGATGATGACCCTGGGTCCTTGCTGGTCGCGAGGGCAGCGGTTGAACAGTCCGGACACGAGTGCATCACCGCCCCGGACGGCGATACTGCCTGGGAGCTCTACCGCAGCCATCAGCCCCACGTGGTCGTGACAGACCTGAAAATGCCCGGACTGGACGGGCTCAGCCTCTGCCGCGCCATCCGCACCGCCGAGACCGACAACTACACCTATCTGGTCCTCGTGACCTCCCACGGATCGCGGAATGACGTCCTGGCCGGCATGGACGCCGGAGCCGACGACTACGTCACCAAACCCCTGGACCCCTTCCACCTCCACACCCGGCTCCTCGCCGCCCAGAGAGTCACAACTCTTCACGCGGAGCTCGCCGATGCCTTGGCTGCTGCCAGAACCAGCAATGAGCGTCTGGCGGATTTCACTGGCCGTGTCAGTCATGATCTGCGCACCCCGTTGACATCGATCATCGGATACGCGGAGCTTGGTTCCATGGACCCGGACCCGGTTGAGGTCTCGGAGTACCTGCAGATCGCGGGTTCCAGTGCGCGCAGAATGCTGTCCATGGTGGAGGAACTGCTCGGATTTGCTTCCATCGGTGGTTCGCTTGACAGGAAACGAGTGTCCTTGGCGAATTTAGTGGAAGCAGTCCGGGTGGACATCGGCGCGGCCTTGCACGTCTCTGGTGCGGTCCTGACGTGTGAGGACCGCGTTTTCGTGGCCGATGAGGCGCAGATGCGGATGGCGTTGCAGAACCTGATCAACAATGCCCTTGCCTACAGCCGTCCCGGGGTTCGGCCGGTAATCCGGGTCGGGGCTGAGCGTTCGGAGGCCGGGGTCGTTCCGCGGGTTGTGGACAACGGTAAGGGAATAAGTGTGGGGGACCGCGCCAGGGTTGTGGAACCGTTGGTGCGTCTGCATCGTGAGGGCGATCCTGCTGGGTCGGGGTTGGGTTTGGCGACGTGTTCGAGGATTGCGGCCGCGCATGGAGGTCGGCTCAAGATTTCCGGGAATCCCGGTGAGGGCACCACGGTCAGTCTGTTTCTTCCAGCGGATGGCTAATTTGCTGCCTACGGCAGTGGCGGGGCCCGGGGACAACGGGGTGGCGGCTGAGTGGCAGGGCCCGGGAGCGCGTTGCCGATGGGAGGGGCGCCGGGGGGTGGTGTCCTAACGGGGCTCCGGTGCGCGGGCCGGGTTCTGTGGCCAGGCCTGTGCTGCCTGGATACGGTTTTTCCCTGCGTTTTTTGCCTTGTACAGGGCGTCGTCGGCTTCCTGCAGCAGGCGTGTGCTGCTGGGTCGGTGGCCCGGGGCGCTGGCTGAGATTCCTGCGCTGAGGGTCAGGAAACCGGCCGTGGTGCCTTGGTGCGGGATGCCAAGGGCCGAGACCGCCGCGAGGAATCGTTCCAGGGCGCAGATTGCTTCGGGGAGTCGTTGGTGGGGGAGCAGGAGCAGGAATTCTTCGCCTCCATACCGGTAAATCGCGTCGCTGTCCCGTGCTTGGCCGGACAGCACGTTGGCGACGGCTTGGAGCGCAGTGTCTCCTGCGGGGTGGCCGTAGGTGTCGTTGTAGCTTTTGAAGTCGTCTATGTCGCAGAGAGCGACACAGAATCCCTGTGCGTACCTGGCGCTTCGGCTGTGC
Source organism: Pseudarthrobacter sp. NPDC080039 (assembly GCF_040702335.1). NCBI lineage: Bacteria > Bacillati > Actinomycetota > Actinomycetes > Micrococcales > Micrococcaceae > Pseudarthrobacter > Pseudarthrobacter sp. NPDC080039. Next base: position 7,409 of record NZ_JBFBKY010000048.1, on the reverse strand, counting down.
AGTTCTTCGAGGTCCTCGGAGAGTGTGAGGCGGTTGCGGAGCCCGGTCAGGGGGTCGGTGCGGGCCTGCTCGGAGAGCGCGGCGCGACTTTGGGCGAGGTCGGTGTGGAGGGTTGTGACTCTCTGGGCGGTGAGGAGCCGGGTGTGGAGGTGGAAGGGCTCCAGGGGTTTGGTGACGTAGTCGTCGGCTCCGGCGTCCATGCCGGCCAGGACGTCATTCCGCGATCCGTGGGAGGTCACGAGGACCAGATAGGTGTAGTTGTCGGTCTCGGCGGTGCGGATGGCGCGGCAGAGGCTGAGCCCGTCCAGTCCGGGCATTTTCAGGTCCGTCACGACCACGTGCGGCTGATGGCTGCGGTAGAGCTCCCAGGCAGTATCGCCGTCCGGGGCGGTGATGCACTCGTGTCCGGACTGTTCAACCGCTGCCCTCGCGACCAGCAAGGACCCAGGGTCATCATCAACGACCAGCACCCTCATGACGGGCCGGCTGTCGCGGCTGTCAGGGCCGTTTCGACCCGTTCGAGTTCGGTCTTAAGCCGTGCGAGGAGTTCCGCGGCGGGGGGTTCGGCGTCCCGCCCTTCGCGTTCGAGTTGGTCGCAGATCGCCGCGGCGCCGGTGGCGCCGATGTTCGCGGCGGCGCCTTTGAGCTTGTGGGCGGCCTGTGTCAGGGCGTCCGCGTCCTGGTCCAGTATTGCCTGTCGCAGGCTGGCCAGGCTGGGCCGGATACCTTCTCGGAACGCCGCTGCCGCCTCGGGCAGCAGCCCCTGGGCGTTGCCGCCCCCGAGGCTGCGCAGGATTTCCAGCCGTCCCGGGTCCAGAGCCTGGCCGCCGTTCGGGGGCAGCGTAGAAGGGACCCATGTGGTGAGGAGCTCTGCCAGGCGGGTCAGATCGACGGGTTTGGTGAGGTACGCGTCCATTCCCGCGGCCATGCATTTGTCACGGTCTTCAGCCAGGGCTCCGGCCGTCATGGCGATGATCGGCAAGTGCCGGGAGTTCCCGTCGCGGCGGCGGATCGTGCGGGTGGCCTCGAAGCCGTCCATGACGGGCATGTGGCAGTCCATCAGGACGGCAACGTAGCTGGTCTCCGCGGTGGCGGACACCGCCTGGGCGCCATCGTCGACGATGTCGGCCGTGTAGCCGAGTCTCTCGGCCATGCTTCTGGCGACCAGCTGGTTGATTTCGTTGTCCTCCACGACGAGGATCCGCCCCAGCGCAGAGGCCATCGAGGGGGCCGGTGCCTGCGTTCCGGGGAGAGGTGCCGGGGCCCTGTCGGGGGCCATGGTTCGCAGCAGCCGGTCGTACAAATCGGAGCTGCGGACGGGCTTGGTAAGCCATTGCCGAATCCCGGCGGCCGTGAGCTCGGCTCCGGTCACCAGCATGGTTGAGGTCAGCATGATGAGTCGGGTGGATCCCACCCCCTTGTCCGCACTGATACACCGTGCGAGTTCCAACCCGTTGGTGCCGGGCATGCACATGTCCAGAACAGCGACGTCGTAGGCACGCCCAGCAGCCTTTTCCTCCCGGAGGCGGGTCAGTGCCTTGTCGGCGCTATCAACGGACTCCGGGATCATTCCCCACCCGGCCAGCTGGGACTGGAGGACGAGCCGGTTCGTGGCGTTGTCGTCCACGATGAGGACCCGTAGCCCCGCCAGGGGCGCCGGGAAGTCTGCCGCGGCATCTTCGGTCAGCGCCGCCGCGGGCAATGGGATCGTGACCCGGAACGTACTGCCCTGCCCGGGGGTACTTACCAGCCCGATCTGCCCGTTCATCACCTTGGTGAGGCGTTGGCAGATGGCCAGGCCAAGACCGGTACCGCCGTACCGGCGGGTGGTGGAGGCGTCAGCCTGCGAAAACGACTCAAAGAGGCGGCCGTGGTCTGAGGGATCGATTCCTATGCCGGTGTCGCGGACTTCGAAGCGGATGACGTTTTCGCCTTCGTCGCCGGTGACGCTGACCCGGATGGCCACTTCTCCGGCCGGGGTGAACTTCACCGCGTTGGTGGCCAGATTCAGCAGGATCTGACGGACCCTTCCGGCGTCGCCCACCAAAAGGGCGGGGACCTCGGGGCTGCAGTACGCGATGAGTTCCAGCCCTTTGGATTGTGCCTGTTCACTGAGAAGGGCCGCGACGTCGTCCACGAGGCGGCGGGGGTCGAACTCGATGAGTTCGAGGTCGACTTTCCCGGCCTCCAGCTTGGAGAAATCAAGGATGTCGTTGATCAGGTTCAGGAGCGCCTCGGCGGCGGTCTTGACCCCTTCAAGATATTGACGTTGGGTTTGATCCAGGTTGGTTCCGAGCAGCAGTTCCGTCAATCCCACAACGCCGTTCATGGGGGTCCGGATTTCGTGGCTCATGGTCGCGAGGAACTCGGATTTCAGCCGGCTGGATTCCACCGCGGATTCCCGTGCGAGCCGAAGCTCCGTTTCGGTGCGCCGCCGATCGGTGATGTCCTGGGCAATCGTGGCGACTCCATGGATACCGTCACTGCCCCTGATGGGGGACATGGTCACGGACACCGGAACGACGCTGCCGTCTCCCCGCACCCGCTCAGTTTCGTAATTATGTGTTTCGCCGTCCCTGCCGGCAGCGGTCAGAAATGCCTCTTCCTCGGCGAGGAGGTGGGCGGGGATGAAGAAGGAGGAGTGTCTGCCGATGGCGTCCCCGGCCCGGTACCCGTAGATCCGCTCCGCGCCGGGATTCCAGCTCGTGATAACACCCTCAAGGGTTTTACCCACGATCGCGTCGGCCGTGGAATTGACGATCGCACCCAGCCCTTCCAGCTGAGCGGTCCGCGAAGCCACTTTCGATTCAAGGTCCCGGGTCAAGGTGATGTTCTGAAGGATAATCACCACCTGACGCACGATGACCAACGTCAGCACCAGCAGGCCAGTGACCAGCAGGAAAGGATCATTTTCAGTTCGCAGGCGGCCCGGGGCCACGACCACTGCGCCCAGGACCGGAACATACGGCAGCAGTTCCAGAGCCAGCGCGTAGACCCGGCGGTCACTTGTGCGGCGCACCCCGCGGGGGACCAGCGGAGCGAGCGCGATCAGCAGGAACGCCGCGACCCACCCGTCCGCCAACGGAGTCCCAGTCAGGCCGGTGACACCATCGAAGGTCAACTTGACATACGTGCTGTCGGTGAAAGCCAGGACAAGCAGCCCGCCGCCGAGACACAACCACCGGGACCGGTCCTCCGGGGCGCTCCGCATCGTCAGGACCAGGACCAAGGACACCAGAACCACGTCAACGATCGGGTATGCCACCCCCGTCATATGACCGAGGAAATCCTGATCCGCAGCCTTATACACCGGTCCCAGAACCGTGGCCCAACTGACATACAAAACGGCGGCGGCAATGACCGAAGCATCCAGAAGAGTCCGCAGCAACACCGCACCGGAAGACCGGAACCTCGGGAACAAAAAGAGGGCCACGGCTCCCGGCACGGAATACCCGATGAAGCCAGCGTCCGCCAACGAAGGGAAGGGATACACATGATCCAAGGTCAGCCCGTAAAACGTCCATAACCCCTGCGCCGCCGACCAGACCAGCACCGCACCTGCCATGACCCGCCACGCCCGAGCCTCACGGCCCGGACCCCGCCCAGCAACCCCGCAACTGACCAACGCAATGAGGGCAGCCAGCAAAATCGAGAAATCACCGATCACCTGTGCACCCGCGGTACCCGGACTTACTTGTAAGACCCCGTAAAGCCCAACGACGGCCGCCCCGGCGGCAACGAACAACCACAACACTGGGAGACACGTCCCCCAAAGCCGCTGACTAACTGATGACACTACTGACAACACGCGGAGTCCTCCCACTGCGGCTGCACTGAACTGAGACCCAGACCACCGCTGATACCATCCTACGGCCGCGACCGAAGCACCGGCAGTGCCACCTGTTGCCTGACCCGGGACCGTCGACGACGTTCCCCTCCCGGTAAGTCGGCGCAGCATCAACTGCTACTCACATACGTGGCAGCTTTCCACGTCGCGTCAGGATTTCTTCTCCCCATTCAGCCCTGATCGGCATTTCTGTTCCCGCCGAAGGGGGAGACGAGGGAACGTCCACCTGTCACCATTTGCGCAGGATTCCCCCCGTGATGGGCTTCAACGGAGGGACCCTGTTCGGCTGCACCACCACCGACACCGTCGGGACCACCACCTACACCTGCACGCCAACGGCCAGGCAGACGACGAGTATGTGGCCTAAATCGCCTCAGCCCGAGTCAGCCGTTTTGACCCAAAGACAGGGACAGGAAACTGATGAATTCGTTGTCCACTTGCTCCGGTGAGGTCAGGCGGATGCGGAACCTGAAGGGGTCATCGGACCGGGCCCGGACTCTTTCGAGACGTCCGTGAGGCTCGGCGTCAAGGCGCAGGGTAACGTCGACTGCATGGTTTGTTGACCGTGTTATCTGCGCAAACTTCCTGCGGGGGCTGTGCAGGCCAACGAAACCTTTCCGGAACTGAATATGGACGGCTGGCCTGGCGGCTGCCCAGGCCAGGACCGAGTTGGCTATGGGACGCAGATGCCGGTGATGTGCGTACTGCTCGTCGAAGAGTTGATCTGCGTCCTTCAGCATGAATTCCGGATAGCCGAACATCTCCCAGGACACCGCGTACTGCGCATAACCGGTCACTCCGAAAGAGTCGCGCATCCAGTCACGAAGGTCACGGTCATTTCGTACCCCTGCGTCCCTGGCCCGCTGCACCCAATAGGCCGTGTCCTGCCCGGTCTTACGGCGGAGCAGCTCCTTATTACTCTCCACCATGGACTGCCACGTCCCGGGGCTCTTCTCGGGCGCCGGGTTTGCGGGCGGCTGGTCCGGCAACGCGCTAGGGGAGTTGGGCATGCATCGATCGTAGTGCAGGCACGAGGTCGGTCTGGAGGCCTGAACCTGGCTTGCGACTCCGGATTGCGTGCCAGGGACAGGACGACCTCGTCGATTCCGTCAACGCGGCGCTGGTGCCGGTTCCGATGTCTGTAAACCACGGTCTTGGACCGGACCCTGTAGCGCCAGGTTTCCGTTCTAGGCTGGCCCGTGACTTTCGTATCCGAGGTACCGGGTCTCCCCGGGACCCTCTTGGGGTCGCCCGTGACTGGACATTTTTCGTCTTGTCGGGTTCGGCGTGCCATTCCATTTACTGAGTTTCCGTATGGCGTCCTTGACTTAGCGCGGGGTGCGGGTGAGGAAGTCTGTGATGGCGTCTTTGGCGGCGTGGATGTCTGCTGAGAGTAACGGGGCGTGTTGTGCTGCGGCTGGGGTGTCCCCGGCGAGGATGTAGCGGTGAAGGGTTTGGCAGGTCTGTTCGATGGCGAGGGCTCCGACCATGTGTGCGTTGACTTTGAGGCTGAGGACGGCGTTCAGGGACGCGGGGATGTCGTTGTGGCCGAGGGCCTCGAGGATGCGTTCGTACCGTTTTTGGAGGAGGCCCACGAATGCCTCGGCGTAGTTTCTGGCGGCGGTGACGCTTTGCAGCTGCTCGGCGAGATTGGTCAGGGCGTCGGTGTCCAGGACTTGTCCGCCGACGTGGATTGACCTGTGTTCTTCCATGATTCGAGCCTTACGAAGGGGCAGTCGTTTACCGCCGGTTACCCGGTGGTGGTGGCGGTCCGGACTTGGGTGCGGTCTACCGCGAGGTCTACGGTCAGCGTGGTTGGGGAGTTATTGGGGACGTTGCCGGTGCTGGCGACTCTTGCACGGAGACGGAGGTTGGCGCCGGGAGTGGAGGGGACGGTCGTGGATGTCATCGAGCTGGTGGAGGATCCGGCAGGTGTTGCCAGGAGCTGTGCCGTTGTTCCGTTAGTGCACACGCCGGTGGATTCATTCCATGTGGTGTTGCAGGATTCGACGATGAATTGCACGGTCGATGGGGCGACCGCTGTGGCGGTGTACGCGGCCCGGTTGATGGGCAGGGTGCCGGTGTTCCCGATAGTGAAGAACTGGGGTGAGAATGAGGGTTGCCCGGGCGTGCCCTGGTTTGTGAACGTGATCTTCAGCGCACCGGTGGTGTAGGGCGCGGCGGTGCTCAGGGTGGCGACGGCTCCCCAGGAGCCGCTGCCCACGGACTGGGACACCGACGCGGCGGTGGCAGTAGTGGCGGCCTGGGCGGGAACGGACGTGCACACCAGCAGGGCTGCCGCCGCGGTGGCGACAGCGGCCTTGCTGGGGTAGGGGTGCACGTTCACCCGGATTAGCTTCCGGTGGTGGTGGCGGTGCGCTGGGTTTCCCCGAAGGTCCAGGTCAGTGCCGAGGCCAGGCCCTGGATCGTACCGGTGGGGGCGCTGCCGTTGACTGTGGTCTCTGCCTGGTCCGGCAGGGTCAGGGAGATCTGCAGGTTCAGGGTGGAACCGGCCGCGACAGCGCCCGCAACCAGCTGTTCCGGGGTTGCGGTGGTGATGGTGCTGAGCGCCGTGCCAGCGGTCCCCAGGACGGTGGAGGTACCCCCGCTTCCGCAGGTTCCGCTGCTGATCGTCCAGGCAACGGAGCACTCGGTGACGGTGACCTTCAGCCCTTTCCCGGACGTGTCGGTGGTGAGTTTGGTCGGAGTCGCATCGGCGACGGCCAGGGTCAACGCTTTCCCGTCCAGGGCCGTGCCCTGGGTCAAGGTGACGTAGCGGTTGACGGTGTCGCCCGGGGCGAGGTTGGAGACGGCCTGGGTGAACCCGGCGCCGTTAGGGCTCATCTGCAGGCTCAGGACTCCTGAGGTGGCTGCCTGGGCAATGGAATTGGTTGCGGTGGCGTTCAACGCAGCGAATACGCCGGCCCCGGTGATTGCCAGACCGGCCGCGGCTACGGTGCCGGCGGCTATCAGGGCCGGGGCCGGGCGGCGGATGGGACGGATGGCGCGGCGGGAAGTGATTGCAGACATGACGGATCCTTTACGGGGGTAGTAGTACAGGAGCGGTGAGGGGTGGTGTTAGTTGGTCGCGGCGCTGCGGCGCCCGGAAGCGCCTGATATTGCGCGGCGTCCGGTGGAAGCCGCGGTGGTGCGAAGGATCCACAGGACGGCGGATCCGGTAATGCTCAGGCCGAACACAGAGGTGAGCATTGCCCGCTGGAGCGGGTTCTGGATCCACAGCAGAGTTGTACCGAGCGAGGGGACGGTGAGGACAACCACGGGTACCGTGGCTTGGTTCAGGACGGCCCGCCAGCTGTCGGGGGCCGGATTGGCATCACCCTTGGTCGTGAGCGCCGGCTGATCCGGGGTGCCGGCAATGGCTGTGATCCGGTGGGCGAATGGGACGGATTCACCCGGCGGAGTGAAAACGGGAATCTGGCCAGGCTGCAGGCTGGACACGTCCGCGGGAGCGTGTTTCATAGAGTGTGTAAGGGGCCGGTCTCTAACTAGGGTTGACCTGCGGTTTTACCCTTGAAAGGACGGGCCCTCTTGGCCGAAATCA
>NZ_JBFBKY010000047.1:0-11242 GCF_040702335.1 Pseudarthrobacter sp. NPDC080039 | reverse complement strand
GAATGCCTAAATGACCGCACCCCGTACCAACTCATGGCACGATGGAAACACCAGCTCCAAACCACTTAATTCGCAACGATGGCTGGAAACCGCCCACGGTCCAAGGGCCGGTTCTGCCACTCAGTCATCTCGCCGATGACCTTCTCCGTGATCCGCGAGATCGTGTCCTTGGAGACTCTGGCGCCGAACACCTCGGCAAAGTGAGCGGCGATCTCCCCGGTTGTGAGGCCCTTCGCGCTCAGCGACAACACGATCTCATCCACACCGGTCAACCGTCGCTGCCGTTTCCGAACGATCTGCGGATCGAACGTCGAACCGGTGTCCCGCGGCACGTCGATCTCCACCGGCCCGATCTCGGTCAGCACCGTCTTCGTGCGCGTGCCGTTGCGGGAGTTCCCGCTGCCGCGCCCGGACACGTCGTGCTTTTCGTATCCAAGGTGTTCGTCCATTTCCGCTTCCAACGCGGTCTCCAGGACGTTCTTGGTGAGCCGGTTCAAAAGCCCGTCCGGGCCAACCAGGTCAATTCCTTGCTCTCTGGCCTGGGCCAGGAGCTGCTGCGCTAACTCTTGCTGATCCACATCAGTCGCCATGGGATCCATGGTGTCGCTCATGATCAGTCCTCCCCGCCAGGCAACACCCGGCGTGTCAGGCCAACCATGGATCCACCGTTATTCCCAGTGTCACTATTCTGGTGTGCCGGTTGGTTCGCTCCATCGTTTTTCGCCTCCGTGGCTAATGTCTGTAGTGCGGCCGGCTGGCACCAGGGACCGGCCGGCCTGGCTTGAGAGGAGCGTGGCATCGCCCCTGACTGGGATATGCCGACCGACCGGTCCTGCACCACGACCCTAGACGGAAAGGAGACAAGACCATGGTGATCATCGGAATCGATGCGCACAAGCGCTCCCACACGGCCGTGATCGCGAACACGGTTGGCAGGCAGATCGCAGTCAAGACGATCGGCACGACCAGCAACGACCATCTCGCCCTGCTGGCGTGGGCGAACAAGCATGATGATCAGGAACGGCTCTGGGCGATCGAGGACTGCCGGCATCTGAGCAGACGATTGGAACGCGACCTCCTCGCGGCAGGCGAACAGGTTGTGCGGGTGCCTCCGAAGCTGATGTCCCATGTTCGGGACAGTGCCCGCACGTTCGGCAAGTCCGACCCGATCGACGCTCTCTCGATCGCACGTGCCGCCCTGCGAGAACCCGATCTGCCCGTCGCCCGTCTCGACGGCTCCGAACGTGAGATCCGCCTCCTGGTCGACCACCGCGAGGACCTCGTCGCTGAACGGACCCGCGTGATCAGCCGCCTTCGCTGGCACCTGCACGAGCTCGATCCTGCATGGGCTGCCCCGGCGAACTTCGACCGGGCCAGTGCGTTTTCACGCATCAAATTCCATCTGGACGGCTTCGCCGGGATCGTCGCCGACCTCGCTCAACGGCTCCTCACCCATCTGCACCGCCTCACCGAGGAGATCGATGAACTCACAGCCGAAATCAGCCGCCGGATCTCGGTCATCGCTCCGGCACTGCTGGCGATCGTCGGTTGCGGGTCCTTGACGGCGGCGAAGATCCTCGGAGAGACCGCGGGCGTTACGCGGTTCCGCTCGAAGGACGCCTACGCACGCCATAACGGCACTGCCCCGCTCCCGGTGTGGTCTTCGAACAAGGCCCGGCATCGACTCTCCCGAACCGGGAACAGACAGCTGAACGCGGCGCTGCACCGGATCGCGCTCACTCAGGCCCGCTGCCATCCGGGCGCTCGAGAGCTTCTGGCCCGCCGCAAAGCCGGCGGAGATGGCGGCATGGAAGCACTGCGTATCCTCAAACGCCGACTATCCGACGTCGTGTACCGAGCTCTGATCGACGATCACGAAACCTCCGAAGCCAGCACGCTGGTCCTCGCTGCTTGACAGAGGAGCTAGAGACAGTCCCAGGGGGATTCCTGGTGGGGTGGAAGTAAAGAGGCTGTGGGGTGATTTTTCCTGACGAAGCCATCGATTGGGTGGACGAGGCAGCCATCGAGGAAAACCCGGCTTAACGCTGAGCCCGGGCTGGCGCGAGCCTGTTGCTGGTGTGTGCGCCGCAACGCCGGGGCCAGGAGCTCTGAACCGAACCGCCAGCAAAGGGGCCAGATGATCGCAATGGCGTCGAACTGACCCGAAAGAGAGATTGTCAGAAACGACCGATCACGAGACCCGCTTGACGATAGCTCCCCGAAGTCCACACCTGTGACTTGCGGGGCGAATTGGCGGCGTTCTGTGATCGATAAATGGCGCGTAGAACCACCAATGAACCGGGCTCCAGGACGGTCCAGATGGCGTTCCGCACGTTCGGGGCCGTAGCCGCGGTGCTCAACGGTCGGCCGGCTTCGTCCCGGGGGTCAAAGAAACCGGGGCGGCCGGGGTATCCGCGGCGCACCCTGCGCAGCAGGAACCTGCGGTGTCAGGCTTCCGCTCCGCGGCGTGGGCGGCCTTGGAGGACACCGTAATGCCGGCCGCCGATGCACAGCAGTCATCCTCGTCTCCAGTATCGATGTCGTGGGTGTGCGGGACGGCGCAGCAGACGTCGCCTTTCCACGCGTTGAGGCCTTCGCTGACGGCGATACCGGCGATGATCAGGGCGGCCCCGGCATCCGTCCACCACCAGCCGAGGGTGCTGTTCAGGACCAGGCCGACGAGCAGGACTGCCGAGAGGTAGGTGCACAGCAGTGTCTGTTTGGAGTCGGCGACGGCCGTACGGGAGCCTAACTCGCGTCCCGCGCGGCGCTGGGCCCAGGACAGGACGGGCATAATTGCCAGGCTCAAAGCAGCGATGATGATGCCGGGAGTCGAATGCTGGGCTTCGCCCGCACCCATGAGGGAGCGGACCGCGTCAAACGCGACGAACGCGGCGAGGGCGAAGAAGGAGATGGCGATGATGCGCAGTGTTAGGTGCTCGCGCCGTTCCGGGTCCTTGGCGGAGAACTGCCAGGACAGCGCCAGGGCAGAGGAAACCTCAATGACCGAGTCCAGGCCGAAGCCGATCAGGGCCGAAGAGTCGGCGACATTGCCGGCCCACAGGGCAACGACTGCCTCGATGACGTTGTAGGTGATGGTCGCGGCCGCGAAGAGCCGGATCCGCCGGCTGAGCACTGCGCGGCGTTTGGGGCTGGGGGCATTGATCAGCAGTGTCATACCAGGCACTCTCCATTCGGGGCGCAGCAAGAGGGGTTGACGGCGAGAACGACACCGAGCAGGTCCTTGATTGCGTGCCCCAGCCGGGCGTCCGCGAGTTCGTACCGGCTCCGCCGCCCGTCCGGAACGGCGACGACAAGACCGCAGCCACGCAGGCAGGTCAAATGGTTGGACATGCTTTGCCGGGACACACCCAGCGAGTCGGCCAGATCGGAAGGGTAGGACGGCGCTTCTGAAAGGGCCAAAAGGACCCGGGCCCGGGTAGGGTCCGAGACCGCATACCCAAACCGGGCCAGGACCGGTGCCTGCACGAGTGTTTCCATGAAAATCCAAAGTACATAAAAGGATGTATTCAGGCAAAGCTGTATAGATCGGCTGTGCAACGCGTCTCGAAAGCCTTGGGATACGAGAGGTCTCACTGGCTCAGTCACATAGGATCCTGCTTCCTGTGAAATCTCGCGACTTTCTCTGCGTCCGGCGATTCTCATAACTATGTCTCGCAACCGTCTGCTTGAATCGGCGTACCAATCATTAGTTATGAGACACATTGGAGGCAGGCATGGCGAAACTTATTGGCTATGCACGGGTTTCGACGCGGCAGCAGTCCACGGACCGGCAGCGGGCGGATCTACTGGCCGCCGGCGTTCGACGCGATGACCTCTACATCGACCAGGGTGTCTCCGGAGCGCGCGCGTCTCGCCCTCAGTTCGACCAGGCACTCGACGCGCTCATGGAGGGTGACACCCTCGTCATCACGACTTTGGACCGGCTCGGGCGATCCACCCAGAACATGCTTGCCTTCGCCGACGAGCTCCGCAGCAGAGGCGCCGGGCTGCGCGTCCTGAACCTGGGCGGAGGCGACGTTGACACGGCAACACCGATGGGCTCCATGTTGTTCACCATCATGGCCGCCCTCGCGCAGATGGAACACGAGATCAAGCGGGAACGCGTCACTGATTCAATCATCAAGCGAAGAGAAGCTGGCAAGGACCTTGGCGGCCGGCCCCGCCGGGTCACTGATAGTCAGATCAGAAGCGCTGTTCGCCTGGTCAAAGGTGGCGAGCCCGCGGCCCAGGTTGCCCGGGATCTCGGTATGTCCCGAGCCACGTTCTACAGGCGGTCACGAGCGCTTGCCGATTAGGAGGGTGACATTTAGCGATCACAGAACACCGCCATTTACTGCCAACAGTCACACAGACCGCGAACTTCCGGCACCAATTTTGTAATGCTTGGCGTGTACGCGCCAATGTAACGCTCAACGGGGTTGGTGATACGTTGTTTTGATGCGCATTGGATAGGGGCGGGTTTCTACCCGTGATCAGCGCCCCGAAGCCCAGCATGATGCTCTGGCCGCGGCAGGGTGTGATCAGGTGTTCGTTGATGTGGCCTCGGGAAAACTTGGCCGCCGGCCTGAACTGGACAAGGCCTTGCTCTCGGCCAACCGCGCCGGGGACCAACTCGTGGTGACCAAACTCGACCGGCTCGGCCGGTCGCTGGAAAACCTCATCGAGCTCTCCAAAACCCTCCAGGAACGCGGGGTTGACCTGGTGGTCCTGGACCAAAGCATCGACACCTCCACCCCGATGGGGCGCATGTTCTTCCAGATCCTCGGCTCAATCGCCGAGTTCGAACACGCCCTCATGTCCGAAAGAACCCGTGACGGCCTCGCCGCAGCCCGTGCCAGGGGCCGGACCGGCGGGCAAAAACCCAAACTCGGCCCCCGGCAAGTGAAACTCGCCCGGGAAATGTACGAAGAAAAAGGCCCCGACGGCAAGCGTGCACACACGGTCGAACACATCGCCCGGGAATTCGGCGTCACCCATCCCACAATCTACCGACACCTCGCCAAACCATGAAGTGGCCGGGCGCGAGCGGGGCTCGCTACGGTCTGCGGAACCCGGCGAGATTGTCCTCGACGGTGCCCCCGAGTCCGCCGGGGCCGGCGTGTGGAATCCTTGGCTGGTGATGGCTCAAAGCTGGCAACTGATGACAACGGGCGCTTTCGAAAACGGAGGCAGGACCGCAGGTCCTGCCCCTGAGATCTGGCGGACGGATCCGCGCACGCTCCGCGATGTTGTCCTGGACCGGGCAGCGATGAAGGACCGCCTGGGTGTATACCCCAGCGTCGAACGCGTCTGGGCATTAGCGCTGCTCGGACGCTCCACTCAGGCCATCACCGAAGGCCACCAGCTCCTGAACGGATCGAAAGAAAAATTCCGGCCCCTACTCGTCCTCGCCCACGCATACGGGTACCAATACCAATGGCATGAAGCGGCGCTACTGCAAGAAGGAGCCCTCCGCTTAGCCCATGCCCCCGCCCGGGAAGCGCTCGTCCGCTACGAGATCGGCCGACGCTTCTTTGACGAAGGCCGGTACCGCGACGCCGCCGCGGAATTCGACTGGGCCTCCGGCCTCTACCGCGCGGCCGGACATAAACGCCCCGCCCAAGCCAGCCACCAAGCCCTCGAACACACCCGAAACGTCCTCACCAGCGAACGCAACAACACAGCCCCCGCACCAATGACACCGGTCCTGTCCCCGGGGAACCCCTTCACATAGGCGAAGATCCCACGTCACAGGCACGCTGCCGTAAAGAGATGAACTGACCGACTGCTCCTCCGGAGGCCCTGTCGGCCAGTGAGACTTCTCTTATCCCAGGGTTCTGAGACGCCGGGGGTGTTGCACGGCTGCGCCTATTCCGGCCTTCTGGACGATGAGGACATTGTTACGGTGGCAGAAGCAGCTGCGGCCCTGGACGTTCCCGGCGTCAGACCTCAAAGCGCGGAGGTCAGGCTCCATGAAGCCATTGCGGCCGCGGTTATGCATGGTAAGCCTGTCCGTCAGGTCGCAGCCATTGCACACATGACGGTGCTGGAAGTCGTTGACGCCGCAGAATCCGTCGCCTCCCAGGACAACCCACCGGGACCCTGAAAAGTCTTGTGGCAGGTCGCATTACTAATGATTGGGACGCCAACTCAGGCACATGGTTTCGAGACTGCTCATCTTCGTCAGTACCGGCAGGCATTGGTTCCCGACGAGAACACCGAGCGGGCCCGGCCGACTCGCAGTGCACATCGACAGCAGTGCCACGTGCGCACTGGAGCCCGGACCCGGCGTCACAATCCACTCGAATGCAGCACATCGATGAAGTTCCGACCCTCGAAACCAGGGCGCCGGCTCCCCCGAGCCGGTGGGATGCGGGATGAGAAGGTCTTCACGGGGCGCGGGGGTCAGTTTTCGTTGCCTGTTGGAGGAGCCCGTAAACAGCCGGCCTCGGCTCTCAGCGGTGCGGCCGTTGACGTGGAAATGAACCCGTCGAGGCAATAGGCAAACTGTGCCGGGAGATGCCGGGAGGGAATGACCGGGCGCCGGGCCGTGTTAGCAGGACCATGACACTTCTTCCGACACAGACAACACCCGACCTCTCCCTTGCCTTGGTTGGCGGGGGAACCACCGATGACCTGAAGCTGGGTACCGGATCCGGCGGCCGTTTCAGCATGGTGGTCTTCTACCGGGGCCTGCACTGCCCGATCTGCCGCAAACAACTCGACGAAATCGACAAACGGATCGAGGACCTCAACGCCGCAGGGATCGGTAAGGTCGTCGCAGTCAGCATGGAAACAAAAGAGCGAAGCACCCAGGTCGTGGACCAATGGCACCTGGCCAACCTCCCCGTGGCCTACGGCCTGAGCGAGGAAGCCGCCCGGACCTGGGGCCTGAACCTCTCCCACGCCATCAACAACGGCGAACCGGACCTCTTCAACGAACCCGGCATCTTCATCCTCGACGAAGACGAAACCCTGTTCTGGTCCAGCACCGCGACCATGCCCTTCGGCCGGCCATCCCTGGACGACGTCATCGCCGGCGTCCGCTACGCCCAGGACCACGACTACCCCGCCCGCGGCGCCGCCTAAGCCACCAACCCACCGACCCGCGGCCGGACCTGATTCATCCTCAGGGCCGGCCGCGGGTTCTCTTTTAAGCGACGGTCACCTGAACGCCCGCGGCAGTGACCGAGGACCTGGCCCGGGCTGCACACGGCTTTAACCACACTTGCGGGTATTTGGCCGTGAAGGAAACCGCGCACTTGCCGGTCTAGGGAACAAGCACGCGGGTGACGCGGTTGGCCCCTAAGCAGGGCAAACGAGGGCCCGCGCCGTCCGCAGCGCACCCGTCCGATGCTCCCGCACCTCGAAACCCGTCTGCCATTGGAGCACCATGCCTATCACCGCCCACCTGAACCTGAATATCAAAGCCGAAGCCCTCCCCACCGCGCCGTCTGTCCTCCGCGAAATCCTCGCCGACACACGCGCTTTCGACGGATGCCTCGGCGTCGATGTGCTGGTCGACAGCAACAATCCCGCGCACGTCCTCGTGGTGGAACGCTGGGACTCCCTGGATCACGACGCCGCCTACCGCGCGTGGCGGGCCACCGACGAAGGTGCCAGCGGGCTGGGCGAGCTGCTGGCCGCCCCGCCGGTCCTGACACACTTCGAAACGTCATTCGAAAGCTGAACCCCGGCAAGCCAGGCCGCGGCTGACCGGGCCCGGAAGGGGCTCACGGCAACAGCACCAGGGTATGAAACAGGTCCCCGCCCGGCCGAAGCCAGGCGAAGACCCTGCTTCTGAATATTCTGTTCCCGGGAGGCAGATGCGGTTCCCTCAAAAGCGTCCCCGACACAGGAGAAGGACCGGAAAATTCCGGTCCTTCTTTGTTGTCCCGCCGACTGTGACTGCTAATTTCGTTTGCCGGTATTTTCACAGTTGGGAACAGCGGTTCTTGTTGACGCCGAAACCCGAGATTACCGGCGGATGCGGTGAGCCATCAGTCCCCTTTCAACCCGGCCGGAATAATCACAAGGTCCTTCCGTGCCTGAGGGGAGCAGTGACGCAGGGTCTCGATTGAGTTGTCTCTCTATTTGCGAAGCTCTCCGGCGAGGTCGAGGTCCGCCGCGGCTGCGTTGGACTCGAGCTGTTCGACGGATTTAGAGCCGGGGATGACCGCGGTGATGACAGGCGGCCGCAGGCACCAGGCCAAGGCCCAGGCGGCCATGTCGGTGCCCGGCGGCACTTCGTCTTGGCGGATGCGTTCAACCTCGGATAGGCGCTGCTGAATGTGCTCCTCGGGCCGGCGTGATCGGGTATCGGCCGGATCGGTGAACCGGGTTCCCGGGGCGTATTTACCCGAGAGGAGGCCGCCGGCCAGCGCCTCGCGGGCCAGGACGCCCAGGTCCTGCCGCTCGCATGAGGCGAGGACTTCGTGCTCGGGCTCGCGGTCGAGACGGCTGTAGACGAGCTGGATCACGCTCGCGCCGACCTCGAGCGCACGATCCGTCTGGTAGACGTTGGCGTTACTGCCAATGGAGATCCCGAGATGACGGATCTTGCCAGCTTGGACCTGCCCGTGAAGGGCCTCCCACAGCTCGTCCTGATCGAAGACCTCGTCGCCTCCGGAGTGGAACTGATAGACATCGATGTAGTCGGTCCCGAGGGCGCGCAGTGACCGCTCGAGCTGCTCCGTGACCTCCCGGGCGGACCACTCTTGGGTGCGCTCGTGCAGACCGTGGTATCGGTGGCCGAACTTGGTCGCCACCACCCACTCGTCACGATTCCGTTCGATGGCTTTACCGACCAATTGCTCGGACAAATGATCGCCGTAGCATTCGGCAGTGTCGACCAGGGTGATGCCCAGATCATGGGCCCGCCCGAGGATGGCGTCAACGTCGGCCTGAGAGAAGTCCTTCCCCCACTCCCCGCCGAACTGCCACGTTCCGACCCCTACCGTGGAAACAGTCAGCTCAGTCCTGCCAAGACGCCTGTACCTCATAGGAATTCCTCATTTCAATCGGATTAATAGTTCGGGGTTGTCCATACAAGCGACGCGCCTGCCAATCGGATCATTCAGGTACACGTCAAGCCTTGCACACACATCAGCTGTAACGGATCGGCTCGCCAGTCGCCGAGACTTCCTGGAGGGGACGCCGCAGGTCAGAAGAAACCAACCCCTGCGGCGCCTCGTGCTTTGCCTGAGCAAAGGGATAACGGTCCCTAATGGTGTCGATCTTTTCGGGCCGGACCCATCCGGGCCCGGCACGGCGCCGAAGCACTTTCAAAGCATGACGCGGGGACGGGCTCTTTGCCCCGCACTTTAGGACATGTCTGCCTCTCCTAGAGGCAGGGAGCAATGAGTTTATGACCTTGGGCACCGACAGTTGATCGGAGGTGGGATGGACCGCATAACCCTGAACATCGCCCCTGCCCTCCGCCTACTCCTTGTCGGTGGCATGTTCGCCGTGTTCTGGATCATTTTTGGTGCCGGCAGCGCCCACGCCGCGGCACCGCCACCAGGTGAGAACCCACACACGGCCGACGGTCTCGTCACGTCTTTGACGGCTCCGGTGAAGCCGCTCATCACCGCCGTTCAGCCCCGGACAGAACCGGCGCCGCCGAGCACAACAGCGCCCTCCCCAGTCCAGGGGCCCGCATCAGCGGCCCGGCCCGTGGGCGGCACCGCCGCCCCGGCCGCTGCTCCCGTACGGCCGGCCACAGCGCCCGTCACGCAACTTGTCGCTGGCACTGTCCAGCCGCTCCTTGCCCCGGTCACGGACCTTTCCGGGGCGGCCGTGGCCCCGCTCACCGCCCCCGCCACCCAACTCGTCACTGGCACTATCCAGCCACTCCTTACCCCGGTCACGGACCTTGCCGGGGCGGCCGTGACCCCACTCACCGCCCCCGCCACCCAACTCGTCTCTGGCACTGTCCAGCCGATCCTGGCCCCGGTCACGGGGCTGGCCGGCAGCGTTCTGAATCCGATAGCCAGCCCGGTGGAGGCCGTCACTGGCCCCGTGACAGGGTTGATCACCGGCACCGCGCCGGTCCCGGTCAGCATCGGGCCTGTCAGCGTCACCCTTAACGGGCCACCGGCAGCGGCTGCGTCCCCCGTTGCACCCGGGACAGTAAACACTTCCGCGGGCGGCGGCGAACATGCCACCCCGACGGTGGAGACGCAGCCGGCGGCTGTGTTCACCGCGAAACCGGGCGCCTCCACCACCGTGCTTCCCCTCCTGCCCACGGGTCTTGCGGACCGGATCGCCGCCCGTAGGGCGGCGTCCATGGACGAGGGCGGCGCGTCCCGTCAGAGCCCTGCCCGGCTTCCTGGCGGACACGTGCCCGCAACGGCGCCGGCGCCCTCACCAGTGTCCGGCAGTGCCGGCGCACCCGGGCCCACTGGCGCCGGAGCGCAGGCTGCAGCGGATCTTTCCTACCGCTTCGTCCTGCCCATGACCCAAGGCGGGGACGGATCCCTTTTCAGCTTCGTCCTGCCCGGGTCCACAACCCAGGACCCTGGATTCTCACCGGACTAATGATGCCCGCGCCGCGCACCTAACTGCCGCGGCATATGCAGGCATACCGGCCCCTTTGGCCGAAACAACCATTCATTCCATGTGAGGAAAAACAGTCATGCATTCATTTGTCCGCAACACCCTTTGCGCCGCAGCTTTCGCCGGCGGCGTCCTCGTCCTCGGCGCCGGAGCGGCCTCAGCCGACACCGGCACCAACACCGGCACCGGCCTTGGTATCGGCACACAGAACCAGACCAGCATCACCTCCGCGTCCTCAACGGCCAACCGCGACAGCATCGCCTCAAACCTTGGCCTGAACCTGGGCGCGAAAGCCGGCGTGGCGAGCACCATCCAAAACACCAACACCACCACGGCCCGGAACACCGGAACCACCGGAACCGACCGTGGAGCCGTGGCCTCCAACGTGAACCTGGGCGCCAACGCCGGTGTGGCCAGCACCATCCAGAACAACACCAACACCCGGAACACCGGGACTGCCGGGACCGACCGTGGAGCCGTGGCCTCCAACGTGAACCTGGGCGCCAACGCCGGTGTGGCCAGCACCATCCAAAACACCACGGATGAGAACAGCACCACCGGAACCGACCGCGGCTCGTTCGCTTCAGCCTCGAACCTCGGCCTGAACCTCGGCGCCAACGCCGGTGTGGCCAGCACCATCCAAAACACCACGGATGAGAACAGCACCACCGGAACCGACCGC
>NZ_JBFBKY010000046.1:0-12055 GCF_040702335.1 Pseudarthrobacter sp. NPDC080039 | reverse complement strand
ACCCCACCCAGGACGCCGAAACTCTTGAGCTCCTCCGCGAACACAGCAGCAGCCCGCATCGGCCCCACAGTATGAGAAGACGACGGACCAATACCTATAGAAAAAAGGTCGAATACGCCAACAGCCATGACGAGGTTCCTAACTAAAACAGTGTGGTCGGGGTGGAGCGGACAGGACATCCTCTGCGTGCTCGGTCGCGAAGACGCCCGCTGCGCGGACGTGCCGCTCCCTTAGACGCACGCTGCCGGATGCCCCGCCCACTCCGCCGGTCCCGAAGGTGACTACAGGCCTGGATACAGCGGATGCGCCGACGCCAGGACCTCGACGCGGTGACGCAGGCCGGAAAGGTCTGCGCCGGCGTCGGCAATCAATGCCTCGGCGATGATGTCCGCCACCTCGCGGAAGGCGTCCTCGCCGAAGCCGCGGGTGGCCAGGGCTGGGGTGCCGATGCGCAGGCCGGAGGTGACCATGGGCGGACGCGGGTCGAAGGGGACGGCGTTGCGGTTGACGGTGATGTCGATCGCAGCGAGCCGGTCTTCGGCCTGTTGCCCGTCGAGTTCACAGTTGCGCAGGTCCACCAGGACCAGGTGCACGTCGGTGCCGCCGGAGACCACGCTGACGCCCTTGGCCGTGACGTCGGGCTGGATCAGGCGCTCGGCAAGGATGAGGGCACCGGCCAGCACCCGTTCCTGCCGCTCGCGGAACTCCTCGGACGCGGCGATCTTGAACGCCACGGCCTTGCCCGCGATGACGTGCTCCAGCGGACCGCCCTGCTGACCCGGGAACACTGCGGAGTTGATCTTCTTGGCGATGTCGGCGTCGTTGGACAGGATGATGCCGCCGCGCGGACCGGCGAGGGTCTTGTGCGTGGTGGAGGTGGTGACGTGGGCGTGCGGCACCGGGGAGGGGTGCAGGCCCGCGGCCACCAGCCCGGCGAAGTGCGCCATGTCCACCATGAGGTACGCGCCCACGGAGTCGGCGATCCGGCGGAACTCCGCGAAGTCCAGCTGCCGGGCGTAGGCGGACCAGCCAGCCACGATGAGCTGCGGCTTGTGTTCCTGCGCCAGACGGTCCACTTCGGCCATGTCGATGGTGTGGGTGTCTTCGCGGACCTGGTAGGGGACCACGTTGTAGAGCTTGCCCGAGAAGTTGATCCGCATGCCATGGGTCAGGTGGCCGCCGTGGGCCAGGTTCAGGCCCATGATGGTGTCGCCGGGCTTGATCAGCGCGTGCATCACCGAGGCGTTGGCCTGGGCGCCGGAGTGCGGCTGGACGTTGGCGTATTCGGCGCCGAACAGCGCCTTCACCCGGTCGATGGCGAGCTGCTCGATGACGTCCACGTGTTCGCAGCCGCCGTAGTAGCGCTTGCCCGGGTAGCCCTCGGCGTATTTGTTGGTCAGGACTGAGCCCTGCGCCTGCATAACGGCGGCGGCCGTGTGGTTTTCGGAGGCGATCATCTCCAGGCCATCGCGCTGGCGGCCCAGTTCGTCGTCGATCTTTGCCGCGATCTCGGGGTCCAAGGCTGAAAGCTCCGCGTTCAGGCTCGGGGAGACCACCTGCTTGAAAGCTACGGTGCCGGCTGCTGCAGCGTTCACAGTTCGCCGCCGTTTGCTGCTGCGTATTCTTCAGCGGAAAGCAGGGGGCCTTCCTCGGTGACGGCCACTTTGAACAGCCAGCCGGCGCCGTAGGGGTCGCTGTTGATCAGGGCCGGGTCAGACACCACTCCGTCATTGATTTCCACGACTTCACCGGTGACGGGTGCGTAGAGGTCCGACACGGACTTGGTGGATTCCACCTCACCGCAGGTCTCGCCGGCGGTCACGGTGGAACCGACCTCGGGTAGGTCCACGTACACGATGTCGCCCAGGGCGTCGGCGGCAACGGCGGAAATCCCGATTCCCGCAGGACCGGATCCGTCGACAGCAACCCATTCGTGCTCGGCGGAGTACTTCAGTTCAGCTACGACTTTGCTCATGATTGTTCCTTAGGTTTGGGTGTTGAAAAGTGATGGGGCGTCGGCCCAAGACGCGCAAAAGGTGATGGGGCGTCGAGGGCCGGCGGTGCCGGGGGTGACCGTGCGGGCCTTAGCGGGTTCGTTTGTAGAACGGGAGGGCTACGACTTCGAAGCTTTCGGGCTTGCCGCGCAGGTCCACGTCCAGGACGGTGCCCGGTTCGGCGAATTCGACGTCGACGTAGGCCATCGCGACCGGGTAGCCGAGGGTGGGCGAGGGCTGCCCCGAAGTCACTTCACCCACCAGGGCGCCGTCCTTGAGGACGGGGTAGTGGCCGCGGGCGGCCCGGCGGCCGGTCCCCTTGAGGCCGACGAGCTTTTGCCCGATGGTGGCTCCGACGCCGGCAGTTTTGAGGGCGCCCAGGGCTTCCTTGCCCACGAAGTCGCTTTCCTTTGCCAGCGAGACCACCGGGCCCAGGCCTGCGGCGTAGGGGTTGCCTTGGCGGGAAAGTTCGTTGCCGTAGAGCGGCATCCCCGCCTCGAGACGGAGCGAGTCGCGGCACGCGAGGCCCGCGGGAACCAGGCCCGAGTCTTCACCGGCTTCCAGCAGCGCCTCCCAGAGGGCGGGCGCGTCCAGGTTGGGGACGTAGATTTCGAACCCGTCCTCACCGGTGTATCCGGTGCGCGCCACCAGCAGGTCCCGGACGGTACCGCCGAAGCTGATGCCTACTTCGACGGCGGCGTAGTACTTCAGTTCCGTCACCAGGGCGTGCTGATCTGCCGGAACCAGCTTCAGCAGGATGGCCTCAGCGTTAGGGCCCTGGACCGCGATGAGGGAGGTCTGGGCGGACGCATCCTCCACGGTCACGTCAAAGTTGGCGGCGCGTTGGGCCAGCGCCCGGGCCACGACCTTCGCGTTGCCCGCGTTGGGCACCACAAGGAACTTGTCGTCTGCCCTGCGGTAGGTGATGAGGTCGTCGATGATGCCGCCGTCTGCGTCGCAGATGAGCGAGTACTTGGCCTTGCCGACGGCGACCGCGGACAGTTTGCCGGTCAGGGCGTAGTCGAGGAACGCGGCAGCGTCAGGGCCGGTCACCCAGACCTCGCCCATGTGGGAGAGGTCGAACAGCCCGGCAGCGTTGCGGACGGCGTGGTGTTCGGCCAGTTCGGAGCTGTACTTCAGCGGCATCTGCCACCCGCCAAAGTCCGTAAAGGAGGCCCCGGCTTTCTTGTGCTGCTCGTAAAGGGCAGTGTAGTTCTCAGTCATTGGAGGTCCTTCTAGTTTTCAAATTCGGAGAGCGGCGGGCAGGAGCAGATGAGGTTGCGGTCGCCGGCCGCACCGTCGATGCGTCCCACGCGCGGGAAGTACTTGTCCTGCCGCAGCGAGGCAACCGGGAAGGCGGCCTGCTCGCGCGGGTAGGCGCGGTCCCAGTCGGAGCTGACGACGGCGGCCGCCGTGTGCGGTGCGTTGCGCACCGGCGAGGCCTCCAGGGTGAAGTCGCCGGCAGCCACCTGCTCGATCTCGGCGTGGATGGTGATCATGGCCTCGATGAACCGGTCGATCTCTGCCAGGTCCTCAGATTCAGTGGGCTCCACCATCAGGGTCCCGGCCACCGGGAACGCGAGGGTGGGAGCGTGGAAGCCGAAGTCAATGAGGCGCTTGGCCACGTCCTCGGCGGTGACACCGGTCTTGGCGGTGAGTTCGCGCAGGTCCAGGATGCACTCGTGCGCCACCAGGCCACCCTCGCCGGTGTACAGGACCGGGTAGAACTCATTCAGCCGGGAGGCCACGTAGTTGGCGGCCAGCAGCGCCGACTTGGTGGCCTCGGTCAGGCCCTCGCCGCCCATCAGCTTCACGTACGCCCAGGAGATCGGCAGCACACCGGCGGAACCGAACCGGGACGCCGAGATCGCCACCCCATGTCCAGCTTCATGGGCGGCCTTGTTGGCATCGCCCGGCATGAACGGTGCCAGGTGCGCCTTGGCAGCGACCGGGCCGACGCCGGGTCCGCCGCCGCCGTGCGGGATGCAGAAGGTCTTATGCAGGTTCAAGTGGGACACGTCGCCGCCGAACTTGCCCGGCTGGGCCAGGCCCACCAGCGCGTTCAGGTTCGCCCCGTCCACGTACACCTGTCCGCCGGCGGCGTGGATGGCGTCGCAGACGTCGCGGACGTCGCCGTCGTACACACCGTGGGTGGAGGGGTAGGTGATCATGATGCAGGACAGGACGTCCTTGTTCGCCTCGATCTTGGCCGTCAGGTCATCGTGATCGATGGTGCCGTCAGCAGCCGTGGCCACGACGACGACCTTCATGCCCGCCAGCACCGCGGAGGCGGCGTTGGTGCCATGCGCCGAGGCCGGGATCAGGCAGACGTTGCGCTGCTGCTCGCCGCGGGAGTGGTGGTAGCCGCGGATCGCCAGCAGCCCGGCCAGTTCGCCCTGCGAGCCGGCGTTGGGCTGGATGGACACCTGGTCGTAACCGGTGATCTCCGCGAGATCCGCTTCCAGTCCGGCGATGAGTTCGCGCCAGCCCTCGGTCTGCGAATCCGGGGCGAACGGGTGGATGGAGGCGAACTCGGGCCAGGAAATGGCTTCCATCTCGGCGGTGGCGTTCAGCTTCATGGTGCAGGAGCCCAGCGGGATCATGGTGCGGTCCAGCGCCAGGTCCCGGTCAGAGAGGCGGCGGATGTAGCGCAGCAGCTGGGTTTCGGACCGGTGCGTATTGAACACCGGGTGTTCCAGGTACGCGGACGTGCGGAGCACGGCCTCGGGCAGTTCGAAGCCTTGGGCGTCGCCCACCGGACCTGCACCAAAGGCGACGGCGACAGCGGACAGTGTTGCCGCCGTCGTCGTCTCATCGATGGAGACACCCACGGTGTCCTGGTCGATGAAGCGCAGGTTGATGCCGCGGGCCTCTGCTGCGGTGATCACTTTGGCCGCCTTGCCCGGAACGCGGACGGTGAGGGTATCGAAGAACGAGTCGCTGGCCAGTTCGCGGCCCATGGACGTCAGGGCGGTGGCCAGGATCCTGGCCTTGTGATGGGCGGCCTCGGCGATCGCCTTCAGCCCGTCGGGGCCGTGGTAGACGGCGTAGAAGGAGGACACGATGGCCAGGAGTGCCTGCGCGGTGCAGATGTTGGACGTGGCCTTTTCGCGGCGGATGTGCTGTTCGCGGGTCTGCAGCGCCAGGCGGTACGCGGGCGTGCCCGCGTTGTCCTTGGAGACTCCGACGATCCTGCCGGGCAGGGTGCGTTCCATCCCCTTCTGGACGGCCATGTAGGCGGCGTGCGGCCCCCCAAAGAACAACGGCACGCCAAAACGCTGGGCGGAGCCGACCGCGATGTCCGCGCCCTGTTCGCCCGGAGGAGTAATCAGGGTCAGGGCCAGCAGGTCGGCAGCTACGGTGACCAGCGCGCCGCGGTCCTTGGCGGCCGCGATGACGCCGGACTGGTCCCACACCCGGCCGGAAACCCCCGGCTGCTGCAGCACGATGCCGTTGATGTCACCTTCCGGGAGTCCCTGGGACAGGTCGGCCACCTCAACCTCGAACCCGAGCGCCTCGGCGCGGCCCTGGACGATGGCGATGGTCTGGGGCAGCACGTCGCTGTCCAGGACGGTCTTGCCGTCCTTGGCATTCTTGTCCTTGTTGGCGCGGCGCATCAGCAGCACGGCCTCAGCCACGGCGGTAGCCTCGTCCAGCAGCGAGGCATTGGCCACGGGGAGGGCCGTCAGGTCCTGGACCATGGTCTGGAAGTTCAGCAGCGCTTCCAGCCGGCCCTGCGAGATCTCCGGCTGGTAGGGCGTGTAGGCGGTGTACCAGGCAGGGGATTCCAGGATGTTGCGGCGGATCACCGGGGGAGTGACGGTGTCGTAGTAGCCTTGGCCAATCATCTGGACGGCGGTCTTGTTCCGGCCGGCAATCCGGCGCAGCTCCGCGAGGACTTCAACCTCGCTGAGGGCGTCCTGCAGGCGGAGGGCAGATTCCTGGCGGATGGAGGCGGGGACGGCAACGTCAACGAGGCCGTCCACGCTGTCATAGCCCACGGCTTTGAGCATGGTGTCGACGTCGGCCTGGCGGCGCGCGCCGATATGGCGGTCAACAAACGATGTTGGAAGCGATTGAATCGTCAAGAGGAACTCCAGGTCTGGCCGGCCTGGGGTGGCGCGGCGTGGGATGGGTTCCTCCCCGCTCTGTATTGGACCTGAGAGATTCCGCGTAGCCTGCTGGTGGCAGGGGACCGCTTGCACCGTCGGTGAACCAGGAAGAACCCGGTTGCTTTCCAGAGTCGCCTCGCCGTGACGGTACGTGGGCCTGAGAGATTCCTGGGGAGGATTTGCTCCTACGGCGCCTGCCCGGTGGATGCCGGGAGGACTCTCCCGTCACAGCTCGAAAGGCTTATTCAAATGTGGGTGATTCGGCTCACACGGTACAGGTTCGTTGAAGGGAAAACAAATTTGCCACCACGGCCTGGCCGGTGACCCTCTGTTGGGGGTCTACGTTGCGGCAGGCGGACATGTGGGGTTTGACATTCGATCGTGACCAGCACCACACTGATCCGGTGATCAGCACCGTGTCCGGCTGGCTCTGCGTATTCGGAGCAGCCCGCGGCAGCGTTGCCCCGGCGGGGCGCGGCCGCTGACCGCAACCTAACTGAACACGCCTTCGACCTGCGGCGGGAGAGCCCTGCCGGTACATTCAGCAGGCGCCGTAGGAGCAAATCCTCCCCAGGAAACTCTCAGGCCCCCGTACCGCCGCGGACAGGCAACTCTGGAAAGCAGCCAGTTCCTGGCTCACCGACGGTGCAAGCGGCTTGGGCTGCGGAAACTCTCAGGTTCACTACAGAGCGGGGAGGAACCAAATCTTTGCGGCACCCAAATGCCGCTTTATCGATGGAGTTCCTCATGGCGATTCATCCCCCTACGTCCAACGGCGAACCAGCAAACAGCGCCCCCACCACGGCATCCCGCAGCGAGCCGCCACATCTGGAGCGGCAGCTCACCAACCGGCACATCCAGCTCATTGCAATTGGGGGCGCGATTGGTACGGGCCTGTTCATGGGTTCCGGGAAGACCATTTCCGCGGCCGGCCCGTCCGTGATCTTCGTGTACATGATCATCGGGTTCATGCTCTTCTTCGTCATGCGCGCCATGGGCGAGTTGCTGTTGAGCAACCTGAACTACAAGTCCTTCAGCGACTTCGCCGCGGACCTCCTGGGCCCCTGGGCCGGCTTCTTCACTGGGTGGACGTACTGGTTCTGCTGGGTGATCACGGGCATCGCGGACGTCATTGCCATCGCCGGCTACTCCCGCGAACTCTGGCCGGCAGTGCCGCTGTGGATCCCGGGCCTCGCCACTGTGGCCATCCTGCTCCTGCTGAACCTCGCCACCGTCAAGGCCTTCGGCGAGACCGAATTCTGGTTCGCCCTCATCAAGATCATTGCCATCGCTGCGCTGATCATCGTGGGTCTCTTCATGATCTTCACCGGTTTCCAGAGCGATGCCGGCACGGCAAGCTTCACCAACCTGTGGAGCCACGGCGGGTTCTTCCCCAATGAGTTCATGGGCTTCGTGGCCGGATTCCAGATCGCAGTGTTCGCCTTCGTCGGCATCGAACTGGTGGGCACCACCGCCGCCGAGGCCAAGAACCCGGAACGCACGCTGCCCAAGGCCATTAACGCCATCCCCGTCCGCGTGCTGCTCTTCTACGTAGGCGCACTGGTCATTCTGATGGCCGTCACCCCATGGACCCAGTTCGCGGCGGGCCACAGCCCCTTCATCGGAATGTTCTCCCTGGCCGGCCTCGGCGCCGCGGCCACGGTGGTCAACCTGGTGGTCCTCACCTCGGCCATGTCCTCCGCAAACTCCGGGATCTACTCCACCTCGCGCATGGTCTTCGGCCTGGCCCAGGAAGGCGACGCCCCGGGCATCTTCAGCCGACTGTCCTCCAGGAAGGTGCCCAGCAACGCACTGTTCCTGTCCTGCGTCCTGCTGCTCTCCGGCGTCGTCCTCATGTACGCCGGCCAGGATGTCGGCATGGCCTTCGAAATGGTGACCACCGTGTCCGCCGTCTGTTTCGTCTTCGTCTGGTCGATCATCCTGGCCAGCTACATCGCGTTCCGTCGCCGGCGCCCTCACCTGCACGCGGCGTCCAAGTTCAAGATGCCGGGCGGCATCCCCGCAGCGTGGATTGTCTACGCGTTCTTCGCCTTCGTCCTGTGGGCCCTGACCACCCAGCCGGATACCTTCGTTGCCCTGTTGGTGACACCCATCTGGTTCGTCATCCTGGGCGTGGCATGGGCCGTCCTGCGCCGCCGACCCGCCCACCTGGCCCGCTTTGAGGTCTTCCGTGCGGAGTTGCGCAATGACGAGGTGGCGGCCGGCCGCGCAACGGTGGAAGCATCCGCCGGCGAGGTTGAGCAGGCCAGGAAGTGACGGCGGCTGGTACTGCCGCGGTCCTGCCGGGCACTCTGGCTGCCGGTTATCCCGTCAGTGGCGCCCCCGCCCTTGCCACGGAGTTCATTCTCACGTTCTCGTGCCGGGACTCGCTCGGCATCGTCCAGTCAGTGGCCGGGTTCCTCCTGTCCCAGGAGTGCTACATCGTGGATATCAAACAGTTCGGCGACAAGGCGTCCGGCGAGTTCTTCATGCGAGTGCACTTCACCTCACGGGAAGAGTCCGACGCCGGGTTGCTGCGTGAGCGGTTTGGTCCGGTTGCGGGGGAGTGGGGGATGCAGTGGCGGCTTGAGCCGCGCAGCCGCCGTCAGCGGATCCTGGTCATGGTGTCCAAGTACGACCACTGCCTGAACGACCTGCTGGTCCGGGCCCGGGACGGCGACCTGCCGGTGGAAATTGCCGCGGTGGTCTCCAACCATCCGGATGCCGCCGGCCTTGCGGAGTGGCACGGCGTCCCGTTCCACCGGATTCCGGTCAGCCCTGACACCAAGCCGGAGGCTGAGGCGCGGCTGCTTGAACTGGTGGATGCCTATGGCGTGGAACTGGTGGTGCTGGCCCGGTACATGCAGGTGCTCAGCGATGACCTGACCCGTAAGCTGGACGGCCGCGCCATCAACATCCACCACTCCTTCCTGCCCAGCTTCAAAGGTGCCAAGCCCTACCACCAGGCGTACGAGCGGGGCGTGAAGACGGTGGGTGCCACCGCGCACTACGTCAACTCCGAGCTCGACGAGGGGCCGATAATTTCCCAGCAGGTCATAGAGGTGGACCACACCTACCTGCCGGAGGATCTGGTGCGCGTGGGCAAGGACGCTGAGTGCCGCGCGCTCACCAATGCCGTGCGCTGGCACGCCGAGGGCCGCGTGATCCTTTCCGGAAACCGGACCGTGGTCCTGCGCTGACCACCCATCCTTGGGCTGTGGCGGCGTGCCACAGCCCAGGGATGCGGCGCCGCCCGGACGTGAAAGTTAAGCATGCTTAGTGTTTATCCACATAGGATGGAAAGAGCACGGCAGCCTACCCGCTGCAGGTCGATTTGAATGAAGGTGACCATGGCCCGGCGCAGCAACCCCGCACTCCGCATCGCACAGGAAACCGCCCACAGCGCAATGTTCGACTCCGACGGTAAGCCCAAGCCCGGCGTCCACAACATGCTCCTGAAGGCGGTGCAGATCCAGCGGCCCCTGGTGATTGCCTATATCCGGCGGCTCCAGAAGAAGCATCCACGCGCCACCGCCGCCCAGTTGGCCGACATTGCAGAGCGCGACTACCTGCGGGCTGTTGCCGGTGGAGGTGCCGTGGTGGGCGCAACCGCCGTCGTTCCCGGCGTGGGAACTGTCGCGTCGCTGGGGCTTTCCGCGGCCGCCACCGTGGGTTTCCTGGAAGCAACGGCGCTGTACGCCACGTCGCTGGCAGAACTCCATGGCATCCGCCTCACCAACCCGGAGAAGGCCGGCACCATGGTCATGGCGATCATGCTCGGCGAGGAGGGCACGGCACTGCTCGGCACGCTCAGCGGCCAGGCGTCCGAGAGCGCCACCAACACCTGGAGCAATGTGCTGTCCAAGTCCATGGTTGGTCCGGGCTTCGGCAGTGTGCGGAAGAGGATCCAGCAAGCCTTCCTCAAGAATCTGCTCAAGCGACAGGGAACAGCCCTGTTTGGCAGGGCCCTCCCGTTCGGCATAGGTGCCGTAGTGGGCGGAGCCGGTAACCTCGTGATGGGCCGTGCGGTGGCCAGGAACGCCAGGGAGGCGTTCGGGCCAATGCCGGACACCATCCCCGGGGAGCTGACAGCAGCTGCGGGGCCCGACAACCTGACGCTGGAAGGCAACATACTTGGATCTCAACGCTGACTTAGGCCAATCCTTCGGTTCCTGGACCGCGGGAGGTGACCCCGCAA
The DNA here is from genome assembly GCF_040702335.1 of Pseudarthrobacter sp. NPDC080039. Lineage (NCBI taxonomy): Bacteria > Bacillati > Actinomycetota > Actinomycetes > Micrococcales > Micrococcaceae > Pseudarthrobacter > Pseudarthrobacter sp. NPDC080039. Next base: position 1,751 of record NZ_JBFBKY010000046.1, on the reverse strand, counting down.
TGCTCCAGCTGGTCACCAGTGCCAACGTGGCCTGTGGCTTCCACGCCGGAGACCCCGTCACCATGCTGGACAGTTGCCGGGCAGCGTACGAACTGGACGTCACGGTCGGGGCGCACATCGGCTACCGCGATCTCGCCGGCTACGGCCGGCGACCACTGGGGATGAGCTTTGATGAGCTGTTCGGTGACGTGCTTTACCAGTTGGGTGCGCTCGACGGCGTTGCGCACGCCGTGGGTGCCTCGGTGGACTACGTGAAGCCGCACGCTGCCCTCTACGACGCGCTGGTTCACGACGGCGAGCAGGCCTCCGCCGTGGTTGCGGCCGTGAATGCCTACGATCCGGGCCTTCCCATCCTGGGCTTCCCGGGCTCTGAGCTCATCAACCAGGCCAAAGAAGCGGGACACCCCGTGTTCATCGAGGCTTTCGCCGACCGCGCCTACCTCGCCGACGGCAGCCTGGTAACGCTGACGGACGAGAACGCGGTCTTGGACGACATCGACCTGGTGGTTGAGCGCGCCGTCCGCCTGGCGACGCAAGGCGAAGTGGTCGCCGTGGACGGAACCGTTGTTGCTGTACGGCCGGACTCCCTGCGACTGCAGGGCGGCAGCCCCGGCGCACTGGAGATGGCTGCCCGGGTTCGAGAAGGTCTTGAGGCCGCCGGCGTGGAGCTGGCCGGCTTCGCCTAGGGACGCATTTCAGGCCGCAACTGACCACCCGGCAGGAAGATCGCCTGCCATGACGATCACCCGGCAGGAAGATTGCCTGCCACGACGATCACGGAACCAGGGCGAACACGGCTGCCTTATGAATCTCCGCCGCGTGGAATCACCGCGGCATGGCGAACGATGTTGCGAGAAACTCCTCCCAGAGTGGATCGTCGGGTGGGATGTCGTCGAGGCCGACGTATCTGTCATCGTCTGGTTCCCAGGGCGGGAGGTCTTCGGGGCCCGCCTCGAGGCAGCGGATATTGAAGCAAAGCACGTCATTGCAGGTGGCATCCGGACGTTCGGCATCGAGGCCCTGGGCCTGCCGAGACTGCAGTTCAGCGGGCGCCAGCCATTGCGGCCAGTGTGGTGGTTCGGGGTCTGGGTGTTCGGGTTTGTAGTGCCGTCCGGTAGGTGAGGTCCAGCCCGGCGGGTCTTTCGTGGTAGCTGGATCTGGTGCCCATTGGCTGTGGTGTTTGAGCCGGTGGTGTTTGGGGCAGAGCTGTCCCAGGTTGCTGACGTTCGTGGTGCCGCCGTGGTCCCAGGCGTGCAGGTGGTCGGTGTCGTTGTCGGGGGTGTGGTTGGTGCAGCCGGGGAAGGTGCATTTGGCGTCGCGCATCCTGATCCATTGTTTGATGGTTTCGGTGAGCCGGTAGTTTGTCCTGCCGATTTCCAGTGGTGCTCCGTCGCGGGGGTCGACCAGGACCCGGTAGAACGAATGCGCCCCGTCAGCGACGAGTTTGCGGGCCATGGACGCTGGGATCGGGCCGAAGCCGTCGAGCGTGGCGGGTTCGTCGGTGCTGCCGAGGAGGGAGAACACCGGCACGGTGACCAGGACGTCGGCCTTGGGGGTGGGGACTCTCCCGATGTCGGTGTGGGTTTCTGCAGCCCCGCGTGGATTTTCACCGGTAGAGGTGGCAGTTCCGGCACCGAGCAGCAGGGATGCTGCGACGTCGGGGCGGAGTTGGGTAAGGGTGCGGGTTTCGTCGGGTCCTTGGAGGCCGCGGGCGGTGGCGGTGGTGCGGTTCCAGATGGCGCACGCGGTGT
>NZ_JBFBKY010000045.1:0-13626 GCF_040702335.1 Pseudarthrobacter sp. NPDC080039 | reverse complement strand
GGATGGAAGGTGGCCGGGCAGCATCGACGTCGTTCATCACCACGGATCCCCCTGGGAGGATGCCCTGGAACGGTTCCTCCGCGCCCACGCCTGACAACTCCAGCTGCCAGTGGAGACCTTCGGATGCCCGTGGAGCAGGCCCAGCTGGCGGGCTATCGCCGTGCTCGCCGCTGGACTCGTCGCGGCAGCCCACATGCTCCGTTGATCACGTGCTCCGTTGCATCGGGAGCTGTTTGCTTGGTGCTAGCCCACCCGGCGGTAGCGGATGTGGGTGGCGAGCGGCGAGTGGAGCACCTCAACGGGCTCGAAACCGAACGCTTCCGTTCCGTCAAAAATCCGTTCACCCGATCCAAGCAGGACGGGAGCAATGTCGAGGGTAAGTTCGTCGATCACGCCTGCGGCCAGCGCTTGGCGGACAGTGGAGGCGCCACCCGCGATGTCCACACCATTCTCACCGGCGGCTTCACGTGCTGCGGCGTAGGCGGCGTCGAAGCCATCGGTGACAAAATGGAAAGTTGTCCCGCCCTCCATCCGGATGGGTTCGTGCGGGTGATGGGTGAGGACAAAAACCGGCGCGTGGTAAGGCGGTTCGTCGCCCCACCAGCCCTTCCAGTCCTCATCCCAATTGCCCCGAATGGGACCGAACATGTTCCGGCCCATCACATAGGCTCCGCGGGGACGCATCAGCCATTCGGTGGCCGTCTTGTCGGCGTCATTGGCACGTGGATCGCCGATATGCCAGCCATGCAGTTCCAGTCCGCGCTTGCCCAAGGGGTTCTCACGGCTTTGGTCAGGCCCAGCGACGAAGCCGTCAAGCGACATCGACATGTGGCAGGTGGTGTCCGGCACAGTAGACCTCCCGTGTGTCAGCGCCTTTGCATCGGGCGTGGTGGTTCTGGGGATCCTAGCACCCGTGCACGGCTCTGCATATGCGGGCAGGACCGCGGCCCGGAAGCCTCTTGGGTTACTAGTCGCTGCGGGTGCCGAAGACTATTTCATCCCAGGACGGCACGCTGGACCGCTTCGGCCGCGCCGGACGCTCCGGTGCCTCGGTCTCGGGAAGTTGGCCCGTGGAGGGGGACGCATCGTCCTGCTTGGCTGAGCGGCGGGGATTGCTCCCCAACAGCTCGTCCAGCCCTGCTCCGCCGGTTCCTGCTCCGCCGGATCCGGCTCCAGGAGTGGAACCTGAGGGCTTCTGCGGGGACGCTGCGATGGTGATTTCCCTGGTGTCGGTGCTGACGCCGTCGTGAAGCCGCAACGCGTCGTCGTGGTTGTCCCGGTGCGGCGGAAGCAGGCTGAGCCTGGACAGCATGGAAGGCCTGGCATCCCTGCGTTTGATGAAGGAGTCACCCTGGTGTGCCGCGGGGGTATCCGGCTGCTCGTCCTGCGGCTCGGGTTCCTGCGGCTCGGGTTCTGCGGGAATCTCGGACGGCCGGGGGTGTGCGGCCGGCACTCCGTGCGTCAGCAGCATTGCCAGGGCGTCGTCCGAATCCTCGTCCACGCCCAGCCGCTGGCCGCGCCGCGACCGCAGCATGTCCAGCAGGCCGTCCGACTCCTTGGCGGAGTCCTGGACATGGCCCTGGGCGCCGGAGGAAGGCTTGGTCGAGTCCGCATCGGTTTCGAAATCGAAGGGGCGGTCGGACACGGCAGTGAGCCGGCGTGCGGGAACAGGGCCGTCCAGCGGCTCGAGCTCGCTTAGCTGCTGTGCCCAGCGGTTGTTGTTCTGCAGTGTCTTCCGGGCGGGGTTGAACGTCCACAGGGCCGGAGGTTCCTCCCCGATACCCGACGTTCCGCCGGTCTTGGCCTCGAAGCTTGCGGAGACGGTCCATGTCCCGTCCTGGCGGCGCCACGAGTCCCATTCCACGGTGGCGGGGTCAACGCCATGGGCGGACAGGCGGTGCGCAACCATGTCCTGCAAGGTTGCGGGATTGTCCCCGAAGGCAGAGCGGTAGATGTCGTGTCCGGGGGAGGGTGCCGCAACTTCCACTTTCCGCGCCTGCTGGGCAACGTACTCGCGTTCCGCCAGGACCGGACCCTCGTAGCGCTCCACTTTGGCCAGCGGCATCCCGGAGAGCTCGGCAACATCGGCGGCGGTGGCCCCGGCACGGATGCGGGCCTGGATATCCCTGGGGGACATCGGAACGGCGGCCCGTTCCTCCCGCATTTTGGCCTTGGACCGGCTGGCCGTCCTGAGTGCCTCGTCGATCGGCAGCTGGAACATCTCGCCGCCGGCCCCGCTCAACAGGAGATGCGTCCCGTCGTCGTGCACGCCTACAAGCCGTAGATCCTGCATACAAATCCTCCACCCTGGCATTACTATCAACCGAAACTCTGCCACCCGCCGGGGCGGAATTGGCTCAAGGAGCAGGGCGCGCCGTTATTTTCCGCTGGATTCCAAGGCTCAAAGGCGGGTGAAGCGCCGGGCCCGGGAGCCGGGGAGGTATCAGCGGCGGGTCAGGGCTGCCGTGAACTGGTCCGGGTGGCGGGTGGAGGCCAGCCAATAGGGGGTTCGGTCCGCCGGATCCGTGATCTCGATCTTCACCACGGGATCGATCCAGCCACGGATGCATAGGTAGGCGAGCCCATTCAGGCGGGTGCCCCGTTCCGCCGTTGCTTCGCCGGACGTGTACTGCTGAACAACACCAACGAAGCGCCGTTCAATGGTGGCCCTTCCAACCGTGAGGGCGTTCTCCGTGACGGTTATGGCAGGCGTTGACAGGACCAGGAGGACGGCGATGATGGCAAAGAGCACCAGAGCCGCCGTGTAGCCCGCCGCCATGCTGATGGGGGCGAACACCAGGATTCCCGCCGCGGAGACGCCGGCTCCGATAATCCACATCCAGGCATTCGGCCACAGCTTCTCCCGGTAGATAACGGGTGCCCCTGTGGAGGGCGTGCTGGGAACGGAGGCGTGCGGGCTTGATTCGGGCATAGCCCAAGCTTTCCACCTTTGGCTGGGTATTTCATCTTGGTCGCGGCTGCTTCCCGGTTGGCCGGGCAACGGCTCCCTAGGAGTGATTTGGGAGCGCGGGTTAGAGTGAGTGACTGTGACTGATCATCCCGCCACGGTAGACCTTGTCCCCGATGCAGCATTATCCGCTCCTGCCCCCACCCTGCAGGTTCAGTTGAAGATGCTGGACCCGGAACTGGAAGCACCCTCCTACGCACATCCGGGCGACGCCGGCGCCGACCTCCGCGCCCGCGAGGACGTGGTCCTGTTGCCGGGAGAGCGCAAGCTGGTCCCCACGGGAGTCGCCATCGCACTTCCAGACGGGTTCGTGGCCTTGATCCACCCCCGCTCCGGCCTGGCCACCAAGCACGGCCTCACGATCGTCAACGCTCCCGGCACCGTGGACGCGGGCTACCGGGGCGAGATCTCGGTAACCCTCCTGAACACCGACTCCTCGCAGCCGATTGAGTTGCGGCGCGGCGATAGAATTGCCCAGATGGTCATCCAGCGGGTGGAGTACGCCCAGTTCGTTCCTGTCAGCGAATTGAGCGGATCCGTGCGCGGGACGGGTGGCTTCGGCTCCACCGGCGGTTTCACGGTTCCCGGAGCCTGACACGCGCCACACAGCGTCCGCTGCCACGCCGGCATGCACGACGGCGGCACCCCCAGGGTTCCGGCCGGCAGGTTTGAGAACTGGCACACTTTCAGAATTAAGGAGTCACCCATGGTCTTTGGGTTCGGCAGGAAATCAAAGAATGACGAACCGCCGGCGGAGCCGGCCGAAGAGCTCACGCTCGCTGAGGCCGGCGAAGACGCCGGCTCCCCGGACGCGCGCCGCGCAGGCGGCCCGTTCGACGAATCAGAGATCACCAGCCGCGACGGCTTTGTGGACCTCGGTGCCCTGCTGATCACTCCCAGCGAGGGCCTCCAGCTGCGCCTCGAAGTGGAAGAGGCAACGCAGCGGGTGGTGGCCGTGACCCTGGACCTGAACGGTTCCAGCCTCCAGCTGCAGGCCTTCGCGGCGCCCAAGACTGAGACCCTATGGGACGAGATCCGCGAACAGATTGGCCAGTCCGTGGGCGCCCAGGGCGGCCAGGTCGAAGAGGTGGAAGGCTCGTTCGGCACCGAACTCGTGGCCAAGCTGCCCGCCGGCCTCCCGGACGGCAGCCAGGGCTACCGGGTGGCCCGGTTCATCGGCGTGGACGGCCCCCGCTGGTTCCTGCGCGGCGTCCTGGGCGGACCCGCAGCCCTGGAACGCCCCGCTGCAGAGCCGCTTGAGTCCCTGTTCCGGCAGGTCGTCGTAGTTCGCGGGGACAGCCCCATGCCGCCCCGCGACCTCCTGCAGCTGCGGCTGCCCAAGGACGCCTCTGCTGCACCTCCGCCTGCCGCGCCCACCCTGGAGGAGCCCGAACGTGGTCCCGAAATTACCCAAATCGGCTGAGTCCCCGCACCCCGGGACCGCGAAGCCGGCCGGCGCAGTGACGCCACTTGGCCACTTGCCGGACAAGGGGCGGGTTCTCTGCCAAGGCCACATTGAGTCGGTCACCTTCGTTCCTCCCGACCGAACCCCCGAATTCAGCGCCATCCTTATCGAGGACGACGCCGAACGCCCGGCCTCAGGGCCGGCCCGGCGCAGGCCGGCACGTCTTCGCGTCGTCTGGCTTGGCCGGCGGCGGGTGCAGGGCATCGAAGCAGGCGCGCAGATCCGGGTGGAGGGAATGCTGGCCCGCGGCAAGGACATGCCCACCCTCTTCAATCCCCGCTACGAGATACTGTCCAGCCAGGAGCACCAATGACCGCGCAAGAGCCCGACCAGCCGTCCGGCGCTGCCAACCCCGCCAACGGCGGCCGGCAGCAGGGCGGCCCCCAGGCTGCCGGGCAGCCTTCGGTGGCAGGGCTCGCAGCCGAATACGCCGCCAAGGCCGGCCTGCACCGCACCCACGACGGCCGGGTGGACGTCCTGCGCAGCGCCGGGGGAGTGCAGGGCATTGCCGAAAGCATCGTTCCAGGACTGGTGTTCCTGGTGGCCTTCACCGTCACCCGTGAACTCACGCTCTCACTGGTTGCGGCCCTGGCCTCGGCTGCGGTCTTCACCGTTGTCCGCCTTGTGCAGCGTCGTCCCCTGACCCAGGCGCTGGCCGGCGTGGCGGGCGTCGGCATTTCAGCATGGCTGGCCAACACCACCGGCAAGGCCGAGGACTTCTACCTCCCCGGCTTCTTCACCAACGCCGCGTACATCCTGGCGATGGTGGTGTCCATTGCCGTCAAATGGCCCGTGGCCGGGCTGCTCTTCGGCTTCATCCGCAACGAGGGCCTGGACTGGCGCAAGGAACCGGACCGGGTCAAGGCCTACCGGCTGGGAACCTGGATCATCGTCGCCGTCCTGGCGCTCCGGCTCATCGTGCAGGTGCCCCTCTACCTGATGGGCGCCGATGGCCTGGCCGCCCTCGCCACCACGCGCCTCATCATGGGCGCGCCCCTGTACATCCTGGGTATCTGGGTCGCCTGGCTGGTTACGCGGCCGGCCCAGGCTGAACCCGAGACAGATCCCGCCTCCTGACGCGACAGCCTACCGCGCCCCGGGCGCTTGACGCCCGGGCCTCCCGGCCCAGGCACCCGCGGTTAGGGCGCGGCCGCTGACCTAGCCGTCGAAGCCGTCGTCGTCCGCTGCATGCCCGTGGCCTCCAGGGACGGCTGGCAGGCTGTCGGCTGCCGGCTGTTGCCCGCTGTCGATGCTGCCCGGTGCGGAGGAAAGCAGCTCCCGCAGTCCGTCCTCAGCGGCGATGGTGGTCACGAAGAAGAGTTCGTCCCCGCCGTCGATCACGTCGTCCCGGCTGGGGGTGATGGGGGCCTGGTCCCGAAGGATGGCCACCAGCGTGGCGTCCTCCGGCCAGTGGATGTCCCCGACAGTCATGCCGATGACGTGGGAGTCGTGGGGAACGGTGAATTCCACCAGCGACGCCACCCCGGTCTGCAGCGTCAGCAGCCGGACCAGGTCGCCGATCTCCACTGCCTCCTCCACCAGGGCCGTCATCAGCTGCGGAGTGTTGACGGCGACATCGACGCCCCAGGAGTCATTGAACATCCAGTCATTCTTCGGGTTGTTCACCCGCCCCACGGTGCGGCCCACGCCGAACTCGGTTTTCGCGAGCAGGGACACCACCAGGTTGACTTTGTCGTCCCCGGTTGCAGACACCACCACGTCGGCGTCCTCCACCTTGGCGCCCTGCAGCGTGGAGAGCTCGCAGGCGTCGCCCACCAGCCAGTGGGCACCCCGGAGCCCGCTGCGCCCAATCACCTCCGGCTTGAGGTCAATCAGGAGGATCTCGTGCTTGTGCGCCAGCAGTTCGCGGGCGATGGATGATCCGACGCTGCCGGCGCCGACGATAACGACTTTCACTGGTACTCCTTGGCAGGGGCTTTGGCGAGGATCTGCGCGATCTGGGCGCTGCGGTCCACCTGCAGCATGGCGTGCACGGTGTCCCCGTCCTGGTACGCGGTTCCCGCGTCAGGCAACAGCCCCTCGCCGAAGCGGGTGAGATAGGCCACGCGGACGTCGGCGGCCTTTTCGATGCTGCTGATCCGGTGCCCGACCCAGCCGGCGTCCAGGTCCAGTTCGGCCAGGACCAGCCGCCCGGACGGCTCGCGGAAATCGCCGGCGAGGTGCTGTTCGGGAAGGATGCGGCGCAGCACCTGGTCCGCGCTCCAGCGGACGGCGGCCACTGTGGGGATGCCCAGGCGCTGGTAGATCTCGGCGCGGCCGGGGTCGTAAATGCGGGCCACCACGTGCGGGACGTGGAAGGTTTCGCGGGCAACGCGCGTGGCCAGGATGTTTGAGTTGTCACCGCTGGACACAGCAGCGAAAGCATAGGCCTCGCTGACACCGGCCTGCTTAAGGGTGTCGCGGTCAAAGCCGATGCCGGTCACCTTCCTGCCGGTGAAGCCCTGGCGGAGCCGGCGGAAGGCGCGGTCGTCCTGGTCGATGATGGCCACGGAATGCCCGGCATCCTCCAGCGTGTGCGCCAGCGTTGCCCCCACCCGGCCACATCCCATGATCACGAAATGCGCCACCGTATCTCCTCTTGTATCTGCGTCACGAACGTGCAGCTAGAACTCTACCGGTATGGCACTGGTCCGGCTTGGCGGGCGCCCGTCATGACATCCTCCGCGAATCAGACTAGCTTTGTGGGGTGTTGACAATACTGAACGCCGTCAAACGCGTGCTGGTGGGCAGGCCCTTCCGGAATGACCGGCTCTCCCATACCCTGCTCCCCAAGAAGATCGCACTCCCGATTTTCGCGTCCGATGCCCTGTCGTCCGTGGCCTACGCGCCCGATGAGATCCTGCTGACCCTGGCCCTGGCCGGGGTCAGTGCCGTGACCGTCTCGCCGCTGGTGGGCCTGGCCGTGATGGTGGTGCTGCTGACCGTTGTGGCGTCCTACCGGCAGAACGTGCACGCCTACCCTTCAGGCGGCGGCGACTACGAGATCGCCAACGAGAATATGGGGAAGTATGCCGGCCTGACGGTCGCATCGGCCCTCCTGGTGGATTACGTGCTGACAGTGGCCGTGTCCATGTCCTCGGCCGCTGCCTACCTCACCACGGCTGTACCGTCACTGCACGGTGAGCAGGCCGTCATAGCGACCATCGGCGTCGTCATTCTCGCGCTGGTGAACCTGCGCGGCATCAAGGAAGCGGGAAGCGTCTTCGCTGTCCCCACGTACATCTTCATGGCCTCCATCCTGGGCATGACCGCGGTGGGCATGTTCCAGGCCGCCACCGGACAACTGGGCCAGGCGCCCTCGGCGGCCTTCACCATTGTCCCGGCGGAGGGCTTCGATCAGGGCCTGGTGGGGCTCACCGGCGCCTTCCTGCTGCTCCGGGCGTTCTCCTCCGGTGCCGCAGCACTCACCGGCGTGGAAGCCATCAGCAACGGTGTCCCCAACTTCCGGCCGCCGAAGAGCAGGAACGCGGCCACCACATTGCTGCTGCTCGGCGTCATTGGCGCGGCGATGCTGGCCGGCATCATCTACCTGGCCAACGCCACCAAGGTCCACATCGTGCTGGACCCCGCCAAGGAATTCCTGCTGAACGGGAATCCGCTGCCTGAGGGCTACATCCAGAACCCGGCCATCAGCCAGATCGCGCAGACCATTTTCGGGGAAGGGTCCATTCCCTTCTATGTCGTGGTGGCTGCCACCGGCGTCATCCTGGTGTTCGCGTCAAATACCGCCTTCAACGGTTTCCCGGTCCTGGGTTCCATCCTTGCCCAGGACGGCTACCTGCCCCGCCAGCTCAGGACCCGCGGTGACCGGCTGGCGTTCAGCAACGGCGTGCTCGCCCTCGCTGCCGGCGCACTGGTGCTGATCATTTCCTTCAACGCGGACGTCACCAAGCTCATCCAGCTCTACATCGTGGGTGTCTTCATCTCCTTCACGCTGAGCCAGCTGGGCATGATCCGGCACTGGGGCCGCGAACTGAAACTCGCCAAGGACAAGGCCGTCCGGCGCCGGATGATGAAGTCCCGCACCGTTAACACCATCGGCTTCGGCATGACGGGCCTGGTGCTGGTGATCGTACTGATCACCAAGTTCGAGCAGGGTGCCTGGATCGCGCTGCTGGCCATGTTCATCCTGTTCCTGATCATGTGGAGCATCCGGTCCCACTACGACAACGTCGCCAAGGAACTTGCCGTGGACGAGGATTCCTCGCCGCGCGCCCTGCCCACCCGCGTGCACGCCGTGCTGCTGGTGTCCCATGTCCGCAAGCCCGTGCTGCGGGCCCTTGCCTACGCGCGTGCATCCCGTCCTTCCCGGCTGGACGCCATCACCGTGGACATCGATCCGGAGGAAACGGCGCACACGATTACCGACTGGGAAAAGCTCGAGATTCCGGTTCCGCTGACTGTCCTGGCCAGCCCCTACCGCGAGACCGTGACGCCCATCATGGAATACGTTAAGCAGATGCGGATGGACTCTCCGCGGGACCTCATCGTCGTCTACATCCCCGAGTACGTGGTGGGCAAGTGGTGGGAGCAGCTGGTGCACAACCAGACCGCGCTGCGCATCAAGACCCGCCTGCACTTCGAACCGGGTGTCATGGTGGCCAGCGTGCCCTGGCAACTTAAATCATCCGAAGAAGCCAAGAACCTCCAGGACGTCCAGTGACCGCCAGAACCTCCACCACTGCGACGCCGGCAACCGAGGAAACCGGCCACGCCGGCGAGGAGGCCGTGCTCGACGTCGGACCCGTAGCCCACGGCGGGCACTGCGTGGCACGCCACGAGGGCCGCGTGGTTTTTGTCCGGCACGCCGTTCCAGGCGAAAAGGTCCGGGTCCGGCTGACCGACGCGGGCGACGACGCAAAGTTCTGGCGGGCGGACGTCATCGAGGTGCTTGAGGCGTCCCCCGACCGGGTGGAACACTTCTGGCGTCCTGCTGATTCCCTGCGTGCATGGGTCCACGGCCACCCACCCGTGGGGGGTGCCGAGTTCGGCCACATCACCCTGGCCCGGCAGCGGAGCCTGAAAGCGGAGGTCCTGGCCGAGCAACTCACCCGGCTTGCCGGCCTGGAGGACGTGCCGTCCGTGTGGTCCGGCGGCGTGGAAGCTGTAGGGGAAGGGCACGACGGCGGCGCCGGCCTCGGATGGCGCACGCGGGCCAGCTTTTCGGTCACCCCCGGCGGGAAGCTGGGAATGCACGCCCACCGGTCCCACCACATCGTCCCCGTGCAGGAGATGCCTCTGGCAAGCGACGCGATCAATGGGCTGCGCCTGTGGGACCTGGACCTGCAGGGCGTCGAGCGGGTGGAGGTGGCGGCGCCGGCCAATGGTTCCCGGCCCCTGGTCCTGCTGGCACCTGCGCCGGGAACCAAGGAGAAGCGGTTGCGGGGAGTCGCCGCGGACGTCCAGGGCGGCGCTTCCGTCGCCGCTTTCGATCCGCTGACCGGGGGTGTGACACAGTTGCGGGGGCGCACCTGGGTGCAGGAATCGGCTGCGGGGCATGAGTACCGGGTGACCGGCGATGGCTTCTGGCAGATCCACCGCGACGCGCCCGGGACCCTTGTGGGGGCTGTCACAGAATTCCTGAAGCAGGGGGAGTTCCTGCACCCTGGGTCTGTGGTTGCCGATCTCTACGCTGGCGCCGGACTTTTCACCGGCGTCCTGGCTGACGCAGTGGGGGAGACGGGGTCAGTGCTCTCGGTCGAGGGAGCTCCGGGCACCAGCCGCGACGCCCGGAAGAACCTGCATTCGGCACAGCAGGTGGAAGTTGTCCAGGGCCGCGTTGAGCGGGTCCTGCGCCAGAAGCCGCGGAATTTCGACGCGATTGTCCTTGACCCGCCGCGGGCGGGTGCCGGGAAGGCCGTCGTCGGCCAACTCGTCTCGTCGCAGCCCCGCGCGGTCGCCTACGTGTCCTGCGACCCGGCATCGTTCGCCCGTGACCTGGGCTACTTCCGCCGCTCGGGCTGGGAACTGGCAGGACTGCGCGCATTCGACCTGTACCCCCACACGCATCACCTCGAGACGGTGGCGCTGCTGACGCCGGGTCCATGATCCCACCTGCGTTTTGGACTACGATGGCCCTAGTAGTCCCACGTCGCGCCCGAATTCTCGGCCGGCCGTGTGCAATTTTCGGGCCCTGGAAACTACTTAGGGCCTCCTAACTAGCAGGCGGTCAACCGCGCGACAAAGATGAAACTGTTGCGAGAGGAGTCCTGCGATGAGCACTGTGGACAGCTTCGGTTCAAAAGGCAAACTTAATGTAGCCGGAACCGAATACGAAATTTTCCGGTTGAACTCCGTTGAAGGTGCAGAAAACCTTCCGTTCAGCCTCAAGGTATTGCTTGAAAACCTGTTGAGGACCGAGGACGGCGCGAACATCACTGCCGATCACGTTCGCGCTTTGGCAGGCTGGGATCCGAATGCGGAGCCCGATACAGAAATCCAGTTCACGCCGGCACGCGTGATCATGCAGGACTTCACTGGCGTTCCCTGCGTCGTGGACCTCGCCACCATGCGTGAGGCTGTCAAGGAACTCGGCGGAGACCCCAAGCGGGTCAACCCGCTGGCCCCGGCGGAAATGGTCATCGACCACTCCGTGCAGATCGACGCCTTCGGCAACTCCGGCGCTCTGGAGCGCAATATGGAGATCGAGTACCAGCGCAACGGCGAGCGGTACCAGTTCCTCCGGTGGGGCCAGACGGCGTTCGACGACTTCAAGGTGGTCCCGCCGGGCACCGGCATCGTGCACCAGGTCAACATCGAATACCTGGCCCGCACCGTCATGACCCGCGAGGTTGACGGCGCCCTGCGCGCCTACCCCGACACCTGCGTCGGCACCGACTCGCACACCACCATGGTCAACGGCCTGGGCGTGCTCGGCTGGGGCGTCGGCGGCATCGAGGCCGAGGCTGCCATGCTGGGCCAGCCGGTCTCCATGCTGATCCCGCGCGTCGTCGGCTTCAAACTCACCGGGTCCATCCCGGCCGGTGCCACCGCCACCGACGTCGTCCTCACCATCACCGAGCAGCTGCGCCAGCACGGCGTGGTGGGCAAGTTCGTCGAGTTCTACGGCGAGGGCGTCGCGGCCGTGCCGCTGGCCAACCGCGCCACCATCGGCAACATGAGCCCCGAGTTCGGTTCCACCGCCGCGATGTTCCCGATCGACGACGTCACCCTCGACTACCTGCGCCTCACCGGCCGGTCCGACGAGAACGTCGCCCTGGTCGAGGCCTATGCCAAGGAACAGGGCCTCTGGCACGACCCCTCCCGCGAGATCAAGTTCTCTGAGTACCTCGAGCTGGACCTGTCGACCGTGGTTCCGTCGATCTCCGGCCCGAAGCGCCCGCAGGACCGGATCATCCTCACCGAGTCCAAGGCGCAGTTCCGCGAGGACCTCCGCAACTACGTCAAGGTGGACCTCGCCGACGGCAGCCTGGACGAAGCGATCGACGAGAGCTTCCCGGCATCCGATTCGCCGTCCTTCACCGCCTCGGCGACCCACCTCACGGAGCAGGCCCCGCACGCCCACGGCCCCAAGTCCAACGGGCGTCCGTCCAAGAAGGTGGCTGTCACCACCGCCGACGGCCGCGAGTTCGAACTGGACCATGGAGCGGTGTCGATCGCCTCGATCACCTCCTGCACCAACACGTCCAACCCCTCCGTGATGCTGGCCGCCGCACTGCTGGCCCGCAACGCCGTGGAGAAGGGCCTGGCCGCGAAGCCTTGGGTCAAGACCTCCGTTGCTCCCGGCTCCAAGGTGGTCACCGACTACTACAACAAGTCGGGCCTGACACCGTACCTGGAGAAGCTCGGCTTCTACATCGTGGGCTACGGCTGCGCCACCTGCATCGGCAACTCCGGCCCGCTTGACCCCGAGATCTCCGAGGCCATCCAGGCCAACGACCTCTCCGTCACAGCCGTGCTTTCCGGCAACCGCAACTTCGAAGGCCGGATCAACCCGGACGTCAAGATGAACTACCTGGCCTCCCCGCCGCTGGTCATCGCATACGCCCTGGCCGGAACCATGGACTTCGACTTCGAAAATGATGCCCTGGGCCAGGACGAGGCCGGCAACGATGTCTTCCTCAGGGACATCTGGCCGAACCCGGTCGAGGTCCAGCAGGTCATCGATTCCTCGATCGACAAGGGCATGTTCGCCCGCGGCTACGAGGGCGTATTCGAAGGCGACGACCGCTGGAAGGCCCTGGACACCCCCGCCGGCGACACCTTCGCCTGGGATGAGAAGTCCACCTACGTCCGGAAGCCCCCGTACTTCGAGGGCATGCAGGCCCAGCCGGAGCCCGTCAAGGACATCACCGGTGCGCGCGTACTGCTGAAGCTCGGCGACTCCGTCACCACCGACCACATCTCCCCGGCAGGTTCGTTCAAGTCCGACACCCCCGCCGGCCAGTACCTGCTGGCCAACGGCGTGGAGCGCAAGGACTTCAACTCGTACGGCTCGCGCCGTGGCAACCACGAAGTGATGATCCGCGGCACGTTCGCGAACATCCGCATCAAGAACCAGCTCCTGGACGGCGTGGAGGGCGGCTTCACCCGCGACTTCACCCAGGCGGACGGCCCCCAGGCCTACGTCTACGACGCCGCCCAGAACTACCAGGCAGCCGGAACTCCGCTGGTGATCCTGGCAGGCAAGGAGTACGGTTCCGGTTCGTCCCGCGACTGGGCCGCCAAGGGCACCGCGCTGCTGGGCGTCAAGGCCGTCATCGCCGAGAGCTACGAGCGGATCCACCGCTCCAACCTGATCGGCATGGGCGTCCTGCCGCTGCAGTTCCCGGCCGGCGAGAGCGCTGCCAGCCTGGGACTGACCGGCACGGAAACCTTCTCGGTTGAGGGCGTCACTGCCCTGAACGAGGGCACCACGCCCAAGACCCTGAAGGTCACGGCCACCGCCGAGGACGGCTCCTCGAAGTCGTTCGACGCCGTCCTGCGCATCGATACCCCCGGTGAAGCGGACTACTACCGCAACGGCGGCATCCTGCAGTACGTCCTGCGCCAGATCTCCGCGAACTAGCAGGCTCTGCCAGCAGGCAGCGTCTTCCCCGAAGCCCCGGCCGGTCACCTGAACTGCTCCCCGGAAGTTGGACTGAAAATTCAGTTTCGACTTCCGGGGAGCAGTTTTGCGTTCAAGTAGTTCTTTGTCGGCCGATCAGCGCGC
>NZ_JBFBKY010000044.1:0-14129 GCF_040702335.1 Pseudarthrobacter sp. NPDC080039 | reverse complement strand
AGAAATTCATGAGCAAAGCATGCGCCTGCCAAACACCGTTGGAGCCGACGACACACGCCGTGAACCGGAGACTTAGTCCGGTAAATACTCCTGCAGAGGAACCGCATCATCGCCGCCCTCGCCGGGGTGACCTGTGTGGTGGAGGCCCGCTGGCGCTCAGGTGCCCTGAACACCGCGCACCACGCGGAGACGATCGCCCGGCATGTGGCCGCCGTCCCCGGAAGCATCCACAGCGCTAACTCCGCAGGATGCCACCGCCTCTTGAAGGAAGGCGGAGCCGTGCTGGTCTCCGACGCAGCGGAACTAACGGAGCTGCTCGCCAGCTAAGACTTCCGAGGTGGCCGGTCCTTCCCGGGCCGGTCACCGCGGGCGGTCCGCCGTCGTGGCCAGCTTGCGCTGCGGGTCGGCGGCGGCGGACCGCCATGCGCACACCAGGTATCGGTAACCGGAGTCGCGCGGCCGCCTGAAGCCATGGATGCCGAGGGCAGCCTCCGGGGTGCTGATGGAGGGTTCGCAGGGC
Source organism: Pseudarthrobacter sp. NPDC080039 (assembly GCF_040702335.1). Taxonomy (NCBI): domain Bacteria; kingdom Bacillati; phylum Actinomycetota; class Actinomycetes; order Micrococcales; family Micrococcaceae; genus Pseudarthrobacter; species Pseudarthrobacter sp. NPDC080039. The sequence continues at coordinate 13,609 of NZ_JBFBKY010000044.1, read as the reverse complement.
TCACCCAGGATCGGGCGTCCGCTGGCGCGGCCGGCTGTTAGGGCCGGGGCGTGCCGTCGCAGAGCTCCGGACCCCCTGGCCCTGTCTTGTCTGCGACGTTTTGGCTGCTGTCCTGACGGATTGTACGTGTCCGCTCCGGCCGGTCTAGCCCCTCCTTCGTCGGGGCCTGCGGTGCAGGAATTTCCCTGCGGCGCTCCTTCGTCGCTGATTTCCTTCGGGAATTTCCGGCCCCTTGCCCTGCGGGTAGACAGGCCTCCGTCGGCCACAGCTCCGCAAGCTTCGCCAGCAGCCAAAACAACAACGGGGGAGAGGGGACGCTGGCCGGTCACCACGAGCCGCCCCACCCACCTAATCCTCAGCAAAGGACTATCAACATGACCGATGCAATCCGCATCTCCAGCCCCGCCGACATCCTCGGTTTCATCCCGCACTCCCTCGGGTTCGTCCCGCGTGAATCCTTTGTGTTCCTGACGATGCGCGGCAAGACGCTGGGAGCGACCCTTCGCATCGACGCCCCCGGGTCCGCGGAACCCGTCGGGTTCGCCCGGTCCATGGCCGACTACCTCGCCCTGGACACTCAGGCGACCGGGGTGCTGCTGGCCATCTACACGGCCAGCACTCCGGCCCCCGGACAGGTGCGTCCGTTCCATGACCATGTCGAGGCCGTCATCGAGACGCTGGAGGGTGCCGGTACTCCGCTGCAGGACGCGTGGCTGGTCACCCCGTCGCACTGGCAAAACCTGCTGTGCGACAGCGATGCCGGGTGCTGCCCGCCCGAACCGCTGGAGGCCATCACCGACGGTCAGCTGAACGCCGAACTGGTGTTCCGTGGCAGCAGCTACCAAAAGAAGCCCGGCACGACCTACGCGCCCTTCTCAGGCCCGGCAGACCGGGAGGAACAGATCCGTCAGGCACTCCCGGGAGTGCTCGGCGCGGAGCTGCGCGCGGGCCGGGAGCTGTGGGCAGAGGCCCTGACCCGGGGCGGCTGGATGGACCCGCAGACAGCGGTGGAGCTGCTGGCCTGCTTCCAGCGCCCTGACCTGCGCGATACGTTGCTCTGCAACGTGATCGACCTGACGCTGCCGGACGCTGAGGACAGCGGGAACCTGCTCGTGGGGGAGGGGATCGCCCCCGACTGGGACCGCGTGGACCGGGCACAGGACACCGCCCGGGAGCTCATCGACGCCGCCCCGGAAGGCTACCGGGCGCCCCTGCTGACCTTGATCGGATGGCTGGCGTACCTCAAGGGCCAGTCGTCCGTAGCTGCGGACCACTTCAAGCTCGCTATGGCTGACACGCCGGGCTACCGGCTCGCCGAACTGATGGAGGAGCTGGTGGGCCGGGGAACCATCGCCCCGGTCGCGAAGAACCAGGGAACCGCTTACAAGCGGCCCCGCTAGAACCAGCGGGGGCCGGGCCGGGATGAACGGTCCGGCTCCTTGGGTGCGGTGGCGGCCTCCCCCGCAAGCTCCTCCGGCCGCCGGTCACGGTGCCGCATGCGCAGCACCCCAGCAGGCCACCGTCCGAACACCGGGCTACAGTGGAAAGGAAGACCATCCACTAAGAGCCTGGGAGCAGCAGATGAGCCACGAGTACATCCTGACGGACGATGACGCAGCGCCCGCCGATGCCACCCACGCCCAAGACATTCTCGAGCTCTCGATGTTGACCATGCCGCTGCCAGGCGGACCCATCGTCGATATCTCTTGGGAGAAATCCCCACTGGACCTATAGGCTTTCTGCAGCGAGGACGCTGCATCACTGGGTTTTCCTTTTGCTGAGGGAAAAACTGAGGCCGGCCCCATGGGGCCGGCCTCAGCCCTTTAACCGCTGAAAAGGACCTCGCTTCGCTCGGGCTGCAAAAGCCTTTCCTGTTTTTGGCTGCTGTGCTGACGGATTGTACGTGTCCGCTCCGGCCGGTCTAGCCCCTCCTTCGTCGGGGCCTGCGGTGCAGGAATTTCCCTGCGGCGCTCCTTCGTCGCTGATTTCCTCCGGGAAATTTCCGCCCGTTGCCCTCACGGGTAGACAGGCCTCCGTCGGACACAGCTCCGCAAGCTTCGCCAGCAGCCAAAACAACAACGGGGGAGAGGGAAAGCTGGCCGGTCACCATGATCGCGTCCGCACCCGTTTCCACCCGCTTGACAGACATAGAAGCGTCGGGGGGAGAGGGGAGCTGGCCGGTCACCTAAGCCGCCCCACCCACCCAACTTCTCGGCAAGAAGGAGCAACACCATGACAGCAGTAAGCAAAAAGACCGTGACCCTCGCGGATACGGAGGAGAGCATCGACGGCGTGACCGTGCTGGGTAATTACCACATGAACGGTGGATACGACTGGATGGAACTCATCGAAGAGCACGGCTGGGCCGTGCTCTCCAGCTGGGGCTGTGACGGCTGGGACCTGGGCCAGTGGCCCTATGTGATGGTCGCCGTGACCCGCACCGCTGACAGCATCGGCAACCTGTTCGGCATCGCCACCTATTGCGAGGGTGACGTGAGCTGCACCTACTACCGGACGAAGGCCCGGCTGTGGGACGCGATCACCGAAGAGGCGTTCTCCAGCTGGAAGAACTGGCAGGCCCAAGGACCGGCAGGCCTGCCCGAGGCCGCCGCCGAACAGCCCAGCCGGTACCGGATGCCCTACGTCGTGCGGGACGCCGCGTAGCCAGCACTGACAACGGCTGTGCTGCCGGCCGGAGCCGGGCAGCACAGCGCACCACCATCTTCGAAGGAGCACGTAATGAGCATCGACATCGCCGCCCCCAAGGGCATCACCGCCCTGGACTACCGCGACGCCCTGGGCACGGACTTCTCCAACCAAGGCATTTCCGCCCGGGTCACGGAAGTCACTGTCATTGGCGAAGGCATCGACCCAGTGTTCGAGGCCACCGAGGAACGGGCCGCCGTCCGACTCGTCAAAAACGAGCACTTCCACCGCGAGGCCGTGATCCACGCCGAGCCGGTCACGCCGGAAGGTGAACCCGTCCCGTGGTACATGTTCGGCGGCACGTTCATCTTCAGCAGTGACTCGAGGTTCCGCCGCGCAGCCGGGCACTATGGACGCGGACATTCTGCACGCCCTCGACTGGCGGCCTGACGGCACGCCATGGCCGCACAGCGGTGCACCAGACACCAAAGAAGCCTGGCGGATGCGCGGCTGGCTGAGACACCGCCTCAGCGCCTGGCGCACCGAGGCCGGCGAACGGTTGCGCTCCCGCGATCAACAGGCAGCGGCCCGCGCAGCTGCACTCCGCCGCGAGCAGGAGGCCGAGCGCCGGCGGATCCTCGAACGCCAGGCCAAACGCGCCGCCCAGCTAAACGCCGACGACTCCCCCGCCAAAGTCACCGCCATCGCGAAAATCCGCGCCCTGTTCGACGCCAACAAGCGCCAGCGCTCCGCGGACAGGCGCGCTGGCACTCCGCCAAGCCGGCAGAATCCCCATGATGGGTAGCCTCAGCCCAACGCACCCGACAAATGGTTCATCCACCCGCCACCTGCCCACAACCGGGCACAATTCCCATGGATTCCCCACCGCTACCACGACCGAGGGAGCTATCTCTAACGACTCCCAAAAACCAGCCGTGGATAACCTGAATTGGAGCGGCGACCCGGTCGTTGACCGCACAGTGACACGGGCCTAACGTCAAGCCATCAGCGAAGGCGTGGTCGCGTAGGGGTGTCCTTGGGCGGGCGCCGTCGGCCATGCACATCAGGAGGTTCCCCATGTACAGGTTTCGTTTCGTCTGCGTCGTTCAGTACGGTAAATTTCGCCAGTTCGCACCAATCGTGAAGCAGCTTTCGGAGGTCTGCGCTGCGAAAGGCTGGGCTGTGCCCCGATTACTTGTTGCGACCGTGGGAGTCAATAATGAGGCGGTCCTTGAGTTCGAGTATCCGGATCTTGCAACTCTGGAGGTCGAGTACCGGACCCAGTGGACCGATCCCGACTTCATGAAATTGTTCCGGGAGGCAGAGCAGTGCATCTACCCGCAGTCTGGGCGTACCGAGATGTACGAGGATGCGTTCGACATCGCCTAGCCGGTGGGCACCCGGTCCAGAGGCGCGCGAGGTGTCACCGAGTGCGCGGAAAACGCAAAGCCCGCAACCCCAGCCTGGCCAGTATCTACCGGGCGCTCACCCAGCACGAGAAACGCCAGGGACATCCCGAGGTCCTTTGAGCGAGGTCCTGCATATTTGGCGTAAGGCTGAGTCTGGTTTGTCCCCATCCCTGCGATTTTTGGCGGGCGGCGAAGCGTCGTTTGTCAGAGTGTTTCTTTGGGGTCGGGGCCGTGATCGAGGAGACCGGAGAGTCCTAGGGCCTGCTGGGCGGCCATGGGGGCTTCCCGTGGTCGGACGGGCGGTCCGGTTCGGGCGGGAGAGAAAAGTGTTTGGCCTAGCTGGTTGGTAGCTGTGATGACGCCGACAGCCGTGGCTCGGCGATTGGCGGCGTAGGCGTCGAGAACCCTTTCGGCCTCTTCTGCGGCGCCGCGGGTTTCGGCGCGGATTGCCGTGGCCAGGGATGCGGCCAGATACCATCCGTCACGGATCCCGAGGTTCATTCCCTGGCCGCCCACAGGGCTGTGAATGTGTCCGGCATCGCCGGCGAGGAGAATCCGTCCGGCCCGGAAGGAATCCGCGAGGTGATGCCGGAAGCGGAATCGTGAGGCCCATTCCAGTCCCTCGGCGTGGATCCGGTCGGATGAATTCCCGGTAAGTGGTCCGCGGGTGTCGAGGAGATGCTGGATCGTAGCGATTTCCGATGCGCCCTCTCCGTCAGCGAGGTTTGCAACCACCCTGACCCGTTCGCCGGGTAGGGGTGCGAGGACCAGCATGTTCTCGCCGGGGAAGACAGTAAGGTGGTCCCGGTCTACGGGGCCGGAGGCCAAGATGTCGGCAAGGACCATATTTTCACTGTCACCGGTGTTTTCGCCCGTGTCGGGGAACGCGATGCCCACGGCATCCCGGACGAAGCTGCGGATTCCGTCCGCCCCGATAACGAACCGTGCCGTCACTGTTTCTCCTGTATCGAGTGCTATCGAAACACGGCCCCTGTCGTGGTCGAGCCCGACCGCGCGGGCCGTAACGGTGCGTACGCCGAGTTCCTGAGCGCGGCGGCGGAGGATGTCTTCGGTTCTGGCCTGATGGATCGACGCGGTGAAGGCGTAAGGTCCCGGAAGTAAATCGAACCGTATCTCGCCAAGCCGCTGCGTCCTGCTGCTCACGCGCATCGAGTGGATCCGGACGGCTTCGTCGATGATCGGTCCGGCGCATCCGGCCTTATCGAGGACTGCGAGCGTTCCCGCGTGGATCAGAATCGCACGGGACCCCGGGCGGTGATCCTCCGCCGGGTCGACGATGACCGCGGCAAGTCCCCTCGCTGCGAGCCCGATGGCTGCGGTGAGTCCGGTCGGACCAGCACCCACTATCACCGCATCTGCTGTGTCTTCCATCAACCGCGCTCCTCCCGAACCACACCTTCAGTGGTACGTCGATACAGAGGATTCTCCGCGCTCAGCCGGGCCCGGGAAAGGCCTCAGTCGCCTGCCCGGGAGCCGGGACCATCGGGAAGCATGAACGCCGTCGCACAGCCGATGGAGCACCTGTGGTCGCCCCGGCGCCCCGCGCCGGCAGCGGTCGAGGAGAAGAGGAGATCTCCTGAGTATCCGGAGGGCGTCGTTTATTGCCGGCGGACGTGAATGTCGGGCTTACCCGGTCCAGAGGAGCAACCCGTGGCGGTCCCCGGAGGTGGACGTAGAAGCAATGAGGTACTCCAGCGCATTCTGTTCCTCTGCGCGTTCGCCGGTCCTCGCCAACAGTTTCGAGTGAATGGGTTTCGCGCCCGGTGGCGCGAGTTGCCCGGGAGGATCACGGGTTGGCGCCCACTGGTGTCCAGGTTCCTGCGTTGACCCGGGCCACGCCGTCGCCGGTGATGGTTCCTCAGGTCCTGTTCCTGCTGTGACAGGCCTCTGGGACGTCGGCGGCAGCTACAGGCCGTGAGATTAGGTAGCCTTGGCCGGTGTCGCAGCCCATGTCCTGCAGTACGGCCAGTTGCGCGGGGCGTTCGATGCCTTCGGCGGTGATCTTGATCCCTAGTGAGTGCATGGCGTGGATGATTCCGCTGATGATGGCGGCAGCGGCCTTGTCAGTGTCGATGTCCTCGATGAAGGATTTGTCGATTTTGACCCCCGTCAGGGGCAGGACGCGTAGGAGCGTCGGTGTGGAGTGGGCGGTCCCGTAATCGTCCAGGGCGACCCCGACCCCGGCGTCGATCAATTGCCGCAGCTGAAGCGCGGCCCCTGTCAGGTCGGTTATTGCGGTGCCTTCGGTGATTTCGATTTCCAGCAGGCCGCCGGGGATCCCGTGCGCTTCCAGGGCTTCCGTGACGTCCTCAACCAGTGTGCCCGGGGCCAGTTGCACGGGGGAGACGTTCACGGAGACTTTCAGCGGGGTTCCGTCGTCGGACCACGTCCGTGCCTGTGCGCAGGCGGCGTCAATGACCCACGCCCCGATCCGGAGGATCTCCCCGGTGTGTTCGGCGACCGGGATGAACTCTGCCGGGGAGACTTGACCGAGTTCAGGATCTCTCCAGCGCAGGAGGGCCTCGACGCCATGGACCGCCCCGGTGGCGAGGTCCTGGAGTGGCTGGTACTCCAGGCTCAGCGCGCCCTGGTCGAGGGCGTGGGGAAGCCGGCGGCGGATGAGTGCCCCGCGGGCGAACCCGGTCGGGTTCCCGGTGGGGCAGATCCGCCCAACCCGGCGTTTGCCGGCTTGTTTGGCTTCCAGCATCGCCCCGTCGGCGTGCCGCAGGAGTGCCTCGAGCCCGGTCAGTGTTCTCTCACCGCTGCTATCACCGGTGCTATCGCCGGTGAGGTCCCCTGTCATGGCCAGACCGATCGTGGCTGTGACGTCGAGATGATGGCCGTCAACGACAAAGTGCTCGTCCATGCACCTGAGTACCCGGTCCGCGACGGCCCCGGCTTCCCTTTCGTCCGCTCCGACCAGCAGGACGGCGAATTCATCCCCGCCAAGACGGACCACGGTGTCGCCGGCCCGGACGCATCCGGTGAGGCGCCCGGCGAACTGGGCAAGGATAATATCCCCGGTCCGGTGCCCGTAGGTGTCGTTGACGCCTTTGAAGTCATCCAAGTCAATGAATAGAACCCCTATCTGTGACCGGTCGGTGCCCCGGGTCAAGGATGGCGCTTCGATTTCGAGCATGCGTCTGTTGGGCAGGGCTGTGAGTGGATCGTGCAAGGAAGCATGCCGGAAAACCGCTGAGAGGCTTTCGAAGACTTCTGAGACGGGCACGATCCGCGGTCCGCTCTCCCCGAGAACGAGCAGATCCTGGTATCGGGTCGTTTCGGGCCGTTCCAGGATGAGCGGGATCGCTTCGGTTATTCCGAGCCCGGCCGGGACGGTGACGTTCGAACCGGCCAGCAGGTCCGCCGCCGTCGCACGGGAATGCAAGGCACGGCCGTACCCCAGACGCCCTGACATCTTGAATTCGAGCTGGTCACGGCTCAACAACCCCGGACCGTCCGGCCCATCGATCACGACCCCGCGCAGACTCCTGTCAGCCCTGAAGAGCTCGTCGACCTCCAGGGCCTGCACGGCTCCTGGCAGAACGATCGCTTTGAACCCAAGATCCCCCAACGTCAGGCCACCCTGCCGGCTGTACGGCATCCCAACGCTTTCAGGGTTCCTCACGGACAGTTCATATCAGACCAGAGCAACCAACGGCCACCACAACTGTGGTGTCACCATGAACAACACCGGCATTCTGGTTCCTGCCGCCGGGGCGGATCTTTGGTTATTTTCTGTTCATTCGGAGTTCGTTGCCCTGCGCGTGGTTTTGCATGATGATGATGCAACGGTGCCTGCCCGGCTCTTGTTGAAGGTGATACTTATCGTCATTACGGGACCGCCGCCGGTGCCAAGAAAGGCGGGACTGGCTCCTGGGTCGCACCTGTTCGGAGCCAGTCCCGCTGAAGCACCCGGACTGTTGGCGTAAAACGGACGGCGACGACGGGGGAGCTGGCGGCTCCCTGAGCACACACGGGCGGGCCCCCCGGAAGGTCATCGGTCGTGGACTGTTTTCCGCCGGCCGGGCTTGCAAGACGGATGATGTCGAACTCGGTGACGTCCAGGAGGCGTCGACTTTCGTCGAGGTAGTCGGTGATCCAGAACAGTTCGGGCCGGGGGTGATCGCTGCGACTTTGCCCCGGCGAACCACCGTGCCCTGATACGCGGCCTCGATGTGATCGCCGGGAGAAAGATCTGCCGTGGAAACGACAACTCGCCTTTCAGCCGCTGGCGGAGTGCCGGGTCCTGTGGTGTTCATGCAGCCAGCATGGCCTGGGAAGGTTGCAGAGCGGTATCGGCTGGATGAATACACCGTCAGCTTGGGAGCGTGTTCCTGGAAAGCAGCAGCATGCCGGGGAGAAAAATGTCAGTCTTGTACATCCATCAGCCCCAACCGACAATCCCTGAATGGGATTCAATGAAGAATTGCGGGCACTCGGCCATGTTGTGGACCGGCTCGTCGATAAGTACCCGGACGTGCCACGGGAAGAAATTGAAGAGATCGTCCAGCAGGAGCACCATTCCTTAGATGAAGGAAGGGTGCGGGACTACGTCCCGATTCTCGTTGAGCCCGCAGCGAAAGACCGGCTGAACCATTAACTCCAGCCGCCGTAGACGGCCGGATGGTCACCGTGACCACGGAACCCCGTGCCTTCCAGTGACGCCGGGGCTCAACCGTTCGCCCGGAAACGCAATCCCGGTCTTCCCTGACCGGGCCAGATTGACCCTTCGCCGTGTGCCGGCACGGTAAAGACCCCGACATTTCAACCTCTGGCAGGCCTTTCGGGTGGGGAGCCCCCATCCGTCTGTCCGTGTCATACGTGCAGGGGGTAGATCGCACCTCCTGACAGCGGCCAAGGGTGAGAGCGGTTGTTTCTATTTGGTTAGTGAGAGGGACGGGAATTTCTTCCACTCTGCGTGGAAGCGGCGTTCGGTTTCCAGGGCGGCAGCCTCTTCGAGGGCATGCAGTCGCCCGTAGCTGAATCCGTTCTCGCCTTGCAGGAACGCTTGGCTGCCGAGCCGGCGGAGCACAGTCCGTGTCACGATGCTGTCCTGGTGATCACCGAGAACCTTCTGGACGTCGTGAGCAGCATCCACGATATGTGATGCCCGTTTCGGGAAAACTGCCGAGGCGGCTTCCGCCGCATACCTGAGACGCTTGCCGTCCTTGCGTGCCTCGTGGAGGGCTGGGTGGTCACCGGTGCCCGCGGGGTTGTCCCGGGCTTGTACGACGGCGGCGTGCAGCCGCTTGACGTCCTTCTTCACCAGTGCCGGGATCACGGTGCCGGCGGCTTTCTTGCCGGTCTTGCTCAGATCTGCGGTGGCCAGCAGTGCCTCGAGCTTTTCGACAAGCTGGAAGTAGCGCTGCCCGCCGAGTTCCTCCAACACCCGAGTGTGGGCTTTCTTGTAGTGTCCACCGAGCTCGATGTCCACCCGGCGTGCAACCGGGCCCAAGACCAGGTCAGACGGTTCGTTGTCGATCATCTTCTTAAGGCGCTTGTGCATCACCTCGGCGTCCCGGGCTTCCCCCAGCACGCCGGCGAGCCATTTCAGCTCGTCCCGGACGAACCGCACGGCGTCCTGGTCCTTTAGGAGTGTGCGGTAGGTTGCCAGCGCAGACCGCATTCTGCGGGTGGCGACGCGCATCTTGTGGACCGCGTCCTGGGCGTCGAGCCGGACCTGGGGGTCCTGCTGAATCAGTGCGTGCACCTGTTCGTCGAAGTATGCGAGCAGTACGGCTCCCGCGGGATCCTTTCGGTTGCGGACCCGGTGTTCCGACGTCTCCGGTACGCGTTTTCCAAGGGCATGCGCCAGCTTGGAGGCGTACCGGGACGGCTGGGCGGCGGCGGTAGCCATCAGCTTCTGGCCGGCATCAAGCAGTTTGCGGGACCCGTGGCCCAGTTCAAGCTCCCACTCGCGCCACTGCTGGGAGCTTTGGTCGGGGCTGAGGATCTCAGCGTGGACCTGGTCGTCGCTGAAGTCGGCCAGGACGTCACCGGTCTTGCTGCGCAGACGATAGATGGTGCGGGAGGTGGTGAGGCGCGCGACGACCACGAGTTCGCTGTCACGGACGTACACCCGGACCAGCTGTTGCAGTGTTTTGGGCACTCCCTCGCCGTCTTTTCCCAGCGCTTCGTGGTGTTCGCGCCGGTCACCATTGTCTGCCGGGAGCTTCAGGTGCCAGCCGGCATCGCTGCCACCGGTCCTCCTCCGCAGGGTGATCTTGCGGGAGGCCAGCCGCAGATCCGGGGTGTCAAAGTACACCGCCTCAAGTTTGTTCTCCACCGGTTTGTCAACGTTGGCAACGCCGGGAAGATCTTCCAACCGGGGAATGGCAGCAGCGCCGTCAACGTCGTACTTCCGCTCAGCTTCAACTACCGATGTTGGGGACATAAGCGAAGTTTAAGCCCGCACTGTGCGGGTGTCAGCAGCAAATGCTGCCCTGTCGAAAGTGCACCAAATACTACAACCCAACCCGCCTCGAAACCCTAGCGACTTAGGTCCTTTTGGCCTTAATGGCACTCACGGCGCGGTCACGTCCCGCTGAGTGGTGGAGTTTTGCCGCGGTAGCGCGTTGCCCGGCAAGCACGGCGGTCTACAGTGATTTTTTGTTCTTGTGCGGAGCTGGTTGTGGGTGGTTTTCCCCACCTTTTCCAGACCCGTCACTCAATACCTCCAGTGCGTAGCTACGCTATTGGCAGCGGTGCTGCTTTAGGGCTGTTCCGCAGCCTTTCATCAGGCGGATTTCTTTTCGGAGAGGACCCGAATGCTCCCGATCAGGCCAGAGACACTTCGGGGGCATGTGGACGCGCTCCTCCTGTCGGTCCTCGAGCAGGGGCCGCGGCACGGTTACGCCATCATCGAATGTGTCCGTGATGGCAGCGGAGGGGCCTTCGATTTGCCTACCGGCACCATGTACCCTGCACTGCACCGACTCGAGCGGGCCGGGTTCATTCGTAGCGAGTGGCAGGCGTTCGGTGGACGCCGACGCCGCGTCTACGAGCTGACGACCGCGGGACGGCAGAGCCTCATAGCGGAGCGGGTTGCCTGGGCGAAGTTCTCCGATGCGTTGAGTACCTTGCTCGGGAGAAAAGCATGACGTCATTTGTGGGGGACGAAGTCGTCATTGTGTGCTTTTCCGAACGCCCCCAGACTGCTGCGGGGCCCGCACGCCGAAGCAAGCGTCGTCGAAGAAGTTCGTTAGGGGATACTGGCTTCCGCCCCGGCCTTACCTCAGAAGGACTATCTCCCGCCTCGGTTGCTGAGGCGGGAGATAGTCGACTTTGGCGAGCGAGCCGGCCGTTGCGCGTTTGTGTTTGCCAGCGAGTTGGCCCCGGCGCAGGGCCGGGTTCCTACTGATCAGTGGATCATTTATCTGCATCTGTGGTTTCAGCTGCAAGATGTGGGGTGTGAGCTTTCGTCGGGGGTCGTCAGGTCCCTGGCGCGTCGATATTTCCGCGCCAGGCCCCGGTTTCGGTCGGGGTTGCTTCGATGAATTCCTTAAAGCGTGTCAGGTCTGACTTGACTTGCCGGTCATCGGCGCCGATCTTCTCGGTAAAGGTGTCCGGGTCCCAGTCGAGTTGGACGGTGACGCGGGTGGTGGTGTCGTTGAGCCGGTGGAAGGTGACGACGCCGGCGTGCTGCTTGCCGTCCACACTGGTCCAGGCCACGCGTTCGTCGGGGTGTTGTTCGGTGATTTCGGTTTCGAATACCCGTTCCACGCCGCCGATCCGGGTCCTCCAGCGTGAATGGGTTGGCCCGTTTTGTTCGACGGATTCGACTCCGTTCATGAAGTGCGGGAAGGAATCGAACTGTGTCCACTGGTTATATGCCGTGGAGACGGGAACCTCAACGTCGATTGATTCTGTAACAGATGCCATCGTTATCGGACGCCTACATTGTTGTAACGAGTACTATGCCCATCTCAATGGTCAACTGGGCACTCCAAACTCTGTCACCGTTTGAGGAGCTGTACGCTGCGACGGAGGAGGCATGTGGCCCGAGCGAAGTGAATGGCTTGATTCGAAGGGCCGAGCTATAGCATTGGGCGGATGAAGGTTGCCAAGGTCCACGGACACTCAGAGCGGAAACTGCAATGACCGGCGACCGGGATCGGGATGCTTCAAGGCGTCCGAGGCAGGGCGCGGCAACGTGACGCTCTGGGACGGCCGCTGCCTTACGGAAGCGCTGGCGTGGAGCCTGTCTCGGAGGAGACGTTGCCGCCGGCGGAGACGTTGGTCTTGGCCCGGAGCCTGGTGGAAGCGGGCCGGCCCTTCGCCGCGCATGAGGTACTTGAGGCGAGATGGAAAGCTGGGCCGGCCATGGAACGTGATCTATGGCAAGGTCTTGCCCAGATCTGTGTCGGGCTTGCCCACGCCGATGGATACCTTAGCCGGTCCAGCTTCCCCGTCCGGTGACCAGGTCGAGTCCGGTCAGGCACGGGTTGCCGTTATTCCCGGTCGTGATGTCCCGGAAGGTGATGGCGCTTCCGTACACGTAGATGGCGTTGACTACGGCGGCTTTGTCGGAGGATCGTGCAGCCCATAGGGGTGAGGAGACGCTGGTGCCGCCTACAGCGAACCAGCCGGTCTGCCCGTTATAGGGGGTGGAATCGTAGACCGATACCCCTGATGCGGGATCGGCGTCCAAGGATACGTCGGGGGTGGCCCGTTTGCCGTTGCAGTTCACCTGGCTGTATTGGCTGAAGGCTGCCTGGGCGGTGTTGGCGGTTTCGTAGGAGCTGCAGCCACCTCCGGAGCTGCTCCACCCGGTTTCACCGGTGAAGGCGCCGCTGCTGTCGAAGTGCAGGGTGGTGCCGCCGACGGAGATGACGTTCGGGGAGGCTGAGGGATAGTTTGCGGGGGCGCCGTTGTCCCCGGAGGAGACGAAGTAACTGACCCCGGGGCGGGCGAAGTGCGCGTCGTAGGCGGATTCGCCGCCGAATTCAGACCCGCCCCAACTGTTGGAGACGTACTGGGCGTGCGCCGAGGCGTAGTCTTCGGCCGCCATCAGGTTGGTGAAGCTGTTGCTCGCTGCTTCAACGAGCAGGATCTTCGCGCCGGGGGCGATGGCGTGGGCCCACTGGATGTCCAGGGAGATTTCCAGCGCCCACCCGGAATTGGTTCTTGGGTACTTGGCGGCCCCGCTTTGATTGACTTTCGTGAAGCAGCCGTTCGCGGTCGTGCAGGTCGGCAATTTGAACTGGGTGCTGAAGACGCCCAGGTCGGATTCGGCGCTCGGGTCGTTGTAGGCGTCGACAATGGCGATGGTCGTACCAGCGCCTGCCGTGGTCCCGGTTGGGAAACCGTAGACTCCCTGCACGGTCGCCGGGGCGAGGCCGGCGGGCGCCGCGGTGGCCCCCGGTCGGACACGGATGGGGTGGCTGGCGTAATGCTCGGGCGGGGCCGGCGGGTCCGCTGCCGCAGCGCTCACGCGGGGGTGTCAAGTTTTCTGTGTAAGGGACCGGTCGGTTGTCCGGTCTGCCGGTTTGTCAGATCGGGAGTCGGTTGGGGAATTGAACGGCGAAAGC
>NZ_JBFBKY010000043.1:0-15074 GCF_040702335.1 Pseudarthrobacter sp. NPDC080039 | reverse complement strand
TTTCGCCGTTCAATTCCCCAACCGACTCCCGATCTGACAAACCGGCAGACCGGACAACCGACCGGTCCCTTACACAGAAAACTTGACACCCCCGCCGTCCCGGTCGGGGCTGTATTCCATCCGCCGGTCCGCCACACCTTTGGCGTGGCGTCTCCCGATGGAGTCGGGATGGTGGCGTTCCCGCCACCCACGGACTTTCGCCCGGAACCGGGACGGGACAAGCTCAGCGGGGGCTGCGCCGCGTGCGGGGTTGGGCGCGTCGGGGTCGAAGAAATGCGCCACCAACGCAGCAGCCCCAACCGCGTCGAGGCCCTCGGTCTCGTCGGCAATGATGCGGGCGTGCTGCCAGGACACGGCACCGGTGGACAGCGCCTCGAGCACCGGTGGCAGGGAGCAGACCCGCCGGTACTGGTCCACCAACGCCCCCGCGGCCGCGGAGCTGATGGTCAGGACCCCGGCGATCTCCTCCACGGTGGACATCTCGGCGTAGGTGCGGTCCTGCAGGCAGGCATCCGGCGCGGTCATGGCCAGCTGCAACCCCAGGCACTCCGCCGCATCCCGCGCCTTCACTGCCGCGAGCTGCGCCTCCAGCCGGGCAACAACCTCCAACCTTCCCAGACACAACTCATACCGGCGCTGCAGCACGTCAATATCTCCAGCCGAAGCACTCAGCGCAGGATGTTCGAGGTTCCGGTCCTCAAGAACCAGCGCATCAAGGGCAGCGACAGAGGCACGAACACCCTCCAGCACCGCCCCCAAACCACCGCTGATTCCCATACCCACATCATCCAACGACCCAGTGACATTCAAGCTGGGGGTCACTTGCCGCCAAGCCCCTACAGCACCGCGCCGTGCCCCAAAAAGCCGGCCGCCGCCGTCGTACGCCTTTCCGCTGCGCAGGTTCCTTTCCACACCCCAAATACCCGGTGCGAAAAGTAACCTGCGGGTCGTCAGAAACTCTCGACGTCAAAAACCTTGGAACCTACCCGAAAAGCAGCTGCGCCACCGTGAAAATCGCCAGCCCGGCGAGGGAACCCACCACGGTGCCGTTGATGCGGATGAACTGGAGGTCCTTGCCTACCTGAAGCTCGATCTTCTGCGACGTTTCCTCGGCATCCCAGCGCGCCACCGTGTCCGTGATGACTCCGGCGATGTCCGAGCGGTAGGTCCGCACCAGGTAGCCCGCGGCGTCGCCGATCCAGGCATTGACCTTGCCGGCCAGTTCAGGGTCCTGTACCAGCCGGGACCCGAAATCGCGGACCGCGGCCTTGAACTTGATGGTGAGTTCGCTGTCCGGATCGTCCACGGCGCCCAGCAGTGCGTTCTTAACCGTGCCCCACGTCCGGGACGCCAGTTCGCGGACCTCAGGATCGCCCAGCACCTGCGACTTGATGTCCTCCGCCCGTGCAATCATCGCCGGATCATGCTGCAGGTCCTGGGCGAGGTCGTTGAGGTACTTGTCGATCGACTGGCGAACCTGGTGGCGGGGGTCGGCCTGGACGGCCCGCACGAACTTCAGGATTTCGAGGTAAACCTTGTCACCCACCAGCCCGTCCACGAACTGGGGAACCCAGGTGGGGGAGCGGTCTGAGACCAGGCGCGTCACGGTCTCGTGGTTGTCGTCCACCCAGTCCGCGGCGCGGTCCACCAGCAGGTCCACCAGGGTGTGGTGGTGCCCGTCGTGGAAGATCCGCTCGGCGAGCCGGCCCACGGGTGGCCCCCACGGCGGGGTGAGCAGGTGCTTGCGGACCATGCCCTCAATGACGGCCTGGACGTCGTCGTCGTTCAAGACCTTGAAGGCGCCCCGGATCACCGCGGCACCTTCCTTGGCCACCCTGTCAGCGCCGCCGGGCGCGGAAAGCCACTCACCGGCCCGCCGGGCAATGTTAACGCTGGCCAGCTTGTCCTGGACTACCTGTTCGGAGAGGAAGTTGGTTTCCACAAACTCGCCCAGGGACGCACCGATCTGGTCCTTCCGGCGGGGAATGATCGCCGTGTGGGGAATCCTGATACCCATCGGGTACTTGAACAGCGCCGTCACGGCGAACCAGTCGGCCAGCGCACCCACCATGCCACCCTCGGCGGCAGCACGTACATACTGCAGCCACGGATAGTCCCTCTGCAGCGCGAACGCGAAGACAAAAATCACGGCCAAGGCAATCAGGAGGCTCAGCGCCAGCAGCTTCATCTTCCGCAGCGCTGCCGCTTTTTCGGCATCCCCGGCGCCAGGCTGTCGGCTGACGACGGCGCCTGCCGCCCCGGTGCCTGGCCGCACCTGCTGCGCTGCTTCGGCGGGTGGTTCCTGCGTGGTTGGCCCAGTAGTTGCCTCAGAGTTCACCTGCATGTGCCAAGCCTAGCCCCGAAGGCCGGGGCAGGTCGGCTACCGTGTGAGCATGACAACTGACGAGTCACTGCAGCAGCGCCCGTTGGTCTTTGCCCACCGCGGCTCCAGCGGCGCCTTCGCCGAACACACGCGTGCCGCCTACCTGCAGGCCCTTGCCGACGGGGCTGACGGGGTGGAATGCGATGTCCACCTGACCCGGGACCAGCACGTGGTCCTGCTCCACGACGCCAACCTGGACCGCACCTCGGACGGGACCGGGCCGGTGGCGGAACGGACGCTGGAGGAACTGCGGCAGCTGGATTTCTCGTCCTGGAAAGGCGTCCGCATTCCCGAAACCTACGGAGCGCGGTCAGAACAGCTCCTCACCCTCCCCGAGCTGCTGGAGATCCTCCGCGGAGCGGGCCGTCCCGTGAAACTGGCCATCGAGCTCAAGCATCCCAGCCCGTACCAGCTCAAACTGGAGGACCGGGTGCTTGAGCTGCTCCGCAGCGAAGGCTGGGATCCGCAAAGCTCCACTGTGGACAACATCGCCGTGACGTTCATGAGCTTCAGCCCGGATTCTGTCCGCCACCTGCTCAGTTCCGTGCCGCCGCAGTACATCTGCCAGCTGGTGGACGATCTGACCATCCACGAGATCCGCGGCGGCCTGGGCGTGGGCCCGATTACCGGTGGTGCCATCGCCAACCTGATGAAGGCCACGCAGCTGGAGGGCGAACGGATCCTGGACGACCGCGAGGTGGGCATGGCGGGCCCCGGAATCGATTACGTCCGCGAGCGTCCTGAGACGGTCCGCCGTTGGATGGACTCCGGCCGCCGCTTCAGGGTGTGGACAGTGGATTCGCCGGAGGACGTGGCGCTCTGCCTGGATATGGGCATCCAGGAAATCACCACCAACGTGCCGGCCCGCGTCCTGGACCAGCTCCGGGTCTCCTCACCGCAGGGAAAGTAGCGGCGGACGTGAGCGCCGGGGGCACCCCTCTCCGAGATCGGTGGTGGGCGGGAAAGCTCGACGTCGAAAGCCTTGCACTGCAATCCGTGGGAGCCACGGCTGAAGCGTTGAATATGTACTGTCGCGCGCCCGGCCGGTTCAGTACCACCCCAGCCCTGACGGCGGCTGCCTTCGACTCTTTCGGACACCTCCGGATCGCCGGGCGTAAACCGCAGGGCTTTGCGCCCCTGTCCGGTTTCCGGCGCACCCAAGACGGCTGGATCCGGCTCCACGCCAACTACCCGCACCACGAGCAGCGGCTGCTGCAGGCGCTCGGTGCGACTTCCGCGGAAGGGGCAGCCCAGCGGCTCGGCTCCATGGCAGCGCTGGAGGCTGAGGCCGCCATCCAGGCCCACGGCGGGATCGCTGCAGCCGTCAGGACCCGTGCCGAATGGCTGGCTTCCGACGTGGGACGCGCGGCGGGTTCGGGCCCTTGGATTGCCGTGGAGCACGCCGACGGGACAGCCTCCGGCCTCGAACTGCAGGAACTGGCGGCAACGGCCACTGCCCCTCGTCAGGACGGCAGGCCGGATGGCCTGCCCCTCAAGGGCGTGCGGGTGCTGGACCTGACCCGGGTCATCGCAGGGCCGGCGGCCACCCGGCTCCTGGCTGCACTCGGAGCCGACGTCCTGCGGATCGACCCGCCTGCTTTCCCCGAAATCCAGGCCCAGTTCGTGGACACCGCCTTCGGCAAGCGCAGCGTGGAAGCGGATCTCATGGAGCCGGAAAACCAGCAGCGGCTCAGGCAACTACTGGCCGGCGCCGACCTGATGGTCACCGGCTACCGGAGCGGGGCCCTGGACCGGTTTGGGCTCAGCCCCCGCGAACTGCTGGGAACGCACCCCCGGCTGGTGGTGGTCACCCTCAACGGCTGGGGAAGCGCGGGACCGTGGAGCGGCCTGCGCGGCTTTGACAGCATCGTCCAGGCGGCCAGCGGGATCGCGCACCTTTACGGCACGGAGAACGACGACGGCGGGTGGCGCCCGGGTGCCCTTCCCGTCCAGGCCCTGGACCACGCCACAGGGTACGGAGTGGCTGCCGCGGCCGTCCGGCTCCTCGAACGTCGGCGGGAGACAGGGGCGGGCGCCGCAGCCCGTCTGTCGCTTGCCCGGACCGCCGAGGAGCTCTTTTCCCTGTCCAACAGCGCGCCCAATGACCTGCCAGGGAATGCAGGCAGCCCAGCCCAGCTGCCGGCGCCGGACTATAGGCTCGTGGCCAGCAGTTACGGAGAGCTCCGCTATGTTGGGCCGCCGCTGCTCGATTCGGGGCGCCCGCTGGACTACCTGTCACCACCACCCCCGTACGGGAGCTCCGCGCCAGCTTGGGGCTGAAGAGCCGTGCAGCCAACGCCGATGCGGGTTTCCGGGCCCAGTGTTGGCTGTGATTGAGTGGTTCCATGTCTTCTCCCTGGTCCGGCCCGGGCTGGCCCACTCCGGGCCGGTCCCTGAGCAGCTTCCCGGTTCAAACCCTGTCCGCCGCCGCCATGGCAGCCCTCCTGGTGGCCAGCGCCGGCAAGCATTTCAGGGACCCCGCGTTTTACCGTGACGTTGTCCCTGGGTACCTCTGCCGCCGGGATCCGGAGCCCGGAACGGACCAGGGCGGGCCGGCACATCCGCTGGCCGTCCTGTCCCGGGATGAGTGGATCGCCGTGAGCGGACTGCTGGAGCTGGCTGCCGCCGTCGGAATCCTGCTCCCGCCTACGCGGAAGCTGACAGCCACTGCCCTCACGGCGATGTTCGCCGCCTTCCTGGCCGGCCACGTCGATGCCCTGGTCCGGGCATACACCCCGGCGGGCACACCCCTGCGGCGGAAGATCCACACCGCGCGGCTTCCCCTCCAGGCGCCCCTGATCCTGTGGGCCTGGAGCCTGCGGAAAAGCGCACTCCCCAAACGCGCACCCGGAAGCCGGCCGTGAAACTGCTGGCTTCGCCGGCGGTCAGGGTTGGCATCTCCATCAGTATCGCCACCGGCCTGTACGGGGTGTCCTTCGGGGCGCTCGCGGTGACGTCAGGGCTCAACTTCTGGCAGACCATGGCCCTGAGCCTGCTCCTTTTCAGCGGCGGTTCGCAGTTTGCGTTCATCGGCGTGGTGGCAGGTGGCGGCTCGGGCATCGCCGCCATGAGCGCGGCGACCCTCCTGGGAATGCGCAACGGCATCTACGGGATGCAGCTGAACGCACTGCTGCGGCCCACCGGTTGGCGCAAGTACGTCGGTGCGCAGCTGACCATCGACGAATCGACGGCCACCAGCACAGGCCAGGCAGACCCTGCCGAGCAGCGGCGGGGTTTTTGGGCAGCCGGGGTTGGCGTCTACGTGCTCTGGAACCTGTTCACGGCCGTGGGGGCGCTTGCGGGAAGCGGCCTGGGCGACCCCAAACAGTGGGGGCTCGACGGAGCCGCCGTCGCTGCCTTCCTCGCCTTGCTCTGGCCCCGCCTCAAGGGACGGGAACCCATGGCCATTGCCGTGGCCTGTGCCGTGGCCACCGTCATTGCGGTTCCGTTCGTGCCACCGGGCGTACCTATCCTGGTGGCCGCCGTGGTGGCTGCATTAGTGGGCTGGTTCAGCCACGGTCGCCGTGACGAAGGCCTGGAACCCGACGTCGAGCCGTACGGCGGACACCACGCCGGCCGCCACCAGGACACCGGCAGCATGCCCCCGGGCGCCGAGCGCGCGGAAGGCGCGGATCCGGGGGCCGGGGCATGAGCTTGTGGATCTGGCTGCTGACAGCGTGCGTTCTTGCCTACGCCTGGAAGCTGGTGGGCTATTTCGTTCCTGCCAGGTTCCTCGAGGAGCCGCGCACATCACGCGTTGCCGGGACCATGACCATCGGCCTGCTTGCATCCTTGACCGTGGTGAATGCTGTGGTGTCCGGCCAGGCGCTGGCCGCCGATGCCAGACTGGGGGCGCTGGCCGCTGCCGCCATTGCCCTGGTGCTGAGGGCGCCCTTCCTGGTGGTGGTCATCGCCGGAGCCGGCACTGCGGCCCTGCTGAGGATGATGGGCTGGGGCTGAGGCAACAGATGCGTACGAATTGGTGATCCAGGTCACTTTGCTGGCGTGGTGCCGGTTGTACTATGAGATCGGCTTATGCAGTTGGCCATGGCATTGGCAATGGAACGGCAACAATGGAAAATCAGCTGCATCAGGCGGGCGGCTTGGCGGGCAGACCCCGCCAAAAGAACGCCCGACGGCGTGCCGGCCTCCCGGCCAAACGCTTCTTTAAGCGCTTTCCCAGCCTTTCGGACGTACCGGACGAGGACCTGGAATTCCTTTCATCAAGGCTCCGCGAGGCACTCGACCTCGATCCGACGTCGTCCGTTCCAGCCCTCCAGGCCCTGGTACGCCAGGAACTCCGCAAGAGGGAAGAGGCGGGCAGCGCCTGACGGGACCACCATTCCACGTACCAAATATGGTGCACTGGAGGAGAGGCAGCCCACACCCAGGCGGCCACCAGAGGAGGAATCGAGATGGACGACCAGTCACGGCCTGTTGAGCCGCAGGACGGCCAGGGAACCGAGGACGCCGAAAGGAACGCTTCAGAGGAACGGGCCGCCGGAGTGCCCGCGGCAGAGCAGACCGGGAAACTGCGGCCCGCTTATCTGGATCCCCGTGGCTCCGAATCAACCCGGGAGTTGCGGGACACCGCCCGCCGGCGCCGTGATGCCGAGGAAAAACTCCAGCAGCACCTGATGGAGGCGAAACGCCATGTGCCCAATGAGTTCCACGAGCATCACGAACACGGGCACGCCGAAGGCGAGCACGCCGGACACCGGGACGCCGGGCCGGGTCCGGAGGCTGGCAGCGGGCCCCAACACGGCGACGCCGAAGAAGGCAGGACTGCCGGGAAGGGCCCAGGCGGGGAAGAGCCGTGAGGGCGAAGGATGCTGAGGGGGCACCGTCCTGACCGCGGTGAATCCTGACGGCCGGGCAGCAGTGACCGGCCGTCAGGCGTTCTGGTGGTGCGCCACCTGGACGCGCCCCACCTGGACTCAAGGCAGCTAGGCGACGCCGTGTGCGGTGCCACCGGGGGAGACGGCCCTCCGGCAGGTTTCTTCCACGCCCATTTCGTACCAGACCTGCGCGCCAAACTCGGGCTCGGGGGTGTCGAGGTTCTGGTAGAGGGCGTCAAGGAGTTCGACGAGCTCCCCGTTTGTCAGCGTGGGCAGGACTTCCTCCGGCCCTCGAGGATCGCTGAGATAGTGGAGAAGCTTTGAATGGGTCATCGCACTGCGTCCGTCGAACGGCGGAAGGGCACCAATGGCTTCATGGGTCGCTCCAGCTGGAAGTACCGAGGCTGGCTGCCTAACCCCAACCTTGAGTGTATTGCACCTGCCCGCTGCTAACAACGATCCAGTGCCTGGCAGCGCCGCTTGGTTACCCCCTCGTGGAGCAGGCCTACTCTGCCTCTGCGTCGGGCTCCACGGCAACAATGGTTGGGGCTCCCGCGGCGGCCGGGACGGGCACCAGGGCAGGCAGGGGCCGCGACGGACGGGACGTGCGGATGGCGTCCTCAACCAAGGCAAGCGGGCGGCGCCACGCGTCGGAGCCCGGCTCCATGGTGTCCACTACGCCGATCAGCATGGCCAGCAGCCGGAACATGTCCGTCATCGAGATATCCGTGCGCAGGCTCCCCTGGCCCTGGCCCCGGGCCAGCAGGACACTGATGGACTCCATGAGCGAGACGGTAATTCCGGTGAGGAGTTCACGCCGTCCTGCCACAGCACACAGCAGGTTGGCGTCGTCGCTTGCGGCCGCCATCAGGGCTTCCAGGACGCGCAGCAAGCCGGCAGCGGCGTCAATGTCGGCAAGGGCTCCGTCCATCACCGGGTCCACGGTGAGCCGGAGCTGCCGGTTGAGCGCTGCGAGTACCAGTTCCTCCTTGTCCGCGAAGTTCCGGAAAAGAGTTGCCGGTCCAACACCGGCAGTGGTGGCGATGGTCTGGAGTGGTACCTCCGGGCCGAACTCCCGGAAGCACTGGCGCGCCGCCGTGATGATCTTGTCCACATTCCGCGCTGCGTCTGCACGTAGGGGCTTTCGGGCGACTGCGAGGCTCATGCCCAAAAGGGTAGCAACGGAGCCTCCGGCCACCATGGTTACTGCGGGGTAAGCGCTTATGTGACGGCCGCCGGCCGTTGTCCGGCCTGTGGCGGTGCGGAACAGCGTGGGAGACTGGGGGCATGTTGCTTGCATTTTCTGTTGCTCCCTCTGGCGTTCCCGCTGAAGGCTCACGGCCCAACGATGCATCAGTGCACGACGCCGTTGCCGCCGCGGTGAAGATCGTCAGGGAGTCGGGGCTGCCCAACCAGACGGATTCCATGTTCACCACCATCGAGGGTGAATGGGACGAGGTGTTCGACGTCGTCAAGCGCGCCACGGAGGCTGTGGGGCGGTACGGCAGCCGCGTTTCGCTGGTCATCAAGGCCGACATCAGGCCCGGATACACAGGTGAGCTGACGGCCAAGGTGGACCGCCTGGAAAGCGCCCTGGCGCAGGAGCCTTAAGCCTGCCTGCCTAAGCCTGCCTGAAGGGGCAAAAGTATCTGGACCACTGCAGGGCTGCGTGCCAAACTGTGGCCATGTTCGAGCACAAGCCCCGCCCGGAGTGGATTGCCGTTGAGGAGTTCCTGTCCCGCACCGTGGTGCACCCGGACGCGGCGGTCCAGCAGGCCATCCGCACTGCTGCTGAAGCAGGGATGCCGGCCATTGAAGTCGCGCCAAACGCGGGAAAGCTCCTGAAACTCCTTGTCCAGATGTCCGGCGCGCACCGGATTCTGGAGATCGGAACGCTTGCCGGCTACAGCACCATCTGGATGGGCCGTGGCCTTCCGCGCAGCGGCACACTGGTCACCTGCGAGTACCTTCCCCAGCACGCGGAGGTGGCGTGGGCCAACATTGACGCCGCCGGCCTGGGCGAGCGCGTGGAGATCCGCCTGGGCCCTGCCCTGGAGACGCTGGCGGCCCTGGAGGAAGAAGAGCGGGAACCCTTCGACTTCATCTTCATTGACGCCGACAAACAGAACAACAGCCGCTACCTTGACTGGGCCGTCAGGCTCGGCAGGCCGGGTGCAGTCGTGGTCCTGGACAACACCATCTGGGAGGGGGCGGTCCTGGACCCCGGCATGGACCCCGTTAATGCGCAGGGGATCATCGAGGCGCTCAAGCTTCTCGGTGACCACCCGCGGCTCGATGCCACCGTGATCCAGACAGTGGGATCGAAAGGCTGGGACGGTTTCGCGCTTGCCCGCATCCTTCCGGCGCAACAGTAAGTAAGCTGTGTAAATGCCCGGCGCCCCGCCGGACATCTCAAAGGGGGATTTCTTGCCTGCGGAACGTGTTCCTGTGCTTATGGGCTCCACCCGTACAGACCTGTCCCCATGGGGCCCGCTCCTGGACTCGTTCGCCGCCGCAGCCGGCAACGTCCGTGCTCTGCTGGCCCTGGCTGTCGAGGCCGGGAAGGCGTGGCCCCGTCCAGGTGAGGGCCGGACAGTGGTTCTGTGGGAGCTGTTGGCTTCCGTGGCTGCCGCAGATGTGGCCGCGGCCCGGGTCCTGGAACCGCATCTGGACGCCGTCGCCATTCTCGCGCAGGCGGACCAGGCTTCCGGTAACCGTGTACCGGACGCGCCGCGCGCCGGGACTTGGGGTGTCTTTGCCGCAGAGGCGCCGGGGGTAAGGCTTGAGGCGCGCCAGACCGGGGACGGGATCGTCCTGGACGGGTCCAAGCCCTGGTGTTCCCTCGCGGGAAGTTTGGACAGTGCGGTCATCACGGCCCACACGGACGACGGCGGCAGGGCGGCTTTCGAAGTCGATCTCCGCCACCCCGGCGTGGCATGTGAGGAACCGGAATGGATCGCGCGCGGGCTCAGGGAGATACCCAGTGGAAGGGTGGACTTCCACGAGGTTCCTGCCACTCCCGTTGGCACACTGGGCTGGTATCACAGCCGTCCGGGCTTCGCCTGGGGCGGAATGGGAGTCGCGGCCTGCTGGCTGGGAGGTGCCGTGGGCGTGGCCCGGGACTTCCGCAATGGCCTGCTGGCGGGGGCCGATTCGGGACGGGAGCCGGACCAGGTTGCCTTCGCCGCCCTCGGAGACGTGGACCGGACCCTCACGGCGGCACTGCAGTACCTGGCCCGTACCGCAGCTCGAATAGACGATCGCAGCCTCGGCGGCGGGACGGGCCCCAGTACCTGGAGTGAAGCCCAGCGTGTCCGTGGCACTGTTGCCGCCGCCGTCGAACGTGTCCTCCAACTGGTGGCCTCCAACCGTGGCCCCGGCCCGCTTGCCTTTGACGAACCGTATGCCAAGAGGATGGCTGACCTGGCCCTGTACGTCCGGCAGCATCACGGCGCACGGGACGATGCCCAACTCGGCCGGCTGGCCTTCAAGGGGGACAGCGCATGGTGACCTTCTCGCACACTGACCCCGGGACCGGCGAAGCCGCCTGGACCCGCAGCGGCCTGGCGGTGGCCCCGGAACTGCCGCTCGCAGCCGCCGAACTGGCTGCCATGCGGTTCGTGGTCCTCGCAGCGCATCCGGACGACGAAACCCTGGGCGCGGGCGGCCTTATGGCGTCGCTGGTGGCGCTGGGAGCCAAGGTGCAAGTCCTGCTGTGCACGGCGGGGGAGGGGTCGCACCCGGACTCGCCCACGGCTGCCCCGGAGCAGCTGGCCGGGATCCGGCTCACGGAGTTCGGCACGGCCCTGGCCGCGCTGGGCCTGAAGGACTGCTGGACGTTCATCGGCTTGCCGGACCGCGGGCTTGCCGGCCATTCAGAAGCCATTACCCGTGCTGTCCGGGACGCTGTCCAGCGGCTGCCCGGTGACCCGGAGAGCCTGGCCCTCGTGGCCCCGTACCGGGCCGACGGGCACGGGGACCACGAGGCCCTCGGCGCGGCAGCCGCGGAGGTTGCACGCCAGGACGGCCACGCACTGCTGGAGTACCCCATCTGGTTTTGGCATTGGGCCACGCCCCAGGACCAGGACTGGCGGCCGTGGGTCCGTTTCCACCTGGATAAGCCGGCCCGCGCCGCCAAGAAGCTGGCGATGTCAGAACACGCAACCCAGGTGCGGCCCTTGTCCCCGCTCCCCGGGGACGAAGCACTGCTCAGCCCAGACTTCCTGGCGCACTTCTCGCGGAGCTATGAGGTTTTTGCCTGGACGCCTGCGCCGGAGGCGTTCAAGCGCCCGTATTCCAGCGCTGATGCCGAATCGGTCTTTGACGGTGTCCACAACGGAGCCGCGGATCCGTGGAACTACTCGGGCAGTTGGTACGAGCAGCGGAAACGCGCACTGACACTTGCCGCCCTCCCGGAAAAATCCTATGAACGGGCCCTCGAGGTGGGCTGTTCCATCGGGACGTTGACGGCGGAACTGGCCCCGCGGTGCCGCAGCCTTTTAGCGGTGGACGCCAGCGGAACCGCAGTCCACCGGGCACGTCAGCTGCTGGATGGCTGGCCCGGAGTGCAGGTAGAGCAGCGCGTCCTGCCGGGATCATGGCCCAGTGGCACCTTTGACCTGGTGGTGGTTTCCGAAGTGGGGTACTACCTCCCCAAGGAGGAGCTGTCGCAGCTGTGGGACCGGGTGGAAGCATCCCTGGCACCCGGCGGGACCCTGCTGTTGTGCCATTGGCGGCATCCCATCACCGGCTGGGAGCTCATCGGCGATACCGTCCACGCGTTGGGCCGGCAACGGCTGGGCTGGCGGACGGCCGGGATCTACCAGGAACGCGACTTTGTACTGGAAGTCCTCGCAGCCCCGGGCCGCGGGTCGGCGGGGTGACAGAAGTGGCATTGAAGGGTGACGAAGGAACGTCAGCGTCGGCCGGTTCTGCTGGTGGTGGGGTTGCCATTGGGCAGCTGGCTGTAGTCATTCCCGCGCACAACGAGGAGCAGCACCTGGAACGGGCACTCACGGCGGTCCGTGCCGCGGTGGAAAGGGCCTCGTTTCACCTTCCCGGGGTGGATGTGCAGGTGGTGGTTGTCCTGGACAGCTGCACCGACCGGTCCCCGTCCATAGCCGGAGGGTTTGCTGCCGGGAACCCGGCGTGGGCGGTGCTGCCGGTCGGATTCCGAAGTGTGGGCAGGAGCCGCAGGGCCGGGGTTGACGCCGCCCTGGCCAAGGCAGGCAGAGCCCTGCGGACGGCAGGAGCGGCCGGTCCCATGGGGGCTGTATGGGTGGCCAACAGCGACGCCGATTCCTGCGTCCACGAGGACTGGCTGGTCCGGCAACTGGACCTGGCGGCAAAGGGCGCCGATCTTGTCCTTGGCACCGTGCAACCGGACGGCCAGGGCATGCACCACCAGCTTGTGGCCCGGTGGCATGCCCGGCACGCCTGGATTGAGGACCACCCCCATGTGTATGGTGCCAATCTTGGCGTCCGTGCTTCCTCATACCTTGCTGCGGGGGGCTTCCCGGCCGTCGAATTCGATGAGGACCGCGCCCTGGTGGATCGGCTCCGCAGCAGTGGTGCCGCCATTGTTGCTACCGACACCACCCGGGTCCTGACGTCCGGAAGGACAGCAGGACGGGCGCCCCGCGGCTTCGCCGCTTACCTGCTGGGGCTGGCAGAAGCGTAGCGGCCCGGTCCGTGCGGCACAGTCCGGTCGGCGCCGCGTGCAGCTATGGGAAAGGGCTGCTGCCTCTTGGCAACAGCCCTTTCCCTCAGTCGTAGTCCCCGGCGCAGGTTCCCGGATCCCGGAGCCGGCCTGCTTCAGGGAAGGCCCCATGGGGAATTGTCACACCAGGTCAGGAGCACTCGCAACGATGTAGTCCGCCGCGGCTGGACCGGTCATGGAGAGATTATTGCTGTCCGGGTTGATTCCGGCGTCCTGCATGGCCTCCCAAAGGGCGGCCGGCGGCTGGAGTTCAGCCTTGTGCAGAAGGCACCAGCTGGTATACAGGCCGTAAAGCTCATCGCGTCCGAGCCCCAGTCCGGGCTCCCTGTCAGCGATAACTGCTTCGGCTAGAAACTTTTCAAAATGGGTAGCAGGCATGTCCGCTCATAAGGGTTGACCGTGATGCCGCCGTCTGCTTCAGCGGACCTGCCGGTCTCCACAAGGATCCCGGCGAGGTATTCAAGAAAGTATTGCAGTTCGCTGCGCTTTGTCCAGTTGCGGTCCGCCGGAGGCAAAAGTTTGAAGGGGGCCGACGGCGACTGGGGGGACTGGCCTCGGTCTCAGAAGAGGCCATCTCACCGCCGACCCCGCGTAGCCCCGGGCACGCATTGCCCGGGAAACCTCAACAGGACCTTCAAGATGAATTTTCCTCCATCTTGAAGGTCCTGCCTAGTCCTTCTGATACTCCCTCTCCAGGCCCCTCTACACGGAACCTGGAGGCGCCGCTATGCGCTCCCGCCGCCCGGGCCGCCGTCGGACTCTGCGGTGCCGGCACGGTGCTGTACCTTTTCACGGATCCGCTCGCGGTGGCTCTCGCCCGGGCGGTGACCGTCCTGGCCCCCTTCCGAACCGTTCCGGCCCTTCTGGTCGTTTTCGGCGGCGTACTTCTCCCGGAGTTCACGGCCGTGCTTGATGTCGTCCTCAATCTGCTGCTGCAGCTTTTCGCTCTTCTTGGTATCGCGCGGCGGCAGCTGGATGGTTTCCTCCGCCTTGATACCGGCCTGGAGTTCGCGTCCCCGCTCCACCTCGGCGTCGAACTCGGCGCCGAACAGCAGCGACATGTTCAGGATCCAGAGCCACAGCAGCATGATGATCACGCTGCCCAGGGCACCGTAGGTCTTGTTGTAGTTTCCGAAGTTGCCAACGTAGAAGCCGAAAGCCAGCGAGGCGACGAGGAAGACCACCAGGGCGATGCCCGACCCCATGCTCATCCACCGGAATTTGGGCTGCTTCACGTTGGGCGTCGCGTAGTAGAGGACCGCAATGATGGCAATGATCAGGATGACCATGACCGGCCATTTGGCGATGTTCCAGACGGCGAGGAACGCACCGCTAAGACCGATCAGGCCGCCCACTGCCTCCGAGACCGGACCGCTGAGGACCAGCATGCCGGCCAGCAGTGCCACGATGACCACCGCAAGGAGTGTGACGGCCAGCATGGTGCTGCGCAGCTTCACGAACGGGCGGCCTTCATCCACTTCATAGATGCGGTTCATCGCACGGCCAAAACCGCCGACGTAGCCCGATGCGGACCAGAGGGCGGTGACCAGGCCGATGACCAGGGTGAACCCGGCCGCGGGTGCGCTGGTCAATTCCGAAATGGGGCCGCTGATCGTGTTGACGGTCTCTGCCGGAGCAAAGCCACGAACGATCTCCAGCAGGGCATTGGTCGTCTTCTGAGGGTCACCAAAAAGGCCCAACACGGAAACCAGAGCCAGCAGCGCGGGAAACAGGGAAAGGACCGCGTAATACGTCAGGCCTGCAGCCAGGTCCGGGCACTGGTCCTTGCTGAACTCGCGAAGGGTCTTTTTGGTGATGTACTTCCAGGACGGCTTGTAGAGGTCCCTGGGGCTGCCGGGCTTCCTTGCGTCGTCGGGTGCCGGCGCCTGGGCCGCCTTGGCGGTACTGGTCTCGGAATCATCGTGAGTGGCCATGGGGCGTCCTCTCAATCGGGGGCGAAGCAGACAGGCCGGCCCCGCGGAGGGCGGTGCCGGCCTGTCGAACAGAACTTGTGCCTTGCATTTCGGCGGTGACGGGCCCTAGGTGTTTTGGATGTTGTCTTTGGCGTCTGTGGCGTGGTCTTTGACGTCGGTGGCGGCTTGTTGGCCTTCGGTTTTGACGTTTTGGGTGGCGT
>NZ_JBFBKY010000042.1:0-15074 GCF_040702335.1 Pseudarthrobacter sp. NPDC080039 | reverse complement strand
GGCCCGCACCGTGACCAGCACCGTGGAAACCACCCAGATCGCCCCGACAATCCTTAAGACCCTCGGCCTGGACCCGAACAAACTCCAGGCAGTGCAGATCGAGGGAACCAAAACCCTGCCCCAGCACTGACCCACCCCGTCCTAGATCCGAAAATGGAGGGCTTCCGCGGCAAACCACACCCCGGAAGCCCTCCATCGTCCTTAAGCGCGCGTTGCACCACTGCCCTTCCATGCATAACCGGCACCAAGAGGCGTGCCGGGTAGGCGTTCACGTCGCCGCGTACTCGCCCTCCAGTGGCTTCCCTCCCACCGCCCCGCCGTACGCTGACCAGGACT
Organism: Pseudarthrobacter sp. NPDC080039; assembly: GCF_040702335.1. Lineage (NCBI taxonomy): Bacteria > Bacillati > Actinomycetota > Actinomycetes > Micrococcales > Micrococcaceae > Pseudarthrobacter > Pseudarthrobacter sp. NPDC080039. The sequence continues at coordinate 14,738 of NZ_JBFBKY010000042.1, read as the reverse complement.
GCCCCTAAACCACCGACCCGCCAACGCCTTACTCCGAAACCGGGCCTTAAATTGCCGGGACGCCGTCTCGACCGTCCTCCCCGACACCGCCCCCTTCTACCTCGCCACCGCGACGGGCTGCCGATCGGTCTGATTTTCGCAGGGCTCCCGGCGGCGGTTTCGGACCTGCTGAACGAGGGAATCGCCACGTTCCGGCAAGCCGGAATCAGGATCCACAACGATCAGCTCCGGCGTGCAGCCGAGGCGACCGGCGGCTACCCCTTCCTGATCTAGCTCATCGGCTACCAGTTACGGCGCCAAGCGGAGATCAGCGATCTGACCCTGGAAGCGGAGAACGTCACCCAGGCCATTGCAGCAGCCCGTCGCCGCTATGAGATGACGGTAATCGAAGCAGCTCTTTCCACAGCTTCGGAGAAGGACAAGGACTTCCTCCGCGCCATGGCGGAAGAGGATGATGCTGTTGCAGCCGGCGACAACAGCAAGCGGCTCAACGCCAAAAGCAACGTTGTGGCCAACTACCGGGCCCGGCTCATCGCCGCTGGACTAACGGAGGCACCGGCGTACGGCAAAGGTCGATTTCGCCATCCCAGGCCATCGCGAGTACCCCGCAAAACACGAGCCACGTAGACATACCAATCGGGGCTATAGCCAAATCTGGCCGCCCAACCCGACAGAATCTCCACCATCGGCTCCTTGAATCGTCTGGGGAGTGCTGGTTAAGTCTTTCAGGGCTGCCCTTGAAGTTCCGGGCGAGCCGCATTCGGCGCTTATCGGCCTCCGTGGCACTCGTAGATTCTCCGGCACGGATCAGCCGTGAAGCCATGTGATTGCCCTGGCTGGCGGCGCGCTGCCGGAAGTAGTGTGGAGTCCGTTCGTCCTGCGGGGTAACCTCCCGGGTCTTTCGGCCCTAACGTGAAGCGCCGCGCCGGGTGGACGTTGGAATCGTGCATAACCATGACTCGGGTCGGCCGCAGACATCTGTCTTGACGGGCTAACTATCACAGTGCTTATGATGGTGCTGGCCGAAGGGGATCGGCTTGGGGATAAGGGAAAAGTGAAGGGCGCGCTCACCGATCGGGGCGCGCCTTTCCCATGCCAGGACACATCCTTTGCACACGCCAATTCCGCCTTTTACGGGTCGATGTGGCGTCCCGGCCTGTCCTCCCAAGGGTTCTAAGCTTTCCCCATGCACCCCTTTAGTGGCAATCAGCCTGGTGTTCCTCGCCGGGCTCGCCAGGACGGGAACAGTACTGACCCTTCTCGTGTCCCGATAAAAGCCCCCGGCCGCGCCCAGAGGCGGAATCGCGTGCCAATACTGACGAGGACCTCATCGCCGTCGGCGCTCCCCAATGCTGGTTCGGACGCACAGATGACTTGGGCAGATATCTTCCACCTTCTCCTCACGAGTGGAGGCCTTCCCCGAGGATAAAACTCAAGGCGAAAACCACCGGTAAATGACAAGTAAGGCGTTCCGCAGCGGGTCTACTTGTGCTGCCACCACCCAATTTCCCGCGTACGCGCCGCTCCTGTGTTCGCGCCCGGGCGGTCCCACTGGGTTTTTGGCCCAGAGGCACTTCCGGGTCATGGTTCAGACGACAGTCCAGGGCAAGGCAGCCACAGCGAAAACCTAGATAGAGCGGATACTGGCGCGGCCCAGACCGTCAGACCAGATAGCCGGCATCCGGCTCCGTTTCGGACATAGAGCTTCAGTCACTTTCGCTGGTCGGCCAGGCGCCGCGGCAACCGCACCTGCCGGGTTTCTCGAAGACTCCCTATTATCCCGGGAAGCCGGCTGACAAACGCGACCGGTGGCTTGGCCGCAGGAGCGAATAACCCAGATAACCCTCCCGTGCCGCCTTGTCTCGAGAGGGCTCTGACCGTTGGAGGGGAAGCTTGGGATCGGGAAACGGCAGAATGATCATTACCTGGGCGCTCCAGGGCTGCGGCCTAGTGGTCTTCCCGGTTTCCGGTATAAGTAGGAGTCGCAGGAATTCCAGTAGTGGTCGAGTAGTCCAGCCGGTTCTGAGTACGCGGAAAAGGGTAGGCCGGGGGTAGAAAGACGGGTATCCAATTACTCGGGTGGATTGGCGGGGGAATTTCTAGGGTTTGGAGTAACCCCAATCACCCGAGAAAGAGTCCCCCGATGATTGTGCTAAACCCGCCCGTATCACCAATGATTCACAACGGATCCGCCCCGCGTTTCACAAGCTGGGGGGCCTGATGCCTTCCTCCCCTGTGGTGTCGAGTCTGGTTCCTGTCCTGCAGGTTGGTCCAGTGGATCTATCGCAGATTGATTTTTCGCAGTGGCATAGGTTTCTGCCGGTTGCGTTGGCAGGCCTGGTGGTGTGGGCCTTGTGGCTGTACCGGGTGATCCTGTCCCGGCGTGCCAAACCGGTCCTCAATGATTTCTCCACGACGACGTCTGTGGTTGTCCCCTCATTCCATGAAGACCCGGAGATCTTGCTGCAGTGTCTGCAGACGTGGCGCAGCCAGGGCCCAACGGAGATCATCATCGTCCTGGATGTCCGGGACACCGAGGCCTATGAGCGCATTGCGTCCTTGGCCGATCCCTCGGTGCGTCCCATCCTGTTCCGGCATGCCGGTAAGCGTTCGGCCCTGAGCCGCGGGATTCGCGAAGCTGTCGGGGAACTGTTGATCCTGGTTGACTCGGACACTTTCTGGCAGCCCGGGCTGCTGGCTGCTGTTCAAATGCCCTTCGCTGACCCGCTGGTGGGCGGGGTCGGCACCCAGCAGAATGTGTACCAGCGCACCAGCAGCGTCTGGCGCCGGGTCGCTGACTGGATGATCAACCTGCGCTATTACGATTACGTCCCGGCCATGGGTGCCGCCGGCGCGGTGGCCTGCTTGTCGGGCCGCACCGCAGCCTACCGGCGGTCGGTGGTGATACCGCTGCTGCCGAACCTTGAGGACGAATTCTTCCTGGGCCGGCGCTGCATCTCCGGGGACGACGGGAGACTTACCTGGCTTGTCCTGGCCGCAGGCTTCAAAACCGTCCATCAGTCTTCTGCCCGGGCATTGTCAATGTTCCCGAACACGCTGCGCTCGTTCTTCAAACAACGGGTCCGGTGGAGCCGGAATTCTTATCGCTGCTATCTGACCGCGATCCACAAGGGGTGGCTGTGGCGGGTGCCGCTGGTCACGAAGGTCACCGTCCTGCAGATCCTCCTGACTCCGGTGACGATGGGGATCACGATGGGATACCTGATCTTCAGCCGGCTCGAACTCACTGCCTTCGGGATCGTGATGACCGTGGGCTGGATGCTCCTGGGCCGCGGCATCCGCGGCTTGTCCCACCTGTCCCGCCACCCGTGGGAGATCTTCCTGCTGCCGCTGATCGCGGTCATGGTCATCATTGTGGCGTTGCCGGTGAAAACCTATGCGCTGTTCACGATGAACAAGCAAGGCTGGCTGACCCGCGCTGAAAACCAGACCGGCGGCGAAGGCCAGCGCGCTTCGACCCTGGTCTCCCCCACCCTCGTAACGGCAGAGGAACCCTCATGAAAAACCGGTGGAAAATTTCAGCCGCCCTGGCGGGGGTTTCCCTCCTGATCGGCCTGCCCATGGCCGCCGCGGACAACCCCACCGACCCGGCAATACCTCAGAATGACGCCATCGTGGCCCCGGATACGAGTATGGATCCGGTCCCGACCGTCACCGACGGCAGCAACTACAAGGGGGACCCGCAAAACGAGGCAGCCATGGTCGCCGCGGAAGACAAACGCCTCGTCCAGGTCCGTACCGTGTCCTCCATTGCCCGGTGGGCCGGGACGAAACTTAACGTCCCCTACCGTGTCTCCTCCGGCACCGGCTATACCCTGGTCCTGCCCGCCCGGGCCACCGATTACACCATTGATGACCTCCTCACGCTGGCACCGAAAACGTTCGTGCTCCAGCCCGATGGCAGCTATCTCCTTAGTGAGAACCTCGTCGTGGAGAGCGGCGCGACCCTGACCTTGACCAGGCCCGCGGCGTTGGCACTGAATCTGCTGAGCACTGCCAAGAAGTTCGTTTCGATCGTGAACTACGGCGGCAAGCTGAACATCTCCGGCACCCCGGACGCCCCGGTGAAAATCAGCAGCTGGGACACCGACACGGGCGCCCCCCGCCGGATCACCGACAGCGGCCGCGCCTATGTGCGGTCGATCGGCGGTACGGCCACCATCGAGCACGCCATTTTCCAGAGCCTCGGGTTCTGGAGCGGCAGGACCGGCGGACTATCCATGACAGGGACCGACCGGCCCATCGTGGGAGCACTGAACCAGAGCGGCGCGAAGGCCAAGTACATTAAACCCGCCGCGCCCTCGAAGAAACACCCGGCCGACCCCGCTGCTCCTCCCGCTGCTCCCGCACCGGCTCCGGCGCCGGCTCTATCACCCGGCGAGACGTTGCCGGCCCAGCCCGGCTCGGCCCCCGATTTCAGCTATGCCAGTGCTGCCGTTCAGGACATCACCGTCACGGACAACGTCTACGGGCTGTTCCTGGCCAACGCCGTGGGTATCAGCATCCACAACGCGATCGTCCAGAACAGCCGGATGGACGGTATCGTGCTGCACCGGTTTGTCTCCAACGCCGTCATCGCCAACTCCACGGTGCGCTCCAGCGCCCTGAACGGCTTCATGGTCTCCCGGGCCGCAAGCGATATCCATCTGGACACCGATACCGCCGTCGCGAACCAGCGCGACGGGATCTATGTTGACGGGCGCGCCCTGGCGACCGGGCCCTCCGCCACAGGAACGACGCTGACCGCGTACGGGAACAACACCGTGAGCAACAGCATGATCACCGCGAACAGCCGCTACGGCATCGAGGTCCGGGGAGGAAGAAACACGACCGTCCGGGCCAACACCATCTCCGGGGGCCTGTCCGGGATAGTCGCCGACGCCGCCGCGTCCACGGTCACGATCAGCGGCAACCACCTCGACGGCGGATCCACCCAGGCCATCGCCCTGCGCGATGGCGTCACCGCCAGCACCGTGGAAAATAACACGGTCTCAGGCGGTGCGGTCGGAATCTACCTCCGCAACGCCGCGGCAACGGTCCAGGGAAACGTGGTCGACGGGGTAACCAACCATGGCATCTCCGCCATCGGCTCCGGTGTCATCCGGATCAGCGCCAACACGCTTTCCGGTGCGGGCCCGAGCCCCGTTGACCTGAAACGAACCAGTAACGCCGTGGCAGAGAACAACACCACCGATAACTGGACCCTCACACGATCGTTCTGGCAAAACCTCACGACTTTCTTCCAGCCCCTGACGATCGTGTGGACCATGCTCGCCCTGATCCTGATCCTGACAGCCTTCGCCGGTCACCGACACCGCGGCGCCGTCAAACACCCTTACGCGGCCCAGGCCCCGATGAGTGCCTTCACGGACCTGGAACCGATCCTGATCCAACCCAATGCCCTCACCCCGGCACTGGTCCAGGCAGCCCACGGCGACTTCCCCACCCCTGCCGATAAACGCCGAGGCACCCGGCGCAGGCGGAAAACAACCAAAGGACCCGGCCAGCTCCAGCCCCCCGAACGCGAATCAATCAGTAGGGGCGCCTCATGAAACGCCGGCCGGCTCTGCCCTGGCTGCTGGTCATCATCCTCAGCGCGCTCCTGATCATCAGCGCTTTGGGTGTCCTGGCTGCGACGACCTTCCACACCGCCCAGCCCACAGCTCCCCCCGTCACCGAAACGGCCCCGACAACATCCGCACCGACCGGGGCCGGCGTCGTCACCTCCCCCACCCCTGACCCGCAATCAACACCGGAAACGAAAGGAAAATCCTCCAGGGGCGAAGAACCGATGAGCGCCGCCGCCCAAAGCGCACGTCCCGGCCAGGGCCCCCTGCCCTCTGATCACCCGGTGTCCTGCCCGGCCCCGACCAAGACCGTCTCGACCGCTGCCGACCTCGAATCGGCACTGGCCAATGCCGTGGCCGGAGATGTCATCGCTTTGGCTGATGGCACGTACCCGGGAAATTTCAGCACCAAGAACTCGGGCGCTGCCAGCAACAGGATCTATCTGTGCGGGGGCCCCGGTGCGGTGCTGGACGCCGGCGGCAACAACAACGGGTACGTCTTCCACCTCGATAGCGCCAGCTACTGGGTCCTGTCCGGATTCACCGTACGCAACGGCCAAAAAGGCATCGTCACCGACTCCAGCACCGGGTCGGTAATCGAGGACCTGACCGTGACCGATGTCGGGGATGAAGCCATCCACCTGCGCAAGAACTCCAGCAGCAACCTGGTCACCGGAAACACCATCACACGCACCGGAAGTAAGAACCCGAAATTCGGTGAGGGCATCTACGTCGGCACCGCCGTCAGCAACTGGTGCACGATCAGTGACTGCCATACCGACCAAAGCAACTACAACATCATCGCGAACAACACCATCTCGCACACCACCGCCGAAAACATCGACATCAAGGAAGGAACCATCGGCGGCGTCATCAAAAACAACCACCTCGACGGAACCGGCATGACCGACGCGACCGCCTGGATCAACGTCAAGGGCAACGCCTGGACCATCGACTCCAACGACGGGCAGAACTCTCCCGGCGACGGCTACCAAACCCACAACATCCTCCAGGACTGGGGCGACTACAACCTCTTCACCCACAACAGCGGCCCGGTCGGCGGCCCCGGCTACGGTGTCGCCCTGCGCCCGGCTATGCACAACACCGTCTCCTGCTCCAACACCCTCACCGCCCGCAGCGGCCTGGCCACCATCGCCTGCACCAACACCTGACCCACCACGCTACTCCGGTGATCCCAGCCTCAACCCAGCCCCTCATCCCAAGGAAAGGCCTCCACCATGATCCCGAACAGCTCCACCAGCATCCCGGCCATCGTCGAGCACCCGAAAATGACCGTAATCGGCACCGGCTACCTCGGCGCCACCCACGCCGTGTGCATGGCACTGCTCGGCTACGACGTCATCGGACTCGACGTGGACAAAACCAAAATCGATGAACTCTCCGCCGGCATCCTGCCCATCTACGAACCCGGCCTCGAAGAAAAGATGCAGGACGTCCTGGCCTCCGGCAAACTCCGTTTCACCACCGACGTGGCACTGGCCGCAGCACACGGGGACGTCCACTTCATCTGCGTGGGAACCCCCCAATCCCAGGGCTCCGACGCCGCCAACATGACCTACGTGAACGCCGCCATCACCTCCCTGGCCCGGGAACTGACCCACAAATGCCTGATCGTGGGCAAATCCACCGTCCCCATCGGCACCGCCGAACGACTGACCAAACTCGTCCACGCCACAGCCCCTGCAGGGACGAACATCGAACTCGCCTGGAACCCCGAATTCCTTCGCGAAGGATACGCCATCAAAGACACCCTGGAACCGGACCGCCTCGTCTTCGGCGTCACCTCCACCTGGGCACGGGCACAACTAACCGCCTGCTACACCACCATCATCGCCGCCGGCACCCCCGTCATTGCCACCGACCTGCGAACCGCGGAACTGGTTAAAGTCGCAGCCAATTCGTTCCTTGCCACCAAAATCTCCTACATCAACGCCATGGCCGAAATCTGCGAAGCAACCGGCGCCGACGTCAGTGACCTCGCCCGGGCACTGTCCTACGACAACCGCATCGGAGGCAGGTTCCTCAAACCCGGCCTCGGGTTCGGCGGCGGCTGCCTGCCCAAAGACATCAGGGCCTTCGCCCACCGCGCAGAAACCCTCGGCGTGGGCCAAGCCGTCTCCTTCCTTCGCCAGGTCGATGCGATCAACCGACGGCGCCGCCAGCGCACCGTCGACCTCGTCGCAGAACTCGCCGGAGGCGACCTCACCGGAATCAAAGTCGCCTGCCTCGGTGCAGCGTTCAAACCAAACTCCGACGACATCCGTGACGCCCCCGCCCTGGACGTCGCCCGCATGCTCCACAATGCCGGCGCTTCAGTCACCGTCTACGACCCTGCAGCCATGAGCAACGCCAAACACAGTTACCCCGACCTCAGCTACGCCAACACCCTTCAAGAAGCCGTCACCGGGGCCGGCGTCGTCGCCCTCCTCACTGAATGGGACGAATTCAAAACCGCCGACCCGGTCGAACTCGCCCGGCTCGTCAACGCCCCCTGCATCGTCGACGGCCGGCACGCCCTGGACGCCGAAAAATACCGCGACGCAGGCTGGGATTACCGCGCCCTGGGCCGCCCCCTCCACCCCGCAGTCGGAAAATTCACCAACCTCGACCACGACCTCACCCAAGCAGGACTGAGCACCCAAGACGCCCAATGACATGCCCGGCACGATCAACCTCCCCCTAGGAGCAACCCCACCCGACCGACAGGAGCCACCCAATGAGCGCATCCGGATCAACGGAGAACGAGATGCTCGCCTACCACGAAGCCATGAGCCTGGACCCACCAGCGCTCATCGACAGCCTCATCCAAATACTCGGCGCCCCAACCGTCGCCTACCTCGGCTCCGTAAAAGAAACCCGAGCCGTACGTCAATGGGCCGCCGCCGAACGCGCCCCCACCCCCGCCGTGATAAAACGCCTACGGGACGCCTACCAAATCGCCCGGTTACTCAACGCCACCAACACAACCGACGTCGTCCAAGCCTGGTTCCAAGGCATGAACCCCCTACTCGGAGACAACCCACCCGCACGACTGCTCCGCGACGGCGATACCGACGAAGCCGCCCACCGGGTACTGGCCGCCGCCCGCAACTTCATCAACCCATAACCCAAAGACCCCAACGATCCAGAGGAAACTGACCCCACCCCTCGAGAACCGTAATTCTGCAAAAACCCCAACATTGCACGGCAGGAGGCAACAATGCCCAACGACGAAGGTTCCATAACTGAAACCGACGACCAAACCACCCCGGCCCTGAAACAACCGGCAGTGCAAAGACTGCGCTCGGAACTCGATGACAAAAATGCTGTTTCCTGGGGGCGGATGAAAGCTCAAGTTGGAAGTCCAGAAAAGCAGCCAGAAGCCGGCGTCTAGGAGCCCTGCCGTGAAGATCAAGCGTTTTCTGACATCGTTGGCCCCGGTAGTGCTCGCGGCCCTCATCGTGGCAGCGGGCATGGCGGGTTCGCCCCCGGCGTCAGCCGATCCGGTCTACGGCACCCAGAGCTTCTCGTACGCCGGCGTCGCAAATCCGCCCACATCGGATAAGCCCCAGAGCAAGTTGTGGTGGAATGACGGATCCTGGTGGGCGGATATGTGGACTACCGGAAGTGGCTGGCACATCTACCGCCTGGACAGGGCTACGCATAGCTGGGTGGACACGGGAGTGTTGAATGATGCGCGCGGCAGCACCTTGGCCGACACCCTTTGGGATGGGGCGCATCTGTACATCGCGTCGCACGTTGTTGGTGTTTCGACCAATGCCAACCCTGTCCCCTCGGTGGCAGGCCAGCCCGCTTACCTTTACCGGTACAGCTACTCCGGTGGTAATTACACCCTGGACGCCGGCTTTCCCATGGTCGTCACGAACAACAGCAGCGAGTCGATGACCATTGACGAGGACAGCACCGGCGCCATCTGGGCAACCTGGACGCAAGTGGCAGGCAACAGCACCAGCGGATTCACCAACACGGTCTACGTCAACAACTCGGCACCCGGCGGCACCGGCTGGGGCACCCCTTACGTTATTCCGGTTTCAAACCCGAACCCTTCTCCTGATGACATTTCCGCTGTGGTTTCCTACGGCAAGAACAAGATCGGGGTGATGTGGAGTGACCAACTTACCGGCACTGTCTGGTGGGCCACGCGAACAGACGGGACCTCGCCCACCGCGTCCTCATCGTGGGCTCTGCAGCCCGCCATCAGGGGCAATGGCCAGGCTGATGACCACCTCAACATCAAATCTCTCCAGTCTGATCCCAGCGGACGGGTCTTTGCCGCCGTGAAGACCAGCCTCAACGACATATCCTCGGATCCGACACTGCCCCAGCTTTTGCTGCTCGTCTTCAAGCCGGGTACCGGTTCCTTCACGCAATCGACCATCTCCACCACGGGTGACTGCGTGACCCGGCCCCAGATCGTGCTGGACACCCAGAACAACCTCGTCCACGCTTTCCAGACCGCCCCACCGACCTCCGTGAGCGGCTGCACGTACTCCGGGGTTGCCGGCAGCATCTACGAGAAGACTGCCTCCATGGACAACCCGGTCTTCGCCTCCGGCCGTGGAAACCCCGTCATGCAGGCAGCGTCCTCCTCGAACATCAATGACGTCACCACCACCAAACAGGGCGTCAACGCGACGACTGGCATTGTCATGTTGGCAAGCGACGACGTCGCCAAGAGCTACTGGTTCTCGGACGAGCCCCTTACGCCAGCCACCCCCACCCCGGTAGCTTCGTTCACTGCCACCCCGAGCTCCGGGACACTACCACTGTCTGTCGCATTCCAGGACACCTCTACGGGCACACCGACCTCATGGTCCTGGGACTTTGGCGACGGTACGGCGACCTCCGCGCTACAAAACCCCACTCATACGTATTCCGCTGCCGGAACGTACACTGCCACCTTGACGGTCACGTACGGGACAGGTACAACTCAATCCGCCACCTCCACCATCACAGTCCTGACACTGGCTCAGGCGATGGATGCCAAGGCCGCCCAATGGAATCTTGGGACGGCCACCGGCAACGTAACGGCAATCCGTGACGGGGGCTACTACCGCAACTACCAGTCAGGTGCTGTAATCTCGACGCCCACGCAGAGCCTGTTCGTCTCCCAAGGCCCCATCCGCAGCGAATGGGCCGCGCTCAACTTTGAAAACGGCCTGATGGGATATCCGACTACGGACGAGGTCGGTGGCCTGGTGAACGGCGGCGTAAACCAAAACTACGAAGGCGGGGCGATCATCTGGACCGCGGCCACCGGCCCTCACGAGTCCTTCGGCCCCATCCGTTTGGAGTGGCAGGCCCTGGGCTTTGAGGGCGGCGTCCTGGGCTACCCCACCACCGAAGTAGTAACCGGCCTGATCAACGGCGGCTCATACCAGAACTACCAGGGCGGGGCGATCGTGTCCGCCCCGGCTTCCGGCACACATGAGTCGACCGGCCCCATCCGTTCGGAGTGGCAGGCCCTGGGCTTTGAGGGCGGCGTCCTGGGCTACCCCACCAGCGAAGTAGTAACCGGCCTGATCAACGGCGGCTCATACCAGAACTACCAGGGCGGGGCGATCGTGTCCGCCCCGGCTTCCGGCACACATGAATCGACCGGCCCCATCCGTTCGGAGTGGCAGACCCTGGGCTTTGAGGGCGGCATCCTGGGCTACCCCACCACCGAAGTAGTAACCGGCCTGATCAACGGCGGCTCATACCAGAACTACCAGGGCGGGGCGATCGTGTCCGCCCCGGCCTCCGGCACACATGAATCGACCGGCCCCATCCGTTCGGAATGGGCGTCCACGGGCTTCGAAGGCGGCGTCCTGGGCTACCCCACCACCGAAGTAGTAACCGGCCTGATCAACGGCGGCTCATACCAGAACTACCAAGGGGGTGCCGTTGTATCGTCGCCGACGGCGGGCACTCACGAATCATATGGAGCCATCCGTACGGCCTGGATGTCCACAGGTTTTGAGCGGGGTGCCCTTGGCTACCCGACCAGCGAGATCTACTCGGTGCCCAATGGAACGGCGCAGGACTTCCAGGGCGGCCGCATAAGCGACATCCTTGGAACTGCGACCATCACGTACTCGACGGGATCAGGCACCCCACCAGCCAAATAAGACAGGACAACCGCGCTTGGCGCGCCGGCAGAGTGACAGGACTGTCTCCGCCAAAACCTCCGGAAATGCAGGTACTCAATACTCGTGCCCCGCGGAAGCCGCTGAACGTAGCATCTCGGAAAGATGTCGAAAATTCTCTTTCTGGTGCTCAGGGGGCAACGTGTGTGTATCGAACAAAACGGACGCGGCGGCGGTGAGGTCCGGTTGCACTTCCCGGCTCCGGCCCGGGCTGAAGGGCCGGCTTCCAGCACGGCCGCGGTTGCCGGTGCATATAGGGGGCAGACGCGTGCGGAAGTCCTGCTGGGTCTTCGGACAGGGAACGGAAGGGATCCCTCGAGTGCAGGCAGATCAGAACGGCGACGACGGCCCGGTGTCCCAAGCCGTGACTGGATTCCCCGCCCTGACCGCCAACCACTACACCGCCGGATCGCCCGGGCGCACCTTTTGGTGCTCGCCAGGGAAGCCTGTTGCCGTACCCTCCCGGCCGTTCCGATGACGCTGGGGCCCGCACGCTTCGCCGCGCTGACCTTCCTCGCAGGCAAAGACAACGTCAACGTCGTTACCGGCCAGATATGGGCCGCAGCCTTGGAATTCGCTCAAGGGCCGCCGACAGCTACGTGCTCACGGAGGAACTTCAGACAGCCCAGGTTTCGGCCAAGCAGCTGCGACCGGCATTGCAGGGCCACGACCCAATCGATGTCGCATGCTCAATCATCATTGGACATAGCAGATGCTCCTACGACGAAGCGTCGAAAAACTCTCGTCCAGGCTCCCAGCCACAGGAACATCAAAATGCCGGCACCTCCCGAACCATCCTCTGCAACGCACCGGGCGGGTACGCAATGACCACCCGCAAGCCATGACGGCCCCTGTCTGGTCCGGCACCGGGGCAGAGAACAAAGATCACAATCTTCCCCTGCTTGACCCTTCCGTGCTGGAGAGACTCCGGGACGAGCTGGATGGTGATGAAGGTATCTGGATGATATTCATCCGGAACTTCATAGCCCAGTTGCCAGGCAGGGCCGAAAGAGTGCGCCACACCTTGACGACCGGTGATGCTAAAGGTGCCATGGATGCAGTGCTAAGCCTTCGCACTTCCAGCCAGATGGTCGGTGCTGAACGGCTGGCAAACCTTGCCCTCCAGGTCGAACAGGCCCTGCGCAGTCGTCCCCCCGATGCAGCCCCGGCAGCGGTCCTCCCCGGAATCGCCGTAGCCTACCAGGCAGATATCAGGCGATGCGCGGAACAGACCATTGACATTTTGGAAGGACACCTTGGTTGATCGTCCGGACAACCGGTTCGATGGCTTGCCATCAGGGTTTCACGCGGCAGACGCTGATTCCGGTGTATTTCTGTGATCCAGCGAGCCCCTGGCGGCGCGGCTCAAACGACAACACTAACGGCCTGATTCGGCAGTGCTGCCCGAAAGGAACTGACCTCGGCGTCCACAGCCCCGAACACCTCATCAGGGTCGCCGCTGAACTCAATCGCAGACCACGCGAAATCCTGGGTTGGCAGAGTCCCATGGAGCACCTGGCTAAACTGACTTCACCAGCGCTAGAACCATAAACCGTTGCAACGACCGCTGAACTCCGCCGCCGGCGAAACGGCTCACTTTTCGACCATCGCTGACAGAAAAGGGTGGTCTCCGAGTATCTTCCCTGTCGTATCTGGCGCGACGACGTGATGAGTGTCGGCGCGTGCGTCGATGCCCCCGATGACGATCACTGCTTGCGTTGTCTGCGTTGTTGCTCATGCTGGTGGTGGTTCCCTTCGATAAGGGATGACCTCGCCAGGCCGGGCGGACACAACAAAGACGTTGCCCCATAGACCTCCTCGAAGTGCGCGGCGATTTCCCCCGTGGTCAATCCCCGGGCAGAGAGTGAGAGGACGATCTGATCGATCCCGTCCAAATGTCGTTTTCGCTTGGGCACGATCACCGGCTCGAACGGGGAATGACTTGGTAGACAAAAATTTGACAATTACCGGTCCCAAAACGTCTTACTTGGGGTAACTTGTGCTCATGCTGACAGGCTTCAAGAATTTCATCATGAAAGGCAACGTCGTTGACCTTGCCGTCGCCGTCGTGATTGGTGCCGCCTTCGGTGGGGTAGTAACCGCGCTGGTTCAAAGCGTACTCATGCCCTTTATTGCTGCCCTGGTCGGTTCACCGAACTTCGACAGCTTCGCTGTCGTCACTCTTAACGGGAACGACATCAAATTCGGTGTTTTGCTTACCGCTATCGTCAACTTCCTGCTGGTGGCAGCAGCCATCTATTTCGTCATCGTCATGCCTATGAACCACATGATTGAACGCCGAAACCGCCGCCTCGGTATTAACCAGAATGTAAAGGAAGAAGCAGCAGAGGACCCACAGATTGCCTTGCTCACCGAAATCCGCGATTCCCTCCAAGGCCAGTCCCGCAACTAGTCATCGATAATCCCCTTCCTTTCACCTAAGGGAAGGAAGGGGACGACTTCTGCGGCCGCTCACCCTCCTGTTTCAGTCCCCCTTTGCCTCAGTTTCAGACTCGACTACATCCCGAACTTGATATGAATGCCATCCTGGCGTGGGAGGACTTCCCATTGAGCCCGCATACAGGGGCATTCCCCGACCCTTACCAGGTGAGTGGCTGGCACCGCGGGCTCCCGCGTCGCCCGCCTTCCAAAAGAGGGATGCCCGTGATCGTCTTCGGCGAGACTAACGGGGACACCATGGGTCCCTCAACGGGTGTTGCGGGAGGGAAGGTCGGGGCCCTTGTCCTCCTCTCCGTTTCGCACCCTACGGGGCCACCTCGGATTGCCCCTACAGCTTGCTCACCAGCATCGAGGACTCCTTCTCTCCCGCCTTGCTAGCTACGGAGAGCCCGAAGTGAACACCTTCGGCAACGACGTCTACCAGGGCGGAACGTAATACCCGAGACCGGGGAGTCATTCACTCCCTGCTGGGTTCCTGTCCTATTCCGGCGCAGGTACCGTCGCTGCATCCTCCCGGTCAGGTTCCCTCGCCCCTTGTCTG
>NZ_JBFBKY010000041.1:0-16785 GCF_040702335.1 Pseudarthrobacter sp. NPDC080039 | reverse complement strand
TATACCCAACCCCGCGCACGGTCGCCAGCCAACGAGGCGACTCCGGATCATCGCGGAGCTTACGCCGAATATTCCCCATATGGACCTCAACAGCGCGCTCATCCGCATCACTGACGTAGGCATCATCGCGATCTTGCCCGCCCCGGACCGCGCGAACCAAGTCAGGCCGGGACAGCACCGCGCCCGCTCCCCGCAACACCTCATGCAGCAGCTCGAACTCGCTCCGGGTCAGCTCCAGCGTTCTTCCGTGGAGGGAAGCAGTCCGTCGTCGGTAGTCGAGTTCCAACCCGTTGCAGCGAAGGATGGAGCCGCTGCTCCGCGACCCGCCGGACGCCGGAGGGACAGTCCTGGACGTGCCTGCGGCCGCTGCGCCGGACCCGTGCCGGGGTCTGCGCATCATCGCAGTGATACGAGCCCGGACTTCCCTCGGGCGGAACGGTTTGGTGATGTAGTCGTCAGCGCCGCCCTGCAGCGCGGCAAGCACATCGCCCTCGTCCTCCCTGCCGGTGAGCATCACGACGTACGCGGTGCTGAACTTCCGGACCCTGCGCAGAACCTCAAACCCGTCAATGTCAGGCAAGCCAACATCCAAAGTCACCACGTCCGGGCCGATCTCACGGACCCTTTCAACGCCTTCCCTGCCGCAGGACGCTGTGTGGACTTCAAAACCTGATTGAACCAGCACAGCTTCAAGAAGCCCGCGCACGTCCAGATCGTCTTCAATAATCACAGCGACGCCCAGCTCGCCCATGACCCCTCCACTGCGTGCCCGGAGAATCAGTGGCCGCCCAGCGCAGACACGATTTCCAGAACCACAATTTCCACGCTACAACCAAAGCAGCGCCCGAGACAGCGAGAACTCCTATTTCCGATACTCATGTTTAGTGCCGAAGAGAATCCCTGACGTGCCGTTGCCTGCAACCCGAACATCCCAAGTTCCGGCCTGGGCTCTTACCCCCGGACCTGAGGCCACGGCCCGCTCGTCCAGCGCTACGGCCTCGCGGCCCCCGTTCGGCAGCGGAAAACGATCGAGGCCTGCAGCGCGGGATGGAATGCACCGGAGCGGCGCGTCTACCGGTACCCGTCCACGATGGCTGCGGCGATCTCCTTATAGGCCCGCCGCGTCTCCGGCTTTAGTACGTCAAGCGTCACCAGGTCACCGTCAGCAACGCCGCGGTCGTGCGGCACCGCAATCAGTTCGCGGCAAATACCGGACAAATGTTCCTCGATGGCGTCCTTGTCCACGCGGGAGGACACCTCATCCTTGTCCGTGATGACCACGATCGCGTTGCGGGCCAGGTCCTCGTAGCCGTGACCGGCGAGCCAGTGCAAAGTGCTGCGGGCGCGCTTCGCGCCGGACACGGCGTAGCCGGCCGCGATCACCAAGTTGTCCGCGGACTGGAGGATTCCACTCATCGCGTTATGGGTCACGCCGGTTCCACAGTCAGTCAGCACCACGGAGTAGTAGCTGGAGATAAGTTTGCGGATCCGCAAATACTCCTCGGCTGTCAAAGAATCCGAGACCTCGGGGTCCTGCTCCCCCGCGATCAGGTGCAGACGGCCGGCGTGGTGCATGTACCGGGCCAGCGAGGTCAGGGAGTCGATGGACTCGAGGTTCTCCAAGAGGTCCGTAATGGTTCGTGGCGAAGACTGCTGGTAGATGCCTTCGCCCAGGGCGCGCTCTACCAGGTCTCCCGAGTCCGGGTTGGCGTCGATGGCGCAGGGAGCATCGCCGCGGTACTCGGCAAGGGTCAGGCCGACGCCCACGGTGGTGGACGTCTTGCCGATCCCGCCCTTGAGGCTCAGGACGGCCGTGTTGTAGCTGCCCTGGAGCTGGCGCGAGATCCGGCGGCCCAGCTCGTCTTCCTGGCGCTGCTTGGGGCCGGGGCCCAGGTTCCAGGCGCCGCCGGTCAGGCTGTAAAGGGCACCGCGGAAGCCGCCCACCGGCCGCGGCTTCTGTTCCTTAACAAACAGACCCGGCGAGCTGATGAAATCGGGCATCGGGCTATCGGCGATCGTGTCGGCTACGGTGGGCCGGCTGCGGCGGAAGGATAGGGTCTCAGCAGGAGCGTCCGACGGCGGCGGGGCGGCCTCCTGCGCAGCGCCACGTGAAGCTGCGGACGGCACGGAGGCGAGTGGTGCCGCTGCAGGGTCGGCAGCAGGTCGCCGGGCGGGTGGCGTCGGATGCGCAGGAGCCGCTGGGGCGGCCGACGGTGCGCGCGACGGCTTAGTGGCGTCAGCCGCAGCAGCCGCCTCCGCCCAGGAGGATCGACGTGTCGCCGGCTTGTCGGCGTCGTTCGAACTGGACATTTCGGGGGTTACTGCTGGCATGGTTCCTGTCCAGGCATCCTGAACTGAGCCGTCGGCACGACGAAGGTCGCGGCGTCGGCGCAGTTGCGGCTGCCCTGCATCCTCTGCTTGGGCGCCTGCAATCTGATCCGCCGGATCTGTCATGTCTGTCCCCCCGGACGGTCGGCAAACGGTTATGCGGCACTGGTTCAATCAGTAAGTCTAGGCGCTGGGTCTGGGTTGCCCAGCCAGACTTACTTCTTAGTGGCGTGCGAGGCTTCTTAGTGGCGTGCGAGGGCGGCCGCTACTACGGCAACCGTAAGCACCAGGAGAACGGCAAGTATCGTGTAGCCCACCCACTTGGGGCGGCCCTTGTGGGGGTTGATGTCGATATACGGCATGGTCAGCGTTGATTACCTCTGGGCGCGGGTGCGGGCCGGACGGGGATCCGGAGGGCGCGGCGTTTGAGCCGCAGCAGTTGGTACAGGACGGCGAAGGGAACCACCAGGGTGGCCAGCAGCGCGGTCAGCGCCAGGGCATAGTCCGAAAAAGCCATAGCAGCCTCCATTGGCAATAGTGATCCCCCGGGTAGACCCAACCATACGTCAAGGCGATTGACAAATTAGTAAATCCGTCGACATAACGGAGGCTCCATAACACGCCTGGTTCCCGCCCCGTTTGGCTAGCCGGGGGCCGGGGTTAAGTTGGGCAGCAGGAGAGCCTGGAGATTGTCGGTGGCGTAGGGCTGCGCCGTGATGTTGACACACCCGGGTATAGTCAGATACAGGTTCCACAGGTTCACGACCTATTGGCGGTCATGCCTGCTTCCAGAATTTAGCCCCTGCTGCGGCCAGGTCACCTGCTTCCGTGCCGCGGAACGCACCCAGTGTTCACGCGAGTCCCTCCGATCGTTGATCGATCGACCATGGGGACGCGTGCTGGCTTGTTACTGAACGCCCTGGCTTGCGCGCCAATCTCCTGCAGGCGCTTGATGAACCAGCGCGACTGTTCCGGGCCATAGGGCACGGATGGGCTGCCGGGCCTGGCGGACCGCGGTGCTCATGGTGCTGGCCATGGTCTTGACGAACTGGTCACTGCAGGACTTTCCGTGGCCTGGGATCAAAAACTCATAGCGGTGGCCCAGGGCGGAGATGTGCCGGAGCACGTCGGCCCATTCCTCCGGGTAGGAGTCCTCGAAGGAAGGGTGGGCACCCTGTTCCATCAGGTCCCTCACGTAAAGGGTGGGGGGCGCCCACCAGGAGATCGCCGTCCGTGGGACCCCGGCCCAGGTAGAAAAGGGTTGCCGTGAGGCCACCCAAATCAACCAGGACGGGCTGGTCCTTGACGATGGCGTTGGGCAGTACCAGTTCCACGTTGCGGCCCTCGCCGGCGGACATCTCCGGTTCAAGCGTTCCCACAAAGCGCCGCTGCAGGTCACCGCGCTCGTCGATCTCGGTGGCGCAGTTCCGGTGGGCCCAGAATTCGGTGACACCTCTGCAAACACCGCGTTACCGAAAAAATGGTCATAGTGGGCGTGGGTATTGACGACGACGAGCGGCAGCTGGGTCTTCGTCCTCACCGCGTCCAGGATTTCGCGTCCCTGCCGGGGGCCGCGGCCGGTATCGATGACCATGGCCCGCTCTGAGCCGATGAGGAGACCGGTGTTCAGCAGCGAAGCCTAGGTAACCAGAACGTGGTTGTCTTCACCGACTTCGAGCCATTCCGACATTGTTTCTCCATACCTCCGGCAAGCACGTGCTTCTGTCTGGGCTCGATTGTACCCGGGCAGTGTTGGAGTTCCCGGGACGCCGTCGGGCGAGGGCGGCATGGACATCACCGCGGAACGGCACCGCCGGGCGGCCCTGAAATCCGCCCTGGCGGTAGGGACTACTTGCTTGCCTTGCCCTGTTCGCTGGCAGCACCCTTTGCTGGGCTATGTTCCTCCGCCGCGGCTGCATTGCTGTTCAGCTGGGCGGAAGTCGGGACAGTCCAGGGGACCGTGTTCGCGGGAACTGCCTTTTGGTAGTCCGTCATCTTTGTGTCGGCGGAGGCCGCGGCGGGGTGGAGGGGCTGCAGCGTCCATTTAGCAGGATCGGTGTAGGTGCCGTTCAGGATGGTTTCGAAGTGGAGGTGGCAGCCGGTTGAGGCGCCGGTAGTCCCCACCTTGGCGATGAGTTCGCCTGCCTGCACCTGCTGGCCGCTACGGACGGCGATGCCCTCGAGGTGGTTGTAGGAGGTGATCAGCCCGTTGCCGTGGTCGATTTCCACCCTGTTGCCACCGCCCCACGGATGCCAGCCCACGGCCCGCACCACGCCGGCGTCGGCTGAGTAGACACCCGTTCCGCAGGATGCGGAGAAGTCTTGTCCCCAGTGAAACTCCCCCGGTGTTCCGTTGATGGGACTCGTCCGAAGACCGAACGGCGAACTTGGCGCAAGCATTTCCAGCGGCGCCTCCAGGGTGCCCGCGGCCGGCCGGACCGCGGCGGAGGACACATCGATTTTGGCAGTTTCTTTCTTGCCTTCCGTGAGCACCACGGAACGGGTGTAGGCCAGCCGGGCGTCCGCCGGCGCGGACGGGGAAGCGCCCGATTCGCTATTCTGCGCAACCGCCGCGACGGCGGCCGGTGCAGGCCCAGCACCGCCGGGCGAGTGGTCGGAAGCGGAAGCGGAGCCGTGGGCAAGGAGCCCTACGGCAAGAACCGCGAGCACGGCAGTTCCTGTGGTAACGGCCAGTCGCGCCGCCCGGCGCCGGTGCTGCTGCTTGCGGCGGACAGCAGCACGCGCCAAGTGTTTTGCCAAGTGGTTCTCCCCAATAGTGGCCGCCCCGAATACCAGGAGGTGTGCGGTGTTTCTACCATGGGAACACGGCCGGCAAGCCCGATAACCGGATCTGCGCGTAAGCTAGGCAAACCCTCGCGGTGTCTTGCCGAACTGTGCCAGTGCTTGCGGGATATCCGGATAACTTCAGGGGAGCGTGGGTCCCCAACGGAGTCAGCGGTCAACGTCTTGCAGCGCTCAATTCCAGGGCTCTTTCCAGTTCCTGCTGGCAGGCTTCGACGAGGTGCTCCCGCTGGCCGGCGGTGCGGTAGAGATCGCGGGCCCATTCAAATTCGGCTGCGGCCTCCCGGTACCTGGCCTCGTCGAACAGCCGACGGCCAATCTGGCGTCGGACCAACGCTTCACGAACGCGTGTGCGGGCCAAACACAGTGCTTCTTCCTGCAGTCGTGCGGCGTCATGCCAGCAATATTGCCGCTGGTAGGCCTGGGCGAGGACGAGTAAAGGAGGGAGACGGTCCGCTGAGACGTTCAGCAGTTCCTGGGCTTCGGCGATAGCCTCCTGAGTCCGGTCCAACAGGCACAGGATCCATACACGTTCCAGCGCCGGGCATTGCGTGAGGCGGGCCTCCGCCGCCGCGCGGTCCAAGACAACGTCCCGCATGGTCACTGGATCGGTCCACCACACGTCCCTGGGCCCGTCGACGGGAGCCGGAGTCACGGGGCCGCTCCGTCCCCCGCACCAACAGCAGAATACACCGCGGGGCGGAACCAGCGATCTTCCTCCAAGGTGGTCCCGTGCGGAACACGGACGCTGGCTTCGACGGTGAACAGGGACTGGCTCCGGCGGGTAACCAGCACACCGCGCCGGTCCCCGGGTCCCGCGGCAGCGCGGAGCTGCTTCACCGCCAAGCCAAAGCATTGTGAATTGCTTCGGGGTCCTCGGCGACCACAGTAAGTAGGTCATGTCGGTCCTGAGCGATCAGGTACCCTTCAGGCGTGGGCGTGGGCAAGGTTTGCCTCGTTCCGGCTCAATGCAAGCTCCTGGCCTGCGTATTGGACAATTTTTGTTCCCGTCCGGTTTCTGGTCGCAGTGCAGTCGAGTCAGCGTCCGCATGCAATGACTGGCGACGGTGCACCCGGCGGCGTTTCCGACTTCCAAAAGCATAAACCCGTGGTGTGCCGACTCTGACCGCGTGTCCTGGCGTGAACCAGCCCAGTAGCAGTTGGGGCAAGTCTACGGCGTGCGGTGGTGTGAGCGGCCGTGGCTGGCTACAGGAGAGTGGGATCGCTGCTGGGCCGGCCCAACAAATATCCTTGAGCGCAGGTGACACCCAGGTCGCGGACTGTGTTCAGGTCGGCGACGGTTTCGATGCCTTCGGCCACAGTCGCCGCGTCCAAATCCTGGGCGAGACCCACGAACGCGCGGATGGCGCTGCGACGGGGATGGTCGGCAGCGATCCCACCGATCAGGGACTTGTCAATTTTAATAATGTCCGGCTGAAGTTCCACGATAGGGAGCAACGACGAGTAGCCCGCGCCGGCGTCGTCGATGGCCACTCGCAACCCCAGGGCCCGCAAGGGTGCCAGACGGGTCGGAAGCGCAGGATAGTAATCCACGGCAGTTTCTTCGGTAAGTTCCAGGACCAAACGGCCCAGGTCCACCTGCTCCAGGTCCCCGGCCCGTTCCGATAGATCAAAGACAACCCTGGGGCTCAGGTTCAACGCCAGGTACTGTCCATCAGGGATAAGGGGCAGGAAGCCGATGGCACGGCGCACGGCCAAAACCTGAAGGGCGGTGCCCCATCCCACAGCATGGGCGGACTGGAAAACAGCTTCCGGGCTACCGATTCCGGGAAAACGTGTCAACGCCTCCACCCCAAACCGTCGATGCTTGCAGACCGACGATGGGTTGGAACGCGGTCACCATCGCCTCTGTCTCGAGTACCTTTGCGATCAGGGCACGCTCCTGTTCCCTCTGGCGCCCGCCGCCCCATACGTCAGCAAGCATCATCAATAGACCCCCGTATCCCCGCTTTCCCGGATTTCACTCCAGGCCTGGTCTTCCGTTCTTGGCGACCTTGCGCGAACAGAATGGAGGGGTGTCGAAGGGCGAAGGGCCCCCGGAACAAGGCCGGGGACCCTCCCGGACAGGGCGGGCCCTGCCCTGCCGTGGTTGCCAAGGTCTCATTCCTGGCTGAGTCCATGTTCGCTTTCCTCCCTCAAGGGCTTTGGGTTTTTGACTCAAGTTCCGGTCAAGATCCCGGGTGTAGCGGTCCATGCCACCGCCCGGCGGCATGACCAACGGCTTCACACTATGATTTTTGTTGCCCGAAGGTTCAGGCGTCCTGGCGGTGGCGGCCCGCGGGCACTTCGGCGGCGGTTGGACCCTGGGCAAGGACGGCGCGGGCAGCGCGGATGAGACGGATACCGCGCCACACCCCATAAAAGATGCCGACCAAAACCAGTAGTCCTATGCCGAGAATGAGCCAAGGGGCGTAGAGGATATGAGTGGTTGCCTGATCGGAGCCTGCTTCGGAGTTCAGGTGTGCCTGGGCATCGGCGTTCATGGCCACTGGCACGTGGCTTACGGTGGCGTGCAGGTCGATGCTGCTGCCCGGCAGGAGGCTCTCAGGGGTATCGAACTTCACGGTGGCGTCGTTGATTGGCCAGCCGCTGAGGGCCAGTTCGGCGGTGGGGTGCAGGATGGTGTTGCCGGTGTTGTGCACGGGAAGAGTCAGGGCCAGTTCATCGCCGTCCTGCTGCCATGACACCTCACCGTGCGTGAGGGATTTGACAGCGGTGCCGGCGACGTTGAGGTAGATGCGGACTCCTTGACGCTGGACCACGTCGATGCGGACCGAGGTGTCGCCGTTTACCGTGGATGTCTTTCCCTGCACGGGCGGGCTTTGGATGATCAGTGCGCCAGCGTAGTCCCCAGGCGGGGTTCCGGCAGGAACGTTGAGGCGGAAGGGGACCTTCAGTTCCGAGTTGGCCGGGATAGTGACGTGGTCGGCTTTTAGGGTTACCCACGCACCGATCCCTTTTTGGGGATCGGTCTGGGCTGCCAGTGCAAAGCCGCCTTGGGGGGTGGTCTGCCCGTCCACCGGGTAATCAAGCAGGGTCACCGGCGCCTGGGAGTGGTTTGCGACGACGGCTTCTGCATCGATTGCCGACCCCGGGTAGAGGGAAATGTGGAAGAAGTCCGATTCGTTCGCTGGGCGGATGCCCACGGTGCCGTCATCAACCGCGAACGCTTCCCCTGCGGCCGAGAAAACGGCCAGGACCAGCAGGGCCAGGGCAACGGCCGTGCGGACGGCGCGGCGTCCGATGGCATGAATGGATGGCAGCGTCAAGACAGGGTTCCTTCAGTCAACGTAGTCAAATGGTCAGGGCGGGTATCGCAGGCGAGCGTGGGTGCCGCCACGCCCCTCTCTTGCCCCAAAGCGGAGACAGGAAGGGACGTGGCGGCCGGGTCAGCGCTCTACTAGGCGATGGTGTAGGTGATGGTGGAGGTGTAGGGGTTCAGGGCAGTTGATCCGACTGCACCGGAGTAGTTGGAGCGGTAGGCGTTTGCCGGGATGGCCAGGCTGAACGACGGCGTCAGGTCGTAGGTGCCCTTGTGTGTGACGGGAGCCGAAACCAGCGCCTGTGAGGTGGTGGACATGACCAGCGCCGGGGCGGTGATGCCGGTCGCGGGGTCCGCGCCGGCCGCGGCGGTGACCGTGCCCGGGGTGATGGTCAGGTTCGGGGCCGTGATTGTACGGACAGCGGTTTCGACGGTGCCGGCGGCACTGGTGAAGTCCGTTGCGCTTGCCGACAGCGTCCAGGCCGCGCCGGTACCGCGGGCATCGGTGAGGCTCCACTGCGTCGACGTGCCGGTGGACGTTTGGGTGCTCGTGCCGTTAAGGGTCACGGCAGACAACGCCGGGGCTGCGGTGGTGGCCGAGAGGCTGGCACCGGAAACCGTGGAGTTGACGGTGTCCGCCGAAGCCGGAGCCAAGCCGGCAGCGAGGGAAATACCGACCACGGCAATAAGGGCTGAGACCTTGGAAATTTTTCGCATTTTTGTTTATTCCTGTAATTTCAAAAAGGGATAGGACAGGTGCTGCATCGGATAACGCACCCGGAAATCCGGGCATGGATTTCAGGCGCCACCGCCGGCATGGGACAACAAATAGGCCGAAGTGGTTAGCCTGTACGCGCCAACCGGCCCTTGAGGGGTCGGTGACAACGGTCAGAAGGCACCAGGCGGTGCCGGCTCAGTCAGGCCGAAGGGATCCCAACACGCATGGCCGTCTTGGCGGAAGCCCTGCATGCCCCTCTGGGCCAGTGCGCGGAAGAAACCCAGGCCCCGGCAATGGCAGGGCGCCGGGGAATGCCGGGCATCGCCACGGCATTCGGCGTTTCTGACGGGCCTTGGGAGACACGTCCAGGCGAGAAGAGAGAATCATGAGGTTGAGACCTTTGGCTGAGACCTTGGTGAAAAGCCCCGGATCTTGACGTCGGAGCCCACCAAAGCTGCCCCCACAGACACCGGTTTCGGCCCCC
The DNA here is from genome assembly GCF_040702335.1 of Pseudarthrobacter sp. NPDC080039. Lineage (NCBI taxonomy): Bacteria > Bacillati > Actinomycetota > Actinomycetes > Micrococcales > Micrococcaceae > Pseudarthrobacter > Pseudarthrobacter sp. NPDC080039. The sequence goes on along the minus strand of NZ_JBFBKY010000041.1, from coordinate 7,170 downwards.
GGAGAACCGGGAACCAGAACGAGAAGGCCAGTCACCGCATACTGAATGAAACAGAGAAATTCCAGCAGCAGGGGCTTTGCCTTTCGGTGATAAGCCTAAACTCCAATCCGAGCCTCAACCATGAATGATGCATAATCCTGCTTAAAGCCTGTGTCAATGCTAGGAGGTCCCCACCTCGCACACACGAAATCATCTCCGGGCCCCCTAAAAAATGGGTCTTCACTGGGCCTATCCTGCTTTTATTCTTGGAATTCTCGCGCTGCCCCGCCGTGAATCACGTGCAGCCGAGCATGTGGTACACGCGACGACAACTCTCCTCCACCGGGGACCATCCCCAAGCACACGCCCCGGTAATATTCAAGCTGTCGCCGTCGTGGCCAACGGCTGCAGCTCGCAGCACGGTGCTGGCCCAGCAAGTCCCGCCCGGCTGCTACAGTGTTCGAAGGCCCGGCGCCGCGCAGCCACTTCGCGGCAGCGCGTCGCCAGCACAATGCGCAGGGCGGCGGTCGCGTTGGAAAGTTTGCGCTTCGTTTTCCTTCCTGATAACGGCAGCAGATAGGGTCAGCCCGTGATTAATATGATCCAGGCCGCGATTTTGGGGTTGTTCCAGGGCCTTACCGAGCTTTTTCCCATCTCCAGCCTTGGCCACAGCGTTATTCTCCCAAAGCTCTTCGGGTGGAATCTCGATCAGAACTCGGGCGGCTTTTTGACGTTCCTCATCGCCACCCACCTGGCTACCGCCATCGTCCTGTTCGTATTCTTCCTCAAAGATTGGATCGAGATCTTCAAGGGTCTCGCCCGGTCCATACGGGCGAGAAAAATCAACCCGACGAACACGTACGCAAAGCTCGGCTGGCTCCTCATCGTCGGCACCATCCCGGCCGGAATCCTCGGGCTGGTCCTGGAAAAACCCATTCGTTCATTGTTCGCCTCCCCACTGACCGCAGCCGCCTTCCTGATCGTGAACGGCCTTGTTCTGTTCGCCGCCGAACGGCTTCGGCGCCGGGAGACCCAACGGGTTGAACCGCTCTACGTTTCCGCGCGGGGCAGCTCGCACAGCACACGGTAACCGCGGGAACCGGCGGCAAACGCTACGGACCCGGATGCCGGGATTGCATCAGCGCTCTCCTGGAAGCAAGCCCTGGGCATTGGGGCGGCGCTGGTGCCGGGCGTCTCCCGGTCCGGCTCCTCCATGGTTTGGGGGCCTGTTGTCCGGGCTGAACAACGAGAACGCAGCCAGATTCAGCTTCCTGCTGGCCACCCCCGTCATTGGCGCAGCAGCGGTCCTCAAGCTCCCCGAATTGTTCAGCCCGGACATGGCCGATCAGCGGGGCGTTTTCTTCGTCGGAGCTCTTTGCTCCGCTGTCGCAGCCTGGTTCGCCACCAAATTCCTGCTTAGGTTCTTTGAGACCAAAACCCTCAAACCCTTTGCCATCTACTGCATGGTGAGCGGTGCCGTTTACTTCGTCGCCATGCTCGTCATGGGATAGGCGACGGGACAGTGCGTCCCGCGCTTTCCTAAAGAAGGAGCCTGCGCGCGTGGGGCCGCCCTCTGGGCGGTTTATCCGTCGTCGGAACGGCCATGTTGGTCCTCTGGGTCACAGCCAGCGTCTTCCTGTTTGTGGCACCGCAGGGCAGACAGCCCTCGGCACGTGGACGTGTTGCTCGTTCTCGGGCCACCGAATGACCGGATCGCCTACACGGAGCAACTCATGCGGCAGGGAGCCGCTGGGACCTTGGCCGTGTCCTCACCCGTCGACCCCGCGGGACAATTCGCTGCCCCTATCTGCAAGGCCGCCGCCACGTATCCGGTCATCTGCTTCCACCCGGAGCCATTCACCACCCGCGGCGAAGCGCGCACGCTGCAGGCTCTGTCCCAGCATCACGGCTGGTCCAGTGCCAACGTGCTCACGGCCCAGTTCCACATCACAAGCGCCAGGGTAATCGTCAATCGCTGCTACACCGGAAATTTACTCATGCTTGACTACAATGCGCATCTGTCACTGACGGCATGGGCCCACCAATACGTGTACCGGTCGGCTGCCTTCGTGAAGGCAGCCTTACACCCAGACTGCTGAGCACCTGGCAAAAGTCCCTGGCCAAACCTCCACCCGTACCGGTGAGGCGGCGCTGGTTGATTACCTGTGAGTCTCCTACAAATGCTTTATGAACCACCGGGAGTGTTCGGCCCTCAGAGAGCGCAAGAATGGCTTGGTGGCCTCGTTGGGGTGTCGCTGATGGTCTGGTGGCCTTGGCGAACGGCTGTGTTCACGGTACCGCCCATGGTTTTGACGAACTAGTCGCTGCCACGCCTGCCACCTCCGGGTAGGAGCCCTCAAAGGAGAGATAGGCGTCCTGCTCCAAAAAGTCGGCAGACAGCTTCTGTTGGTACTACTTGCTTGGATAGTTGGTACGGGGATTCGGGGACATGGAGCTGGCCCAGCAGGCCGCCCTCTCTGCTGGCGCGGAGCAGCACGACGTTCCCGCGGGCGCTCTCGTCCAGAAGGATCCCGCCGCCGTCGTAATGGTCCTTGAGCCAGCGGGCCGCGGCTAAGGAGTAGGTGTTGGATTCGCGGGACATGCGTCCCTCGGCCAGGATGGCCAGCCGTCCCTCAGGGTCCTGCAGCCACCACGCGTTCTGCAGGGCCAGGGCCAGCAGCAGCGCGGACACCACCAGCGGGCGCGTCCGACGGCGGCGGGTCACTTGGTGCACGAAAGCCGCTGCGAGAACAGCGGCCAGGGGCAGCGCGGTGAGGGCGAAATGGTTGTTCCACCAGGTGCTGGGGAATGAATGGTCGTTGTTGACGGCGGTCTGCCCAGGTAGAGGCTGAGCAGAGCGAAGGCGTAGGCGCTGCCGGTGACGGCCACCAGGAGCGTGCTGGTGGCCAGACCGCGCCGGTACACCACCACCAGGGCTCCGCACGCCGCCGCGGCCAGCACCAGTACGCCCAGGGTTTCCAGCAGGGACCAGTGGAAGGTCCAGAGGGTTAGGCCCAGGTTGCCCTTGGTGGGGAGCAGACCGCCATCGGTGATGGTTTTCTGCTGCGCGTAGGCGGAGTACTGGCCGAACATGAACTCCATTGGGTTGCCGTAGATGGCCCAGTTGTAGGAGAGCCACCAGAGCACGGCGGCGACGGGGACCATGGCGTAGGCGGCAGCCATTTTGACGGCCTCGCGGCATTGGCGGGAGCGGCGCAGTTCGGTGGCCAGGACGAACAGGCTGCCGGTGAGCACCAGGGCCCAGCCTTCGTAGCGGGAGAGGACGGCGGCGCCGGACGGGATCCCTGCGAACACAGCCAGCTCACCAGCGCTCATGCGGCGACGGCTGGTGGCCCAGTGTGCCAGGCCCGCCATGCCGGCCACCAGGCACATGAGCAGCACGGGTTCGGTGAGGGCTGTGGTGTACGTGTAGAGGATGACGGGGTTGGCCAGGAGCACCAGCACAGCGGCCAGCCAGCCGGTGCGCCCATAGCCCAGGCGGACGCAGATCCGGTAGAGCCCGGAGGCGGTAGCCGCCAGGGCGAGGATCCCCAGGAGGCAGCCACACGGTGCCGAGTTGTTCGAAGACGGGGGCTTTGGAATCGAACACGCGCCGGGCTATGGTGAGGTGGCTTTGCGCATCCGAGTAGTCCAGGTTGCTGCCCTTGCTGGTGGTGTAGAGGCAGGCCAGGAGGCCGACGGCGGCCGCCACCACGGCGATGGTGGCCGCGCCGGTAATGCGGCGCCCGGCAGCCGGAGCACCGACGGCGGACCAGATGCGCCGCAGCCACGGGGGCCGCTCCCCCGCCGACCGCCTGGCCCGAGGTGCGGGGCGCGGTGCCGTTTCCGCTAAAAGGTCACTGGCCATGGAGGCCGTCCGCGGCGGCCTCTTGCAGGGCGTCGGCATAGGCCCGGGCGTTACGGCGGTGGCGACGCCGGACCAGGACGAGGGTGCCCGCCGCCAGGACCAGCGCGGCGGCCGCGGCGGCGAGCCAGAATGCCGGCGGCCGGAACCCGTCGGTGACCTCGGCTTACGGGGTGATGGCGTTGCTGTCCAGCAGCACTGGGTTGCCCGTGGTCTGGGTGACCAGGAGGTTGCGGTACAGGGAGCTCCAGCCGCCAGGCTGCTGGATGTAGCCGGTCAAGCTGGCCTGTAGGGTGCCGGGGGTGGCCTCGGCGCCGGCGGTGTCCGGGGCCCAGCCGCCCAGAAGCAGGAGGTTGCGGCCGTTCTGTTCGAAGGCTTCCAGGGCGCCGTAGGGGGCGCTGGTGCCCACGCCGTAGTGGATGTCCCTGGTGGAGACGGTGCGGAACCCTGCGAGCCGGAGCGGGGCACCGGCTTGTTCGGTGGTGGCGGGGGTGGCGCCTACCATGAGGCCGGAGTCGCTGGAGTCGAGCAGGGCGGACGGGGTGGTGAGGCGGACGGACGTCCAGGAGGGGGCCGTTCTCACGCTGGAGGGAGTACGCCAACTTTGCCGCGTTGATGGTGTTTTGCTGGGCGGTAGCGCCGGCGTCGATCGCTATGGGAAGGGTGGTGCCCAGCACTTGGGGAAAGCGGGCGAAGCCTGGCTTGATGGCGTGGCCGCGTTGGGCGGTGAGATTGCTGCCGGTGGTGTCCACGGTGAGTTCCATGGGGAGCAGGCCTGCGGGGCCGGTGCAGTCGCCGCCCGCGGGGAGGGCGGTGAGCCGCAGGCGCAGGCCGTTGCGGGGCTGGAGGTGGCCGGCGGGGACGTCAGCGGTGATGTCAAAAGCGTCGCCGGAGAGGGTCTGGGAGCTGAGCAGGTAGTCGTTCCAGTAGACGGAGAGCGCGGCCTGCCCGCCGGTGGGAACGGCGGTGTGGGTGCCGCGCAGCTGGAGGCTGATGGCGGAGACGGGGCCCCAAACTGGGACTGGCTGACGCCCAGGTAGCTTTCCTGGGTTCCGTAGCCGGCCAGCCGGATGGCCTGGGCGCCCAGGTCCGTGAAGGTTTGTTCGGGTCCTGTGGCGGCGGGGACGGTGGAGGTCATGCCGGTCACGGCGCCGCTGTCCGCCAGGGCGGATTTGGTGTCGGCCAGGGCGCGGGCTGCGGTACGGAGTTCGTCGCCGGTGCCGGTGATGCTCAGGGCGGGCCGGCCGGCCTGGGTGCCGAGGCTGGTGCTGGCGGCGCCTTCGGCCGCTTTGATGGTGATGATGCGGGAACCGGCGGGCAGGGGGGGCCGCCCGTGCGTCCACGTCCGACGGCGGCACGAGCATGAGTGCGGCGTGCGGGTAGCGGTGGGCCATGGCTGCCGAGGCTGCGAAGATGGCGGCGGAGACGTCGCTGGAGGGCTGGGCCGGGACGGGGATGAGGATGGCGGGCACGGACGGGGCCAGGAATTCGGTCACGGTGGTGGGTGCGGTCTCGGTGCCCTGTGTAGTGAGTTTGATGCTGCCGAGGGTGGCGGTGGACTGGGTAGCGGTGCACACGTCCCGGACGGCAGGGACGTATTCGAGGGCCAGGACCAGCTGGTGGCCGGTGATGTCCGCGGCGCTGACGGGGGCGTCCAGGGCGACGGTTCCCTTGGCGGGTGCCTCGAGCAGGGTCCTCCCCTCGATACTCACGCGGATGGCGCCGGTGGCGGGCTGGCCGGCGACGGTGATGCTGCCGGTGACGCGGGTGGGCTGCAGGCCCGGGGCGACAGGAACGGCGAGCTGCTGCCCGGACTGGCCGGGCATGGCGGATACGGAGCCCATGCCGGCGGGTGCTGCTCCGGGGCCGGTGGTGGCCGCGGCCGCGTTGCCGGTTTGCGCTGTTGTAGCTGCGGCGGCGTTGGCTGCAGGCTGGACCTGGACGGCGGCAAGCAAGGCGCAGGTGAGAACAACGTTGCCTGCCCGGAGACGTTGGAGCATGTTGCCACCTTGGCGGGGCAGGCTCAAGTTACCGGCGGTCTACGGTCAAGTTTGGCTCAAGAATCGGTGTTTGCGCAGGTCATTGGGCAGTTACATGTCCTGCGTTCCTGTGGTGCCCACCGCTGCACCGCCATAAGGACAACCCCGACGGGCAGATTGTTACGACGCGTCGTGGCTGTTGCGCCAGTTCTCCTGGAGCCGTTTGATGAACCACCGGGACTGCTCTGGCCCATACGGCAGGACGGGAATGGCTTTGGTGGCGTCGTTGGGGGTGTCGCGGATGGACTGGCGGGCCTGGCGTACCGCAGTGGTCATGGTGTTGGCCATAGTCTTGACGAACTGGTCGCTGCAAGGCTGTCCATGGCCGGGGATCAGGAATTCGTAGCGGTGGCGCAATGCCGAGATGTGCCGGAGCGCGTCGGCCCATTCCTCAGGGTACGAGTCCTCGAACGAGGGGTGGGCTCCCTGCTCCACAAGATCACCGACGTAGAGCGTGGTGGGCGTCCCCACCAGAAGATCACCATCGGTATGACCGCGACCCAGGTAGAACAGGGTTGCCGTGACGCTACCCAGGTCCACCAGGACGGGCTGATCTTTGACGATGGCATTTGGAACCACGAGCTCAACGTTCTCGCCTTCACCGGCGGCCATCTCGGGCTCCAACGTTCCAACGTGCCTCCGTTGCACGTCACCGCGCTGGTCTATCTCCGCAGCACAGTTCTGATGGGCCCAGAATTCGGTGACCCCGGCTTCGGCGAAAACGGCGTTGCCGAAAAAGTGATCGTAGTGGGCGTGCGTGTTGACGACGACGAGAGGCAGGTCCGTCTTCCCCCTTACTGCGTCCAGGATTTCGCGCCCCTGCCGGGGACCGCAGCCGGTATCGATGACCATGGCGCGCTCGGAACCGACGATCAGGCCGGTGTTCAGCAGGGATCCTTCAGTGACCAGTACATAGTTGTCCGTGCCGACTTCGAGCCATTCCGACATTGTTTCTCCGTACCTCCGGCAAAGCAGCGTGCGTCGTCTAGGTCACCGATTGTACCCACAGCCCTTGGATGTTTTCAGAAGAAGGGTGTCCGAGCTGACCATGCTCCCGACCCAGGATACGGTCACCGACCATGGTCTGCACCGAACAGACCTGCCAGGCCGCCAACTCACCGGCATCTACTAAAAACAAACGGCCCCGCGTCAGACGCTGGGGCCGTTTGCGGACAGATAGCATTCCAGCACGGCTAATTTCAGCCGTCTCGCACACGTGCACGTTGCCACAAATGGAGTTGCGCGAGGGCTGGAATGGGCACTCATCCACATTGAGAGGCCAACGTT
>NZ_JBFBKY010000040.1:17182-19959 GCF_040702335.1 Pseudarthrobacter sp. NPDC080039 | reverse complement strand
CTTGAGCTGACTCCGCCGGAGTTCGATCTTCTGCACACGCTCATGGAGAGCACGTGGGTGCACCGCAGCAACGCCGACCTGGCCCAAAAAATGCGCGCAGCCCATTATGAAACTGGTGAACCGATAAGCCGCAGGGAAGAGCGCGCTATTGACTTTCTGGTCATGAGCCTTCGGGAAAAGCTCGGCGACACCGGACGGCCTCCCCGGTGGCTAAAAGCCGAACCAGGAGGTTATTCACTCGTGGTTTAGTCTCCACCGATTTCCCTGGGAAACCGTGAATTAACTATTGGTCGTGAACCCCCATTTGTAAGCGGTCTGCTTAACTTTAGAGCCAGCATGAATGCCATTCCGCCCGGCAGGGGTAGCATCCGGTTACGGCGAAGAATCCCCTGAGCGCTGTTGGCCGAAGTGATCATGTCGGTACATGCGCGCGGCGGCTTTATTAGCCGTGGCGGCTTCTGGTGCGTGTCTCCCTCCTCGGGTGCTCTCCCGGCACCCACATACTGCACGGCTTCGCGGCCGGCTGTCCTATGACACGCCGCGGCTCCCGTGGCGGCAGCCGCGGCTGGAGAGAAGACTTCCGGCCGCCTCCAGTGGTCTTTATGCGGGACATGGCCGAAACCAGGCTGCTGGAGCCTGCCGTGGTGGCCAACCGCGAGAGAGCAGAGGCCTCTCCGTCTTGCTAGGAGGGCCCCGTCGCCTGAAAGAACGGGCTGGGCTGCATGCGGATATCTGAGGGGAGCAGGTGGTTGGGACAGGATGTACCCCTGGGATTCGTGTCGGGCTCGTCGACGACGGCCCTTGGATCAGTCGCCAGCTCGAGATCCGAAGCGCAATGACGCTCGACAACGTCCGTCTGGTCCTGCAGACGGACGTTGGCTGGGAGGACGCGCAGGTTCGAAACGAGTGAGCCCTTTGCGGGCCCTTCGCATTGAGGCATGGTTGGTCTGTTTGATCCGGTAGGGGCGGTGGCCGTTGGCGGCGAGTAGGCATCTGAGTCTGTAGTTGGTGAAGTCGCGGAAGCCGCGGGTGATTCTGCGGGTAGTTTCGATGACCGTTGATCGCTTCGGTGGGGCCCGTTTGGACGCGCCGTGGGTGTCGAAGTATGCCAGGATCGCCGCCTTCCATTGTGAGTGTCCGGCCCACTCGGGACTTCGTGGTCCGGGTCCCCGAGGGTGAGTTTCGCGTGGAGCCGGGCGGATTGTTTGTCGGTGTGGTGTTCGGCGCCGATCTGCAGGGTCCGGCGGATCCCCTAGAACGGTTCGCCCTTGCGGCCGCGGTGCCCAGGGTTTCCTTCTGCACGCGGCGGCGGACCTCATCTACTATGGCTGATCCCAGTTTCACGAGGGAGATGCCTGCGGCTCCGTTGAGGTCACTCGCCTCCGGGGCCGAGTGACCTCCAGCGCTGCCTTCCCCTGTGAAACCGGCGGCAGGACAAGGACGCCTGTTCACCATTTTCCCTAGACAGACGCCATCATCTGGTCTTACGCTGGCGATAAGTCGAATGCACCGCTACTGGGGGTGGTACGCATGAGTCAAGCTCGTTCACTTTGGTGTGCTGTCCGTGCGGTGCTTCTCGCGGGTGCAGCCGCTTTGGCTTGGTTGACGTTCTCTTCCACCGCCGCTACAGCGGATTCCCCGCATAACACTCCATCCTCTCCGAGCGGCATAACGTCCTCCGTATCGACACCGCGCCGCGATGTTGCTGCGGATCTTCCACTTCCCGGCAATAGATCTTCCCAGAGCGGCGTTCCGGGGCACGCGATCGGCGTAGTCGTGATACCGAAGGAGAAGCCGGCTGCATCCCTGCCCGTGGTGATGCAAGCGGTTCCCGTCGTTGCTGTTCCCGCTATTTCACCGGTCGCTGCGATTGAATATCACGCTGTCACCGGAATTGCCAGAGACGTCGTTACTCCGCTTTCGGATACCGTGCCAGCCCTTCAACCAGCGCTTGGGTCACTAACAGATCCGGCAATGCTCAAGCCGGTGACAGATCTGGTCGCGGGGGCGGTACCGGCGCCTTTCACCCTCCCCCGGGGTGTTGCCGGCGGCCCCGTCGTCCAGCCCCTAACCCCGGACGCCGCAGGCGAGGTTCCCGGCGCGCAGCTGTCCTTCTTTGCTGGTGCCAGCACGGTGGCGGAAATGGCTTCACCCAGCAATGGCGACACCGTCTCCAAGGCTTTTTTGAGCATCACGGTCATTGACCTTCGCGCTATCCCGCAACTTTTGTGGTGGCATGGCGAGGGTGCGGAGCCCATGGTTGGGGAGCCCAAGCCAGCAGCCCCCACGTTGGACCCACCGTTTGAAGGACTCGTCCTTCCCGGTTCGGGTGGAAGTAACGCGCAGTCGGCGGGCTCTTCCGGACCGGCGGCGTGGTTGGCCTCGCACGTCATCCACGTCCGCGTTGCCGGCTCGAGCCGCGCACTTGGATACTCCGAGCACGCGCCGTCACCGGTCTCCTTCGACCCTGGTTCCTCTCCTGGCTAGTTGAGTCCTGTCTGCCCTCCGGAGGCAGAACACGACACTTCGGGCAGCTGACCTGCGCCCCGATCCCAACTTCACAGGAGACACCATCATGATTACCAACCTTCGCAGGGGCCTTCTGGGCACCCTCTTCGCCGGCGGACTACTCGCCGCCGGCTGCGCAGCGGCAAACGCCGCAGACACCACCGCCGGGGCGACCCTGTCCGGATCCACCAGCATCACCGCGTCTTCCGCTAATACGGCGTCGTCGACACTGCCGGGCATTCCCCCGGCAACGGCCACCGCGGCTCTGA
>NZ_JBFBKY010000040.1:14152-17085 GCF_040702335.1 Pseudarthrobacter sp. NPDC080039 | reverse complement strand
TGACCGGAGCCGCAAACCTCGGGAGCACCGGAACATCCGGTACCACCACCGGCACCGTGGGCGCGACCCTCGGCACCGGGACCACCACTCCCGCGCCGGTCCCCACCACCACGGCCCTGACCGGAGCCGCAAACCTCGGGAGCACCGGAACATCCGGTACCACCACCGGCACCGTGGGCGCGACCCTCGGCACCGGGACCACCACTCCCGCGCCAGCCCCCACCACCACGGCCCTGACCGTGGATGTGGCTCTTGGGACCACCACGGTCCTTGCCGCGGATGTGGCCCTTGGGACCACCACGGCCACGGATCCCACGACCGGCACCCTCGCCGCCGTAGCCAGCCTGGGCGCCGGCATCACTTCGGCTGCTCCGGCCACCACCGGAGTCACGGCTCCCGCCACCGGCAGCCTCGGCACTGTGGGCAGTGCGGACCTCGGTATTGCCGCAGGGCTTGGTGGCACTTCGGGTGCTGGCGTCACGGATGGCAGCGGGTTGTTGGTTCAAGGAACGAACACAACGGGGACAGGGTTTCCCGTTATTGGCGGGGCCAAAGTAGTAGCGGGGGACAGCGGAACCGGCGGGTTTTTGGTTGTCCCCGCGGGTTCGGTGACGGGTGTGGCAGCAGGGACCGCGGCTGTAGATACGGTGGTAGCGGCCATGGCATCTGCGCCGCCTGCGTCTGGTGTTAACAGCTTGGCAATGACCGGCTTCGATGCGTTCATGCTCTCGCGTGGCCTGCTGCTTCTGGTCCCCGGGGTCCTGATGCTCCGGCTGCGGCGGCGGCGCCGCACTGTCTGATACCGGCGAGGAAAGCACCGCCGCTTCAGGCCTTCGCTAATGCGCGGCCGCTCGTGAAGTGGCAACGAGCGGCCGCGTGGCGCAAGGTGGTTTCTTTGTAGCCAAGGGTCCGGTGGCGATGCCCTGATAGTTCGCCACCGGGCCAGGGCGGTGGGTGTCAGGCAGCTTGCACAGTGAACGTCATCGCGGCACGGGGCCTCAGAGAAGGAAATAAGGAATCCGGCCGTGAATGTACCCCGATCATTACTCTGTTCAATTCAATAGTCGGCATCCACAGTGGCGGTCACCCAACGTGGTCGCTACGGTCTCCGGGTTACCAAACATCCGGGATTGCTGGTCGCCGAGCCCGTCGGGTCCGTTCCGGCCTTTCGAGGCATTCGACGGTGGGGGCGACCGGGATTGCAGTATTTGACGCTGAGTAGCGTGCCTCATGGAATGGGAGGCCCAATAGGAGTGAATGTGCGCACGACAATAAATATGCCCAACCGTCCTTTAGCCGCAAGAACGACGGTGTTAGCTGTTGCAGTCATGATGCTCGGTTCAGTAGTGGCAACGGGTGCAAACGCGGCTGAGACGCCAGCGCCGCCGCCCGGGCCTTCAGCCGTGCAGAAAGCGGCGGCCCCGCCGCCGACGGACCAGTTCATCGTGAAGTTCAAGCCCGCTGCTGCCGGTAATTCCGCCGAACGTGGAAAGACCTATGAGAAGGCGGCCCGCGATACCTCAATCGCCGTCAAGGAGCTCAAGTCGGCCACCGGTAACGCCAAGGTGGTAAAGGCAAGCCGTAGGCTCAGCGCCGACGAGTCGACCAAGGTCCTGCAGAGCCTCGCCGCATCCGAGAACGTTGCCTCTGTCGAGCCCGACATCCTCATGCAGGCCGCGTCGACTCCCAATGACACCTACTATCCACAGCAGTGGGGGCTGTCCGATCCCAATGTCGGTATCCGGGTTCCATCTGTTTGGGACAAAACCACCGGAACCGGTCAAATCGTTGCAGTGATCGATACCGGCATTACCGCGCACAGCGACCTGAACGCGAACGTCATTGCGGGGTACGACATGATCACGGGCACGACGGGTTCTCGTGACAGTGACGGCAGGGACGCCGACGCATCCGATCCCGGCGATTACCGGGCTCCCGGGGACTGTGGTTTGACCTCAACCTCCACCTCGTCCTGGCATGGAACCCATGTTGCCGGGATCATAGGCGCTATCGCCAACAACGGCGAGGGTGTCACCGGGGCGGCTCCAGGGGTCAAAATCGAACCGGTCCGGGCCCTGGGCGATTGCGGCGGTTACCTCTCCGACATTTCGGATGCCATCACATGGGCCTCCGGTGGAACCGTCAACGGCGTCCCCGCCAATGCCAACCCGGCCAGGACCATCAACCTGAGCGTTGGCGGTACCGCAGCGTGCTCGTCCACGCTGCAGGCGGCCATTGACGGTGCCGTGAGCCGCGGTTCAACGATCTTTGTCGCTGCCGGGAACGAAAACCAACCGGCCGCCAACGACACTCCGGCTAACTGCAACAATGTGATCACCGTCGGTGCCTCCAACCAGTCCGGGTCCAAGGCGTCGTACTCAAATTATGGGGCCGCCATCGACGTCATGGCTCCCGGGGGCGACACCGGCGCGGGCATCCTGTCCACGCTCAACGCCGGGATCACGACGCCAGGGGCTGAGACCTACGGCTATATGATGGGGACCTCCATGGCCACGCCGATGGCAGCCTCCGTCGGGGCCCTCATGAAAGCCGCAGATCCATCCCTGACACCGGCCCAGATCAAAGCGGAGCTGAAAGCAACGGCCCGTCCTCTTCCCGGAACCTGCTCGGGCGGCTGCGGCGCCGGCCTTATTAATGCCGCTGCTGCCGTCGTGTTTCCGGGTGCACCCACTGCACCGCAGAGTCCCATTGCAGTCAAGGCAGCTTCGCTGAACGGCGCTCTCGGAGCAGCCACCACGGGGGAGGTGTACGGCCTCAAGGACAACGGCGGGTACCAGTGCTTCGAGCACGGATGCATCCTTTACTCACCCGCATCAGGAGCACACGTCTCAACCGGCGCGATCCGAGCCCTGTGGGCGGCCACCGGGTACGAAAACGGTGCCCTGGGATACCCCGTCACCGATGAAGTCCCC
>NZ_JBFBKY010000040.1:0-14053 GCF_040702335.1 Pseudarthrobacter sp. NPDC080039 | reverse complement strand
CGGACTGCGGGACGGCGGCGTGTACCAGAACTACCAAGGCGGCGCTATCGTCTGGTCCCCGGCAACAGGAGCACACGCCTCCGCAGGCCCCATCCGGAATGAATGGGCGGCAACCGGGTACGAAAACGGTGTCCTCGAGTACCCCGTCACCGATCAAGTCCCCGGACTGCGGGACGGCGGCGTGTACCAGAACTACCAAGGCGGCGCTATCGTCTGGTCCCCGGCAACAGGAGCACACGCCTCCGCAGGCCCCATCCGTTCGATCTGGGCCTCCACAGGATACGAATCAGGCCGCCTCGGCTATCCCACAAGTGACGAATACCCGACCGGCAACGACGGCAGCGTTGCCCAAAACTACCAAGGAGGCGTCATTCACTGGAGCCCAAACGGCTCATATATCTCCTGGTCGTAATGACAGGACCACTACATGCCCCATGCTCGTAGGGGCTCCCTGCGGCGGTTTGAAGAACTACGACCGCAATAAATAACCTTGTGCGCGTGTGATTCTAAAATCGCGGGCGGCAGCCGGGTCGGCGATGGTTTCGGCAGCCCGCCAGGGCCCACCAGGCTCACACCCTGCTCCTTGGCCTGCGCGAGCAACCGCTCCGCGAGCTCCTTCTGATCGATGATCTCTCCCGTCACAGGATCGATCATCACCCCTGTCATCTCGGTCGTGGACTCTGACACGGCCGTCTCCTTTCGGATCAGGCTGGACCCTCACACACCGTTTTTCTTACAGTCCCTCCCCTGGGGAGGCACCTTGTTTATGAGGCAAGTCAGAGCGATGTCGGGGACAGCCGCTCCGCTTTGGGGGCGCGTAGTTATGGGTTCTCGGGTTTGATTTCGTTGGAGCGGGAGGCGAGCACGCGAACGATGGTTTGCAGTTCCTTGCGGAGCCTGCCGCCATCTGTTGCCGTATGAGTCAATAGTGTGCGGTCCACGTCACTGACTTCGTTGATCACCCGGGCGCCGAGGTCGGTGATGGAGACGACCTGGCTTCTGCGGTCAGAAGGGCTGGGCTCTCGGCAGATGTAGGCCCATGCCTCCAGGCGGGACAAGGTCTTGCCCATTGTCTGGTTCTGCACACGGACCCTTTGGGCGATTTTCGTCTGGCTCATGGGCTCCTCCGCTCTGGATAGTACATCCAGGGCTATCACTCCGGCGTGGGTGAGCCCGGCATCGGCCAGTTTCTCGTTCCAGGAATGCTCGACGAGCCTGCCCGCGGTTGAAAGGAGGCGGCCGGTGGGCCAGGAATTCATGTCGGGCATGAGCTGAGTACAGACCTTCGGTCTGCGCGGGGCCTGGACGTGGTTTTCAGGGTGAAGTGGAAGCCTGGGTGCGGAGCCTGCGAGAGCAGCATTCCTCAATCCGGTTTGGAGCTGCGGGGGAGCAGAAGCGACACTGAGGAGGTCGTGTAGCAGAGTGCGGCGATTCAAAGGCAATGCCTTAGGTCCTGTCGCTGCAGCAGTTCGGCGGCAGGGCCCCCTTCGCGGAAGCGCCCGCGCTCTGACAGCTATGAAGGCCTCTGTGCGGGACGGAAGTATTACAGCGGTCGTCCGGTCGGGGGGGGCACGGCGGTATTAGAACGAGCCGTTAGGAGGCACGAGCAGCGGATTAGTCCTCGCGTTGCTCGAACTCCGCATCAAGCTCGTAGTGGCGGAACTCGGTCTCCGGGTGAGACTCACCCTCGGTGACGATTTCGTGGTCGAGTTGGCGTTGGACCTGGCTGTCGAGTACCTGCAATTTCTCGTCTTTGAGTGTTTCCAGATCCTCGGGAAACGGGTCGGCCGGGGTGATCCGCAGATTGCTTGACATGGGTGTCCCTTTCACTAGCGGCACTCCATTTCATCGGACACCGGCAACGAGAGTATCTTGGTCGAGCCCGTCAGCTTTACGCTCCTGCTTTGGCAGAGGCCTTCGTCAGACCAGACTTGGTTGGCTGGCGAGGATGTAGTCCAGAGCGGCCGGACCGGTCATCCGAAGTCCGGGCCGTATGCTCCGGTGGTTGTTAGCGCGTCGTTCGTGGATGCCTTGACCGGACATCGCTGCCCAAAACGACTCGCACGGCCCGGGGGTTTGTTCGTGCAGTGCGCACCAAGACAGGTACAGGCCGTAGATTTGGTCTTCGCTGAGTATGTGGTCATCGACCGTATCGGCGGCAATGCATTCCTGAACAAAACGGATGTAGTCCTGGGTTTCCATCTCTAGCTCCTGTTCCTTCAACGGAATTGTGGATAAGGGGGCAGCATCTTTGAACCGCCAAAAGAACGGAGACCAATGTGCGCAGGTGATGAAGCGTCAGGGGGCCATCGGGGCCTCACCTCCGTGGTCGCGGATGAGGGAAGCGGCCATCCGTTTGGCGAAGACGGCTGCCTCACGGTCTCCCTCGACCGCTGAAATGATCGAACCCTTTGTCAGGATGTGGCAGGAGCGGGCGAAAACGTCGGGTTGTTCAAGGCCGGCTTCCACGGCCAGGGCCCGTATGAAGGCCCGGACCTGCGCCAGATAATCGATTGATGCAATTCCCAGGGAATGGGCGGGACCCATTTCCAGCATCGTGCTGACGAAGGCGCAGGCCTGAAAGTCATCCTGGCGGAACCACCCGTCCAGGACATCAAAAATAGCCAACAATCGGTCGATGGGGTCCTCGGTCCGTCTTCCGGTGTCCGCGATGATCCCCTCAACCGTCATGTCGTGGTGGCAGCGCTCCAAGTACGCAAGGACCAGTTCATCCTTCGAAGTGAAGTGCGCGTAGAAGGTTGCTTTCGCGACCCTGGCCCGTGAGATCAATTCATTGATACCAACATCGCGGATGCCCCGGTGCAGGAACAGCTCGTAGGCGGCATCAAGGATGCGTTCCCTGGCGCCACCCGAGGCAAGGCGTGGGGGAGCAGAGGCGGCAGCGTCGCTGGTGCGCGGCAAGGTATATGTGTGGGCCATCACAAGCAGACACTATACGAAAAGCAGACAGACCAGTCAGTATGCACGAGACGTTGGCTGCGCACGCGACTGATCCCGGCCATCAAAACGACCGTTTCCGTGAGGAGCCGCACCCGGGATTGTCGGATTTTCGGTGGATTCGCGGTTGGCATTTAGTTGATTCTTCCGTCGAAACTGATGGCAGGCGTTCAGTGTCGGCTTCCATCGTGGGGCCCATCGTGCCCTGCCTTGGCCTGTGGGGTCCAGTGCCCGGGTTGCGAGGTACAGGCATTTCAGGCCTGCTTGCTGGGGGGGAATGGCCGCGAACTCTGACGGCGCCCCGATAGCGGGGGTGACGGATGCGCTGGCGTCAGTGCTTCAGATGCCCCGAGTCTTTTGTGGGGCCGATAATGGAGATTCCGTCAAGCTGGGGGAGTGGTCCGTGTCCTAACCCGTTTTTGCCGGTGTCATTGCCCGGTCATGGCGGCTAGTCCGGAAGTTCTTGTCGGGCGATGAAGCTTGCCATGCCGGGGACTGTGAATGCGACGTGCCCGTATTCGGGGGAGTAGATAAGTCCCTTGTCGATGAGGGTGGCTCGTGCAGGTCCCAAGGCTGTCGGCTTTTTGCCCATCCTGGCGGCTATGTCGCCGGTGCTGGAAGGGCCTTTACCGTCCTGGGCCATGGCATGGAGGAACCGGCGCTCGGCTTTCGTTGCGCGTTGCCATCTGGCGACGAAGAAGCCGGCATCGAGTTTTTCCCGGCCGAGGGTAATTGCCGCGTCGGCGTCCTCGGGTGTGAAGGGACTTTTGAGGGCTGATTCCCACATGGCACTGCCGAATTCCTGGACGAAGTATGGATACATCCCCGAGGCCTCAATCATGAGGTCCAAGGCTTCGGGGGAGTACTGCTGTCCAACAGAGGCTGCCGGCTGGGTCAATGCATCTCTGGCGGCGTCGGGGGCCAGTTTGCCGATGATCCGGTAGTCGAAGGCCCTTTCGGCGTAGCTGCGGATTTCCGCTAGACGCCCGGGCAGGTTCGGAAGACCGGCTCCGATAACGAAGAACGGCAGCTGTTCTTGGTTTGCGTGATGCTGGGTTGCAATCAATGCCCCCAACAGTTCGTCATCGAGGTCCTGCATCTCATCGATGAAAATCGCGAAGCCGCTGCGTTGTTTCTTAAGCGCTGTGGCGAGGTCCTCGACGAGGTCCCTGAAATCAATCTCCAGATGCCCAGTCGAGGCCCTGGTGGGATCCAGTCCGACGCCGAGGGAGATTCCTTTGACTCCTGCCGTCGCGGTGAAGGATGTCACCGTTGATAGCGCTTTGCGGACAGAGTCCCCGGTTTGTATGAGCGGCATCAGCTTTCGGGCCGCGCTCTGCAGCTCCGCGGCGATGACTTTGCGTGCTTCCTGTTGGGCGCTTTCGCCCCTGCGGGCCTCGAGCTTGATGGTAATCCACCCGTGGTGATCTGCCAGCCCTTTGAGCCTGCGCAGTAGGACTGTCTTTCCAACTCCGCGAAGACCCGAGAGCACCAGAGGGCGGGCCTGGAGATGCCTTTTTGTTCTGACGATCAAGAGATCGAACGCCGCGATCTCGGCATCCCTGCCAGCCAAGTGCATCGGCTGCGCCCCGGAACCGGGGTTGTATGGGTTGAGTTCCAACTGCATGAACCAAAGATAGCAAGTTCTACTACGAAATAAGGATTTTCTTAGAACCTAATAGAACTCGCTATGTCTCGCCCGTCGCGGACCAGGTCGTAGATGCCGGTAGGCAGTTCAACCTGATCGTCCCGCGCCAAAGGACCAGACGTTCCCATGAGTCGAAGCAGCCAGCTTCAGGTGTGCTGGCGCCAAAAAAGAGCGGGAATCCCCTTGTCTGACATCGGCTCCTGATGTTCTCAGATCCCACCCTGACAGTCCAAAGGAAGGGAACCTGGTCGGAGAAGCTCGAGAACAGAGACATAGGCTACGGACTCTGGAATTAATGAAGCGAGCCTCGGGGTGGGCGCCCATGCCACACGTTTCAACGGCGTCGGACGTTTAAGAACAAGTGAAAAGCCCGGCGCAGAGCCCACGTCCTCCCAGGTCAGGCGATCCTGACGTCAGCTTGGGGTTTAGGTCAAGGACGCAACGGGTTGATCTTTTCCCCGACTGACACCCTGGTAGCGGAGCGGCACCGTTCGCGGACGGGTTGTTTGTCGACGGGTTCACCGGTATCCACTCTTGGCTGGCGGGACCGTCCAGTACACCGTCATTCACTGCGGGGAGGTGGCGATCCTGTTTGTGGATACCCGGCCTGTGGACGCTATCGCCTTCCATCACGGCCTACTCGGCGCGAATGACTCCGCCGGCTTCCTCGCCTTCCCTCAGTGAGGTTCATTTTGCTGGTTCTCGGCTCGCAGTGACATACCAGCATCGTTTGCTCCGCCGGGGCTTGACGAGGGCCATCATTGATTCGTCGGGTGCTCAACGATCGGAGAAGACCATGTTCCAGGCACTGCTGTGCAAACTGAACATTCGGCACAAATGGCATGTCGAACGTTCCGAAGACGGCCGGCTGTATAGGCGCTGTCTTGGGTGCGGCAAAGACGACGACGAACGTGCTGTAGGCGGTGGCAACTTTAGCCACTGGGCTGGCGGCTAAGCAGCAGAGGGGCTCTGTCTAAGAGTTCAGTGTGAGGGACAGGAGTGTGTCTATAGTGCTTTCTTGCCCAACTTCAGGAACGGAAGCCCATGGCCGCCACCGAGGACGACTTCGTTCACCTCCACGGCGACACCGTGATTCCCGAGGACTACGTCAGCGTGTGGCGCACGATCCGCCCCTCCGATGCATCCATCTTGACCAGGAAGACGAAGTCACAGCAGCCGTGTCGTTCCGGGCGGACGCGCCCGCGCTGACTAGGCCAATCCTCGAAGCAGCGGGCCTGGATCCCCGGACCCTCTTCCTTGACGACATGCCGGAGCTAAACGCCGGCTCGCACGAGCGCAGCATCGATAGCCGCGTTCGTGGAGTCGCCGGATGACTGATTGTTGAGTGCTTTGTCAGCGGACTGGCTTGCACAGGGGGTCTTAGACCTCGTTCAGGGTGGACTCCATCCGGCCGTTCATGAAGTCGCATTTCTCCTCAGCAGCTGGGTCCTCGAGCCCAGTCGGCAGCGGCGGCACCGTCACAGTCAAAGTTGCCACGTATCGCCCGTCGGCGCTGCTGACGGCTGTCGTTTGATAGCCCCAGAGCGAGGCGAGGCCCTCGTGTCTCGACTCTCTCGAGCAACCGTCCGCATGTTCCCACACGCCCAACCCGTAGGAGGCGAAACCAAGGCTCGTCTTCATTTCCCGCAGCGACGCGGGCGAGACCGCCCGGCCGGTAAGGAGCGCGCCCATAAAGAGATTCACGTCAGGGATAGTGGACGTTGCCCCGCCAGCGGTGTTACCTGCCCAGGCGGTGTTGTCTGTGACATCGACCCGGTCACCCCGAATGGTGGCATAGCCATGCAGAAGTCCGGGCGCCGTGAGGTCTACGGGTGCCAGGCTTGTGTCCTTCAAACGAGTGGTTCGAAAACCTCCTCCTGGATGACCTGGATGACCTGGGTGAAAGCCTTGGGCCGCAGTTCCTGTATCAGCAGACCGAGAGCCAGATAATTCGTATTCGAGTACTTGAAAGTACCCACGCTAGGCGCGGGCCAGGGGAGGGTCCCGGCCAACTGTAATCCACCCTCCATTGTGAGCGGTTGAGAGAAGAACGCCGGCCGAAAGTCAATGTCTTTTGGCTGAGCATCGTTGACCTCGGGCATACCGGAGGTATGGCTGAGCAGGCTGCCTGACGGTGATCGGCGCCGGAGGCTTGAGTGCGGACGTGAATCCGGCGATCACGTCATTGACGGGATCGTCGAGGCCGATGAGGTGGTCCTCCACGAGCTTTAATACCGCTACTGCTGTCATCGTTTTCGTGACGCTTGCGATCTGTACCCGGTCGGTGGGCTCCGCCGGCGTTCTGCTCTCAGGATCGCACACGCCGTAGGCCTTCGACCATTCCCCGTCGGGCCAGCGGATCTGCACAACGGCTGCGACCGCGGCCTCGTCAGAGAGTCTTCCTTCCGTCCGCCCCAACGCTGCAGCAGGACCCATCTGTGAATTTGCGCTCGAACTTCTGCCCCACGTGCCGCGGTCAGCCTTGCCGCCAAGGAGAAAGACCTTTGTTCAGCTGTCC
This sequence comes from Pseudarthrobacter sp. NPDC080039, assembly GCF_040702335.1. Lineage (NCBI taxonomy): Bacteria > Bacillati > Actinomycetota > Actinomycetes > Micrococcales > Micrococcaceae > Pseudarthrobacter > Pseudarthrobacter sp. NPDC080039. The sequence continues at coordinate 6,929 of NZ_JBFBKY010000040.1, read as the reverse complement.
TTCCTTGGCTGCGGTCGTGCCAGATGAGCTCAGTCACATTGATAGAGGGTCGTGTCCGGTTCTGTTGGGTCTGCTCCGTCCAGGGCCCATGCCCATATGTAAGCCAGGGCGTCTACGTCGCATTGTGAAATGGCGACCCTGCCGGATTCCGCGTTGATCCAGCCATAGCCCATCAAGTCGGTCGACACGTAGAGGTTGGTCGCGTGCCCGAGGCCCAGTGCGTGCCCGATTTCGTGTAGTGCCATGCTGGAGGTGACTGGGACAGGGGTTGCCTCATATCTCCCAGGGGGCCCGATGTAGCTGACAATGACGTTGTTGCAACCGGAGGGTCCGCACTCCGCTCGTCCGCCGAAGGCGGAGCCCCCCGCGTGGGGGACGAGATGCACCACAATATCTGTTTGGGCGCGATCACCCGGTGCGATCGGTATGTAAGTGAGTGTTACGGCACCGGCCAGACATGCTTCGAGTGTTTGCTGCCATGTCACTATGGCCTGCTCTACGGCAGCGAACTGCGCAGGATCTACAGTGGAAGGGGCTGATACCCCGATGGTGAGATCCGTCTTGCTCCACCAATAGGCCTGAGCAGGTCCGTCGCCGGCCGGAGCTATGTTGGCCAGAATGTACAAGGCATCTGCGTCGGAGGCGGGCCGACTGCAGGTAGCCGCCGCCGTGCTATCCGGGTCAGCAGCGTGAACGGGCGACGCGGATACCATACTGATCAGCAGGCATCCGGCGATAATGGCCGAGAATATCCGTGTCATGCCCTTGTCCGAAGTGCGTCCGGGCGCAGCAGGGACCGAGCGGGGAAGAAGCGTCATAACTGAGCCTTTCGTTGTATTCCTTCTTGTCCCAGAGAGCTGTGCGAAGTGGCGTTTGTGCAGGACTTGGAGTTCAGCCTTGGCATAGACGCCGAGGCTGAACCAGTTCACTGCATGGCGCTGGCAAATTGACCCGAACGTCGATTAGGTGAGGGCCGCACAGACATCCACAGCGGTGCCCGAGACACTTTGGACGTCGAATACTCCATTGGGGTCGATTGTGAAGACGACGGTTCCGATGTACTGGGTGGTGGAAGGGCCGGCAGGGATGTCGGTGGGGAAGAGGATCAGGCCCGTGTGGCCGCTGATCCGGACGGTTTGGACGCCGGCGTCGGGATCGATAACGGTTTTCGAAACGCTTCCGTTGGACGCGAAGGTAATGGATTTGCCGGTGTCCGCGTTCGTATAGGTCAGCGTGTAGCCCTTCCCGGCCTGGATGATGATGCCAGCATCTCCATTGCGGTCCTCAATCACATGTGTGCGGGCCGTGGATCCGGTGCCCGAAACGTCCAAGGCGAAGTTGCACCCCTCGCCCGCCGGAAGGTTTAAGGTCAAGTCCTCAGCGGCCGTTGCTTGGGGAGCCGAGACGATTGGCAGTGATAGAGCACCTATGAGGGACGTGAGGACGGGAAAAAGGCGTTTCATTGCAGTATCTCCAATGCTTTGGAAAGGGACTTCCGGGACGAACCGGGTTTAGTGCAGGATCAGCGTTCCGCAGTAATGGCGGATTTGCGGGAAATCAAGCAAATTTATCTATCGATCCGATCGCTTGCCAGAATTCATAACGGGACTGCGCAGCCGCACGGAACGTAAGCGGCGTCAAACTGAACCCTGTGGCAGTGATTGTGTCGTGAGGGCGGTGAAGTACCTACTTCTGCTCCGGTATCCAGTCGGGTGCCGACACGTTTCCGCCGGTGAGGTTGTCGCACCGCACCAGCTGAGTGCCGACGCGTTCCAGGGGGCAGCCGGCGTAGGTTGTCAGACCGTCAGTGCTGACAACCTGAGCGAGCGCCAGAGGCGGCGAAGCAAGAAACAACGCCGTGAATACGGCGACCACAAAGTTTGCAATTAGCTGGATCATGTTGGGTTTCCTGGGTATTGACACGATATAAGAGCGCTCGAACACATCGAGACAACGGTGCTCCCAGCCAGCGGGCGGTCCGGCCTGCCATTTCCGGCGGCCTGCGGTGGACAAAAAATACACCCCCGCAGCAATGCCTCAAAGGGTTTTCGATACCCATTCAGGTCCCCTGTTTTCAACGTGTTCACGAGGGGGACCCGGTCTCATTCACTAGGGGATGTATGTCGCCCGTCCCCTATTCTTTGTCGCCCAAAATGCGGTTAATGGGCTGGAGACGCGCCCCGCTGCTTTGTTCTGTGGTCGGGAAGGACATCGCGGCTACACTGCATAACCCGATTTCGTACGTGGCCGGGAACGCTACAGCCGGCGCCCTTTCCGAAGTGTTCCGCATCGACGTCATCGCCGCGCTCGGACGCTGCAGACATTGAATCAGTAAGTGCAGTTGGCGAGGCCGCGGTCTTCACGGACACGGATGTTATTGTCGTGCGCTACCGTGATTGCCAGGGAGTGCTGCTGCGCTTGGTGGAAACGCCGACCCGATTCTGGCTGGACTTCAGCGGGCTCAGCTTTCTGGAAATCAGCCGCGAGGATTAGGCCTTTCCAAATTTTCGGGCTGTGCGGGACTGCCGGGGCATGAGTTTTTTCGGGTCTAAAGGCCCATTGATTCTCAGGTGGGCAGGTCTAGCATCGTCCGCGTCAGGACATTCCAGGAAGGAGATGTGTGATGTCACGCGCTGAAGTAGAGCAACTGGACGACCGTGGAATGGCGGCCTGGGACAAGCACGATACGGCCGGGTTCGCCGACCTGCTGGCTGATGGGTTCACTTTTTCGGATGTGATGGCCCCTGAGCCTTTCCAAACGCGGGAGCAGGTCCGGGCCTACATGGAGGCATGGTTCTCGGCTTTTCCCGACATGCACGTCAAGACCACCCGCAGGGTGGTCAGTGATGATGAGGTGGCGGCGGAAGTGGAGTTCACCGGCACGAACACAGGTCCACTGCGCATGGGCGACCAAGAAATTCCGGCCACAGGCAAGTCGGTTGTGGGAACCGGTACCTACTTTGCTTCAATCAGGGAGGGAAAGATCGTTTCGTTCCGGGCTCACCCCGATGTCGCCTCCATGATGGGGCAGCTCGGACTGATGCCTGGGATGTAAAACTGCATCCATAGGTAATCAGCAACCCTTTTCGCGTGTAGTCGAAAGGAAGTTCGGCTGGTGATCAGCCCGCCGCTGGCTTCAGTCCCCTCCCGCCTAGACGGACTGTCGACGTGGTTTGCTGGCCCTAGCAGCCTTGCTATAAGGTCCGGCCGGGGTTCGTGGGTTGGGGTGGGGCCTGGCGGCAGCTTGTAGGGCCGCTGGTGCTTCACCCTTCCACGTAGGGCTAATGGTCGGTTGTCGCGGTTTTGACTTCCTCCATGTGGGCCGTCGATGACCCTTCCGGTTTGGCCCACGCGGAAGACCTGCCCTACGAGAAAGGCCCGACCTGCGCCGGATACCTCACCGGGGCCACTCCCGCATTTCGGCCCACGGACTACCGGTGCAACGGGTCACGACCGGCAACACTCTCACCTACCGGCTCTCCAGCAACTTCCAAACCGCGTGGGCGCTCTTGGGTGCCGAACACGTCCCGATCAAGTCCAGGCATCCCTGGCAGCTGCAAAAGCAGAACGCTTCAACCGGACCCTCCAGGAACGTTGGGCCCACCGTCGGCCTTCACCTGAAACGGGGCAGCCGTGGCGCCTGCCGATTCGACGTGCCTATCCTGGTCCTCTTCCGTCCTGTCACTGTGAATTGCCGGCCGCATCTTGTCCGTCTTGCCCGGCACGGCCGCGGCGGCGCAGTGCTTCGACACCGACGGGGATCACCGAAAGGAGCACCAGGAGCGTGGCCAGAACGTCGATGTTTTTGGCGATGAATTCGATGTGGCCGAGCCAGATGCCTACCAGGGCGAATGAGACGGTCCATAGGACGGCGCCCACCACGTTCCAGGTCAGGAACCAGCGGCGGCTGTACCGGGCAGCACCTGCGACGAGTGGGGTGTAGGTCCGGGCTACCGGGACGAAACGGGCCAGGGCCAGGGCCCGGCCGCCGTAGCGCTCGAAGAACGCTTCTGCGCTTTGCAGGTGCTTGAGCTTGAGTACCCTGGCATCTTCGCGGAACCAGCGCCTTCCCACAATTCTGCCGACCAGGTAGCCGACCTGGTTACCGGCTATTGCCGCACCGGCTGCGACCGCAACGAGGAGCGGCAGGGGAACAGGAAGGTCGGCGCCCAGGACGCCAAGCGAAAACAGCAGTGTGTCCCCGGGTAGGAAGGGGAACAGGACGCCGGATTCGATGAACATGATCACCGCGACGATGACGATCAGCCACGGCCCTGACCCGGACAGCAACGAGGTGAGATCCGGCATGGCGTGTTCCTCTCGTATGAAGGATGCGTGCTACGCCCATTGTTGCCTATGCCGACTGCGATCACCCACCCGCAGAAGGAACCGACTCCTACCCCTACAGCAGCAAGGTCTGCCTCGTGGGCGTGCAAACCTTCCTGTTGACAGGTCGCGATGACGCCTTCCTCCAGGCCAGCCAGGCCCTTCAAACCCTATCCAAATATGACGACCCGAACCGCGCCTACCCCTTCCTGGTTTCGCCCGGCATGAATGGTGACACTCCGGCGGGGACAGCGGACCACCTGGAACAGCTGTGGGGCACGACCGGATACGACATCCCGGCGTGCACCCCCGTGGCCTGCGAGACCCGCCGGGCGTCCGGCCCACGGACCTTCCCGTTTGGCTCCCCTGAAGCGACGCTGGGGTTGCTGTCCTCCTTCGCCGGGGCGGCAGCCACCTGGGTCAGACGGTCCGACGCCGAAACGGGTGTAGACGGCGTAGGCGATGCGTTTGCACCCCGGAGGATGCCGAAGGCTGACCTGTGCAGCCGGAGAGGATGAGTGCAATGGCCATTGCACAAAGTGTTCCAGCTGTCTTCAATTCGTCCCCCGATTTTCATTCCTCACGAAACGCCAAGCCCACAGTCCCGGCAGGGCAGCAACTTAGCCAAGCGAGCTTGCCCGACCCCCTGTGACCTCGCAGGATGTCCAGTAATAAGCTGGAAATCCGTGCCGAGCATGCCCGGATGTCCTGCGCAATGAACCGCCCACCAGGCGGTGCAGTGCGGAGCCGGTCGCTGAGAGCCGACTCGACGGCAATACGCGGCATGCCGTGGGCCGGCTGTGAATCTCTCCCGGATCATCTTTTCGACCGGGGCCAGCAGGGCATCCAGCATCTCGCTGGGGTTCCAGGTCATCTGTGGGCCCGTTGCCGACCCCTGGTTCAGCCACTGCTGCCCCAGGCCCCGATGAGCGGTACTGGCGGCGTGGCCTTGGCCGGCGTCTTCAGCCATGTCACCGCGTCCGCTTCCGAAGTGAAGTACCGGGTGGTGCAGAGAGGTTGGTACCGGGCGACGTAGAAGACAAAAACGACCTCATCCACCGGCGTCGACCCGATCACCGCGACCCGGGTAAGGGGCCAGCTGGCGGCAAACACAGTCCGTGCTCTGTATTGCAGCGCCTCCATCCAGGCTGCATCCACGAGCAGGGGCCGTCGCTTTCGGGAAACGAGGGCGCTGACCTTCGTCATGATGTCCCGGGCGGCACCTTCAGTCACGGCCCGGTCCCGCGCCCACCGCAGGCGGATCACACCGGCGCGCAGTTCCAGCGCCCAGTCGTGACCAGCGCGCTCCAGCCCATCCATCACAGCCCTCCCCCTGGCACATCCTTGCGGTGTATCGGCTAGGTACCCGGGAGTCACACTGCCTAAGCATGCGGTTCCCAAGGGATCCCCGCGGCCTGATCGAGTGGCTGGACGCCTCCGATAAGTACCGCATTGGCTGGGCGCATTCGACCAGCATCAAGCGCGTGACAGCAGGGGAGTGGAAGGGCGGCACCGGGCTGTAGACTCGCTGCTGTTCGTCCGCCCGCTGATCGTCAAACTCGGGCAGGCCCCGTTCACGTGAAGCCATGTCAGGAGTCGAGATGCCCTGACGGCTCCACGGGGGCCGACGGGAAGACCGGCGGCCGCCATGTGCTTGGCATCGGGATGTTCGTGCCGGACGGCCGGCGGCTGAGAATCGTTCCGGCCACGGCCGCCGCGGTAGCCACGGCCCGTTTACCCGTCACGAGGAACTCGATCCTGTTCATGAAGGGTCCCGGATCGTCTTCGTACCCGATCTCGATCGTCGGCCACCGACGAAACGCTCGCCGCGCGGACCCCTTTCCATCAATCCGGGCGCGCTGCTCCGGCGTCATTACGCAGGCCCCGCCGGTTAGTGTCCGGTGGGAGGGGTTTGGGCCGGCGGTGGGGGGGAGGGCGTCCTCGGTCTCATGGACGACCTTTTGCCGCCGGCCCTGTCCCATTTGTAAGGCCCCGCCCCCAACAGCAGGATCTTGCTCTTAACGGTAAGGCCTCTCCCTAAACGGCAGCCCACCTTCAGAGCAGGTTTCGCTCAAGACTGTATACACGCTTGGGTTCTCGCGGTGATTGCAGCACTGAGCGGATGGATGTTGTTATGACCAGGGTGCTCAATTCATTTGAGGCATCCCCTGTTAGGGGGTCAGGGCGTGGGGGTGACTGTCACGCTGCCCACCATTCCCATGTCGTCGTGGAACTGGCAGAAGTAGTTCCATGTTCCGGTCTGGTCAAACGTCACTGCGAATGTCGAGGGACCGCCGGCGGAAGCCGGGAACAGGGTTCCGGAGTCTACGGTCTTTCCATTCTGTTGGAGCGCGGCGAATGTCACGGTGTGCGGGACGAACACCTGGTTGGCGCCCATGTCGAAGGTCACGGTCGTCCCGGCAGGCACGGTGTCCTTCGGCCAGATGAACCGCATGACCATCGCCTCCGTATCGCTGGCGCCGACGTAGACGTGGGTTGAGGTGGCCTTGTCCGCCGTGTCCTCCCACAGATCCTGGCCGTCAGCGATAATCTCCTCGGCCTGTTCCTCGGCCAGCTCGTTGTAGTACGCCTGCCTATGCGGG
>NZ_JBFBKY010000039.1:0-20150 GCF_040702335.1 Pseudarthrobacter sp. NPDC080039 | reverse complement strand
CTGCGGCGCAGTCTCTGGGCTCAACACGTCCGTACAATGTGATATCCATCATTGAGCACCCCGTGATCCAGCTCACCGTTGCGTTCATATTGGTCGCGGCGCCCACGGGGCCAGATGGAGGTACGCATGATCCACCGCTGGAGTATCGCGCGCCGGCTCTTCGTGGCGAACCTGCTGATCGTGGTGTCCTTTATCGCCATTGTGGGGACCGCCGCCTACGTCGATGCCCGGGACCGGACGTATGACGAAGCAGGCTGGCGGATGGGAGGCGTGGCGGCCGCCATCGCCGCCAATCCCCTGGTGCTCCAGGCTGCTGCCACGCCAAACCCGTCCGCCATCCTGCAGCCCTATGCCAAGGACGTCATGGCGGCGGCGGACGTTGACTTCATCACCATCATGGCCCCGGACCGGACCCGGTGGACGCATCCCCGGGACGAGGAGCTGGGCCGGCCTTACATCGGTTCCATCGACGCCGCGCTCCAGGGCCACGCATTCACTGAAGTGACCGCAGGCACGCTGGGGCCGTCCGTACGGACCATCGTCCCGGTCAAGGACGGGACGGGGGCGGTCAAGGCGCTGGTGGCCGTCGGCGTTACCGTCCGCAACGTCGACGTCGCCTTCGCCGGGCGCCTGCCCGTCCTGCTCGCCGTCGGCGTGGCCCTGCTGCTGGGCGGTTCCCTGGCATCATGGCTGTTGGGAAGGTACCTTCGTCGGGTGACGCGCGGCTGGGGGCCGGAACAATTGGCGCAGCTGTTCGCGTATTACGAGTCCGTGCTGCATTCGGTCCGCGAAGGGCTGATCCTGATCGATACCCGGAAGAGGGTGGTGATGTACAACGACCAGGCAGCTGAGCTGCTGGGCCTGCCGGAAACCGGCAGTAATGATCCCACCCGGCCACCTTCACTGGCAGACCTTCCTTTGGACCCCCAACTGCGCAGCCTGTTCGAGTCCGGACGCGCCACCAAGGATGAGATCGTCCTGGCCGGTTCACGGGTGCTGGTGGTCAACCAGCGACCGGCTCATGGTCCCGACTCCCCCGGCGCCCGCGGAAAGGTTCCCGTCTACGGCACCGTGGCCACCCTCCGGGACCGGACGGAAATCGAGGCACTGGGCAACGAGCTGCAGACCATGCGCACCCTTTCCGACGCGCTGCGGGCCCAAACGCACGAACACGCCAACAGACTGCACACCATGGTTTCGCTCCTTGAGCTTGGCCGCACGGGGGAAGCCCTGGACTTTGCCACGCAGGACCTGGCCCTGAGCCAGCGGCTGACTGATGACATGGTGAGCTCGATCGATGAGCCGGTGGTGGGTGCCCTGGTCATGGGGAAGGTGGCCGAGGCCCACGAGCGCGGCGTCCAGCTGGATGTGTCCACCCTTGGCTCCGGCGCACCTGCCGGGGTGGCGGTCCAGGACCTGGTGACTATCCTGGGCAACCTGCTGGACAACGCCATCGACGCCGCCGCAGATGCACCCCCGCCGCGGCGCGTGGTCCTGACGCTGGAGGCGGACGAAGAAGGACTGGACATCGCCGTCAATGACTCCGGCGCGCCCATCGACCCCGCGGATGCAGAGAAAATCTTCCGTCACGGATTCAGCACGAAGCCGGCAGGGACGGGCGGCCGGGGCATCGGCCTGGCGCTGGTGCGGCAGGCCGTGCAGCGTTTGGGCGGTACGCTGGCCATCAACGGCCGTCGTGGCGCCAAGTTCCAGGTGTTCCTGCCCGCAGCGGTGTCCGCGGAGAAGGAGCACAGACAGTGAGCAACATCCGGGTCCTCGTCGTCGAAGACGAGGCGGTCGCTTCGGCAGCACACGCCGCGTACGTGGGGCGGCTGGAAGGATTCGAACTCGCCGGGACTGCTCCGGACGGCCAGTCCGCCCTGCGGCTGCTGAACGAATTCGTGGCTGCCGGCGAGCCGGTGGAACTGGTCCTGCTGGACATGAACCTGCCCGACCTGCACGGCCTGGACATTGCCAGGCGCATGCGTTCAGCCGGGATCCTGGCGGACATCATCGCCATCACTGCCGTGCGTGAGCTGGCGATTGTCCGCAGCGCCGTGGCCATCGGCGTCGTGCAGTACCTGATCAAGCCGTTCACGTTCGCCACATTCTCGGACAAGCTGGAAAACTACCGCCAGTTCCGCCAGCAGCTTGCCGGTTCCAGCGCCGGTCCGGGGAGGGGCGGCGCGTCCCAAAGCGAGGTGGACCGGGCTTTTGCCAGCCTGCGGGCGCCATCCGAACTTCCGCTTCCCAAGGGCCTCTCCACCTCGACCCTTGGCTCCGTCCAGGAGTTCCTCCGCCGCCAGCCTGAAGCTGTGTCGGCCACCGAAGTGATGGATGCCCTGGGTATGTCCCGCGTGACGGCGCGCCGCTACCTTGAATATCTTGCCGACGCCGGCACGGTTTCCAGGACTGCCCGCTACGGAACCCCCGGCAGGCCGGAGAACGAATACCGCTGGAACGCTCCCTGAGAATCCCACGGGCACGTCCGTCTGGTTCAGCCTGCGTCCGCCGGTCCTGGCCGCAGGGCCCCGAGCAGCTGTTCGATAACTCCTGGATCTTCAATCGTGGAGGGCACCGCGTACTCCTCACCGTCCGCTATCTGGCGCATCGTCTTGCGGAGGATTTTTCCGGAGCGCGTCTTGGGCAGGGCGTCCACTACCGTCACGTGCTTGAAGTCGGCGACTGCCCCGATGTCCCGCCGGACCAGCGCCACCAGGTCCTTGGCCAGCACGTCTTCGGGGATGTCCACGCCGGACTTGAGCACCACGTAGCCGCTGGGACGCTGGCCCTTGAGGGGGTCCGCCAGGCCGATCACCGCACATTCGGCAACGGCTGGATGCTGCCCTATCACCTGTTCCATGGCGCCGGTGGAAAGCCGGTGGCCCGCAACGTTGATGATGTCGTCGGTCCGGCCCATGACGAACAGGTAACCATCCGCATCGCGGTACCCGGAATCCCCCGTGGCGTAGCAGTCCTCAAAGGCCTGAAGGTAGGAGGACATGTATCTCTCGTCGTTTCCCCACAACGTGGTAAGCGTGCCCGGCGGCAGCGGCAGCCCCAGCACGATATTGCCCTCGGCTCCGGACTCCACCTCCGTCCCGGCACCGTCAAGGATCCGCAGCCGGAACCCGGGCATCGGCACCGTCGGTGAGCCGGCCTTGATGGGCAGCTTCTCCAGCCCCCGCGGGTTCGCACAGATCGCCCAGCCGGTTTCTGTCTGCCACCAGTGGTCCACCACCGGGACACCGAGGATGCGGGAGGCCCAGTGGAAGGTGTCCGTGTCCAGCCGCTCGCCCGCCGTGAACAGGGTGCGCAGGCTGGAGACATCGTAGTGCCTCAGCAGCTCCGCTTCCGGGTCAGCCTTACGGATGGCCCGCAGCGCCGTCGGCGCCGTGAACAGCACGTTGACCCGGTGGTCCTGGATCACGCGCCCAAAAGCGCCGGCGTCGGGAGTGCCCACAGGCTTTCCTTCATACATCACGGTGGTGGCGCCCGCCAGCAGTGGACCGTAGACGATGTAAGAGTGCCCGACCACCCAGCCGACGTCCGAAGCTGTCCACATCACGTCTCCGGGACCGACGTCGTAGATATTCTCCAGCGTCCAGCGCAGGGCGACCGCGTGGCCGCCGTTGTCCCGCACCACACCCTTGGGCGTGCCCGTGGTTCCAGAGGTGTAAAGGATATAGAGGGGGTCGGTTGCCTGCACGTCAACCGGGGTGGCGGGCACGGACGTCGCCATGGACTTGTCCCAATCAAGCCAGCCCGCATGGTCCGCCGTTGTTGCGGTGAAGCCCTCACGGGCCTTGACCAGAACAGGAATGTCCGGTGAATCCGCCAGCCGGAGTGCTTCGGCAACAGCCGGCAGGTACTCGATGCGGCGCAACGGTTCGATACCGCCCGAGGCGGTGACCACCATGGCCGGTTCCGCATCCCTGATCCTGGCCGCCAGCTCCTTCGGCGCAAAGCCGCCGAAAACCACAGAATGCACAGCCCCGAGCCTGGCGGTGGCCAGCATGGCAATGGCGGCTTCCGGAATCATCGGCATGTAGATCACCACCCGGTCCCCCTTGCCCACGCCGTTGGCCCGCAGCACGCCGGCAAAGCGCGCAACGAGGTCCTTAAGTTCGGCGTAGGTATAGCGCAGCTGCGTTCCCAGCATGGCGGAGTCGTAAATCAGCGCGTCCTGCCCGCCGCGCCCCTCTGCGACGTGCCGGTCGAGTGCGTTGTAGGAGGTGTTCAGGATGCCGTCAGGAAACCAGCGGTACAAAGGCGCCCGGCTGGAGTCCAGCGCCGAGTGGGGCGGAGAAGTCCAGGAAATCTTTTGCGCTGCCTCCAGCCAGAAATCCTCGGGCTGTTCAACGCTGCGCCGGTAGCTGTCCATGTAGCTGTTGGTGACCATGAGGTAATCCCCTCCCCGACATTGTGATGCAGCTCATGGTAGTGGGAACCCAGCAGGCCTACAAGGGTTTTGTATACAGAAAACTCGACTATCGGCGAAAAATGAGGTGAACGCTGTCATTCTCACCCTCCTGTGTATACACTGATCGAGTTACCGAGGAAGGAGGCCGCCGATGCGTGCCAGCGACAAGGCCTATGCCGCCCTGCGCGACGACATCGTCGAATGGCGCCTGGCGCCCGGAACGGTTCTTGCGGAGGTGGAACAGTCCGAACGCCTGGGCGTCTCGCGCACCCCGCTGCGGGAAGCCTTGGGCCGCCTCACGGCGGAAGGGCTGACCATGGCGGGCGGCCGCGGCGTGGTGGTCACCGACATCTCCCTCGAGGACATCGACGAACTCTTCGAACTCCGCGAAACCCTCGAGGGCAAGGCCGCAGCGCTGGCCGCCCGGCGCGGTGATGCCGCAATATTCGAACGCCTGCGGCAGGAACTCCTGCGGGCTCCGGAGCTCATAAGCGGCGACGAACCTGCCCTCCATGACTACTACGAACTCGTCGGGCGGCTGGACACCGCCATTGATGCAGCCATCTCTAATTCCTACCTGGCCCAGGCCATGCGCAGCCTGCGTGTCCACCTGGTCCGGATCCGGCGGCTGGCAGCTGACGACGCGCGCCGCCTCACCGCCGCAGCCGCCGAACATGCCGCCATCGCCGAGGCGATCGCGGCCGGCAACCCGAAGCTCGCCGAGGCTGCCACTATCGTCCACTTGCACCGAAGCCTCTCCCACGTCAAAGCAACCCACGCGACCCATCCAAAGGAGCATCATGGTTAAGGAACACCACGTCCGCGTCTACAAGAGCGAAGAAAACCTGCCCCGCGAGGACCAGCTCGCCTACAAGATTGCCCAGGTGGCGGCTGACCCCGTCGCGGTCTCCGACGAGGTGACCGACATGGTGATCAACAGGATCATCGACAACGCCTCGGTGGCCATCGCGTCCCTGAACCGGGCCCCCATCGTCGCCGCCCGCGCCCAGGCACTGACCCACGGCCCCACCACCGGAGGCAAGGGCTCCAAGGTTTTCGGCATCGAGGAGCGGGTGGCGCCGGAATGGGCTGCCTGGGCCAACGGCGTGGCCGTCCGCGAACTGGACTACCATGACACGTTCCTCGCCGCCGATTACTCCCACCCGGGCGACAACATCCCGCCGATCCTGGCCGTCGCCCAGCACGTCGGATCCAGCGGCCACGACCTGGTCCGCGGCATCGCCACCGGCTACGAGATCCAGGTCAACCTGGTCAAGGCCATCTGCCTGCACAAGCACAAGATCGACCATGTGGCCCATCTGGGTCCCTCGGCCGCGGCCGGCATTGGCACCCTGCTGGGACTGGACGTCGAAACCATCTTCCAGTCCATCGGGCAGGCGCTGCACACCACCACCGCAACCCGCCAGTCCCGCAAGGGTGAGATCTCCACCTGGAAAGCCCACGCTCCGGCGTTCGCCGGCAAAATGGCCATCGAGTCTGCAGACCGGGCCATGCGCGGCCAGACCTCGCCGGTGCCGATCTACGAAGGCGAAGACGGCGTCATCGCCTGGATGCTGGACGGCCCTGACGCTTCCTACATGGTCCCGCTCCCCACCCCCGGCGAAGCCAAACGCGCCATCCTGGACACCTACACCAAGGAACACTCGGCCGAGTACCAGGCCCAGGCCTGGATCGACCTCGCCCGCAAGCTGCACCGCGAGCACCCCGAGGTTACCGATCCCGCCAACGTCCAGTCCGTGCTGTTCAAAACCAGCCACCACACCCACTACGTGATCGGCTCCGGCGCCAACGACCCCCAGAAATACAGCCCCACCGCGAGCCGGGAAACCCTGGACCACTCCATCCCCTACATCTTCACCGTCGCCCTGCAGGACGGGGCCTGGCACCACGTGGACTCCTACGCGCCTGAACGCGCTGGGCGCCCGGATACCGTGGAACTGTGGCATAAGGTCACCACAGTGGAAGACCCCGAATGGACCCGCCGCTACCACTCCCTGGACATCGCCGAGAAGGCCTTCGGCGGCTCTGTGGAGATCACGCTCAAGGACGGCTCCGTCATCACCGACCAGATCGCCGTGGCCGATGCGCACCCGCTGGGCGCCCGGCCGTTCGCGCGGGAACAGTACGTCAACAAGTTCCGCACCCTCGCCGCCGGCCTCGTGGAGGAGGCCGAGATCGAACGGTTCCTTGCCGCCGTCGAACGCCTCCCCCAACTCGCCGCGGGCGAACTGGACCAGCTGAACATCACCGCTGCCCCCGGCGTCATCGACCTGGCGGCGGCACCGAAGGGACTCTTCTGATGCTGTACTCGAAGACCACACCGGAGCAGAAGCGGATCCGCTTCCGGGAGCTGCTCTCCTCCGGCACCATCCAGCAGTTCCCCGGCGCGTTCAACCCGCTTTCGGCCCGCCTGATCGAGGAGAAGGGCTTCGCCGGCGTCTACATTTCCGGCGCCGTGCTGGCCAACGACCTGGGCCTGCCGGACATCGGGCTGACAACGCTCACCGAGGTGGCTACCCGGGCCGGACAGATTGCCCGCATGACGGACCTGCCCTCGATCGTGGACGCCGACACCGGGTTCGGTGAACCCATGAACGTGGCCCGCACAGTGCAGGAACTCGAGAACGCGGGCCTGGCGGGCTGCCACATCGAGGACCAGTTCAACCCCAAGCGCTGCGGCCACCTGGACGGCAAGAACGTGGTGGACCTGGACACCGCCACCAAGCGAATCCGTGCCGCCGCCGACGCGCGGCGCGATCCAAACTTCCTGATCATGGCCCGGACGGACATCCGCGCCACCGACGGGCTGGAAGCGGCCCAGCAGCGGGCTCAGGCCCTGGTCGAGGCCGGCGCCGACGCGATCTTCCCCGAAGCCATGAAGGACCTCAGCGAGTTCCAGGCCATACGCGACGCCGTGGACGTGCCGATCCTGGCCAACATGACCGAGTTCGGCAAGAGCGACCTGTTCACCGTGGACCAGCTGGCCGGGGTGGGCGTCAACATGATCATTTATCCGGTCACGCTGCTCCGTAGTGCCATGGGCGCTGCTGAGCGTACTCTGGAATCGATCAAATCCGACGGCACCCAGGAGGCACAGGTTGCGAGCATGCTGACCCGTGCCCGGCTCTACGACCTCGTTGACTATGAGGCCTACAACCACTTTGACACCGGGGTTTTCAACTTCCGGATCCCCGGAACCTGACATCCCGCCCTGGCAGCCCACCGGAATGCCGGTAGCAGCCGGGCAATGGTTTCAGGAAGACAAGCTTCAGGAACACTGGCTTTTAGGAACACTGGCTTCAGGAACAAAGGAGTTTCAGCATGGCTGAAAATGAGATCAAAAAGGGCCTTGCCGGCGTCGTGGTGGACTACACCGCGGTCTCGAAGGTCAACCCGGACACGAACTCTTTGCTGTACCGGGGATACCCCGTCCAGGAACTGGCCGCCCGGTGCAGCTTCGAGGAAGTGGCCTACCTGCTGTGGAATGGTGAACTGCCCACGCAGGAGCAGCTGGCGGAGTTCACTGCCAAGGAGCGGGCCGGCCGCACCCTCGATCCGGTGGTCAAACAGGTGATCGACGCGTTGCCCACCACCTCGCACCCGATGGATGTCTGCCGGACCGCGGCCTCCGTTATGGGCGCCCGGCACCCGCTGGCCGAGGATTCCTCCCGGGAGTCGAATATGGCCAAGGCCCTGGACCTGTTCGCCGCCATGCCGGCGGTGGTGGCCTATGACCAGCGCCGCCGCCACGGCCAGGACGTCGTGGAACCGCGTGACGACCTGGGGTACTCGGCGAACTTCCTGTGGATGGCCTTCGGTGAGGAGCAGGTTCCGGAGGTGGTGGAGGCGTTCAACGTCTCGATGATCCTGTACGCCGAGCACTCCTTCAACGCCTCCACCTTTACGGCCCGGGTGATCACGTCCACGCTGTCCGACCTGCACTCAGCCGTGACCGGAGCCATCGGAGCTTTGAAGGGCCCGCTCCACGGCGGTGCCAACGAGGCCGTCATGCACACCTTCGACGAAATCGGCATCCGGCAGGAGGAGTCCCTCGAGGAGGCTGCGGCCCGGGCGAAGGACTGGATGGAAAACGCCCTGGCGCAGAAGAAGAAGGTCATGGGATTCGGCCACCGCGTCTACAAGCACGGCGATTCGCGTGTTCCCACCATGAAGGCGGCTCTGGACAAGATGATCGCCCACTACGGCCGTCCCGAGCTGCTGGGGCTGTACAACGGCCTGGAACAGGCGATGGACGAGGCCAAGGCAATCAAGCCAAACCTGGACTACCCGGCCGGCCCCACCTACCACCTGATGGGCTTCGACACCCCCACTTTCACTCCATTGTTCGTGGCCAGCCGGATCACCGGCTGGACCGCGCACATCATGGAGCAGCTGGACGCCAACTCCCTGATCAGGCCGCTGAGCGAATACAACGGCCATGAGGAGCGGCACCTTCCGTAGCCTCCTCTGGGCAAGAGCGTTCGACGGCGGGCCGGCACTTGGGTGCCGCCCCGCCGTCGGCGTTTCACCTGCTTCGCCGTTTGCGGCTTTGTCAGGGAAGCCAGGTCAGGACGCTAGTCCAGGAGGCTTTCGGATGAGGCGACGGACTCGTTGTCCGTGTGCATGGTGACCACCACGTTGACGCGGCGGCCTTCCAGCACTACCGGAAGCCAGTGGTCTGCGTCCTGCCACATGCGCTCCACCGGCAGCGCCTCCACCCTGAACCACTCGGGCAGGATCTCGTCGCTGGGCAGCGGGTCGCCCTGCCAGGTGCGCGCAGTGAAGAGCGTGGTCTTCATGTCCCAGTCAGGCCGCGCCGGGAACACGAAGTGCACGGCGCCGGCGTCGGCCAGGTCCTCCGCCTGGAGAACCACTCCGGTTTCTTCCAGCACCTCCCGGATCACAGCCTGCGCTTGCGTCTCGCCCGGCTCCACATGGCCGCCGATGCCAACGATCTTGCCCCTGCCAAACCCTGTCTGTTTCAACCCGAGGAGGACCTCGGCCCCGTTCTCTCCTTCCCGGAGGAGGAAGCAGAGCGTCACCTCCGCTGCGCCCATCCCGGCCCCCCTAACCCAGGGCCCGGGGATGCGCGGCTGCATAGATCTCGCGCAGTGTGTCGGCCGTGACCAGCGTGTACACCTGGGTGGTGGTCACCGACGCGTGGCCCAGCAGTTCCTGGACCACCCGGACGTCGGCGCCGCCTTCGAGCAGATGGGTGGCAAAGGAGTGCCTCAGGGTGTGCGGCGAGACATCGCGGGTGATATTCGCCTTTTCCGCCGCCGCTTTCAGGATGGTCCAGGCGCTCTGCCGGCTGATCCTGCCACCGCGGGCATTGAGGAACAACGCGGGCGTTCCCTTGCCTTTGGCGGCGAGCAGCGGGCGGCCCCGGACCAGGTAGGCATCAATCGCGCGGGCCCCGTACGAACCCAGCGGGACCAGCCGTTCCTTCGATCCCTTGCCGAACAGCCGGACAATGGCAGGCCCGGATTCCGGCTCCGCAAGGGAGATATCGTCAACGTCCAGTCCCACAGCTTCGCTGATCCTGGCGCCCGTGGAGTACAGGAATTCAAGGAGGGCGCGGTCGCGCAGCCCCGTGGCGGTATCGGTGCCGGCGGCCTCCAGGATCCTGGTGACCTCGTCAACGCTGATGGCCTTGGGGAGCCGCTTGCCCGCCATCGGCGGGTGCACTTCGCGGGCCGGATCGGCCGGGGTGTAGCCCTCCAGGGCCCAGAACTTGTGCAGGCCCCGGACGGCCACCACGGTCCGTGCTGCCGATCGGACGCCAAGTGCGGAGCCGCCGTCGGACCCGTCCGAAAGGGCCCGGACATAGCCGGTGACGTGGTGCCGCGTGATATCCGCGGGACGCGTGCAGCCAGCGGCGGTGAGGTAGCGGGCGTACCGGGCCAGGTCGCGGCGGTAGGCCGCCAGCGTGTTTACCGCCAGTCCCCGTTCCACGCCCATGTGCTGGAGGTAGTCGGTGATTCCGCGGTCGATGGCGGCAGGGATCCCGGCAGGAGCGGCACCGGGCCCTTGCGTTTCCGGAGCCGGTTCGACAGCCGGTGCTGCCTCAGCCGAAGGACCCGGGACCATCAGCGCTGGCTGGGGTGTGCGGGCCAGGGCGCGTCGGCGGGGCGAAGGTCTTCATAGCCGCCGGCGCGGGCGGCTGCGGCGGCAAGGATCCCGACGACGGCGGACGGGTTGTGCAGGCGGCCCGCCAGGACGGAGGCCACGGCGTCGTCCAGGCTGATCCAGTGGAACTCGATTTCCGCTTCCTCATCCGTCCGTTCATGGCGCTCGTGATGCGGCACCTCGGTCAGGTCGCGGGCCAGGTAGATACGGATGGCCTCGCTGGAGGATCCGGGAGAGTTGAAGACGTCGGCCAGGACGTTCCAGGTTCCGGCGGCGAGGTCCGCTTCCTCGGCGAGTTCCCGCGCCGCCCCCACCACGAAGTCCTCGCCCTCGACGTCCAGCAGGCCCGCGGGAACCTCCCACAGGTCCATTCCCACCGGATGCCGGTACTGCTTCAGGAGCAGGATCTGGCCCTGGTCGTTCATGGGCAGGATGGCCACGGCGCCGGGGTGGTCGATGTAGTCGCGGGTCAGGGCGTCCCCGGTCTCCGAGAGCTGGAAGGTGTCACTGACGACGTCCCAGATCCGGCCCTCGTAGACCTTCTCGGAAGACAAAAGACGGCGCGGGCTTGGTGCATCCGAAACCTGTTTGGCAGGGGTGGCTTCAGGTGTACCAGGCATCGCGCCGTCCTTTATGTGTTCTCTTGGCTACTTACCCGTAACGCTACCCGATGCCGCAGGCTCGCCAGCCGCGGGCACAGCCGTGTCGGCAGCGCCCTGGTGACCCGCGTTCTGGTGGTCCAGCGCAGCCTTGACCAGGCCGGCGAACAGCGGGTGCGGGCGGGTGGGCCGCGAGCTCAGCTCGGGGTGCGCCTGCGTGGCCACATAGTACGGGTGGACGTCGGCGGGCAGCTCAACGAATTCCACCAGCTTGCCGTCCGGGGAAGTGCCGGAGAAGACCAGGCCCTTGTCCGCGATCTGCTGGCGGTACTTGTTGTTGACTTCGTAGCGGTGCCGGTGGCGTTCGCTGACGGTGGTCTTGCCGTACGTTCCGGCAATGACTGAGCCTTCATCCAGTTTGGCTTCGTAGAGACCCAGGCGCATGGTGCCGCCCAGGTCGCCGCGGCCTTCGACAAATTCCAGCTGCTCCTCCATGGTGGCAATCACGGGGTACTTGGAGTCAGGGTCAAACTCGCTGGAGGAGGCGCCTTCCAGCCCCACCACGTTGCGGGCGTATTCGATGACCATGCACTGCAGGCCAAGGCACAGGCCAAGGACGGGGAGCTTGGTTTCGCGGGCGAACTTCAGTGCGCCGAGCTTGCCTTCGAGTCCACGGATGCCGAAGCCGCCGGGCACGCAGATGGCGTCAACGCCGTCGAGCGCCTTGATGGCGCCTTCGCGGGTCTCGCACTCGTCGGACGGAACCCAGCGGATCTTGACCTTGGCGTCATTGGCGAAGCCGCCGGCGCGCAGTGCCTCGGTGACGGAGAGGTAGGCGTCCGGCAGGTCGATGTACTTGCCCACCAAGGCGATTTCGACGTGGTGCTTGGGGTTGTGGACGGCCTCGAGGAGGCGGTCCCAGCTGGTCCAGTCAACGTCCTTAAACGGCAGGTCAAGGGCACGGACGATGTAGGAATCCAGGCCCTGGCTGTGCAGGGTCTTGGGGATGTCGTAGATGCTGGGGGCATCGGCGGCGTTCACCACGGCGTCGATATCGACGTCGCACATACGCCCGATCTTTTCCCGCATGGCCTCGGGCACTTCGCGGTCCGAGCGGATCACGATGGCCTCGGGCTGGATGCCGATGGAGCGCAGTGCGGCGACAGAGTGCTGCGTGGGCTTGGTCTTCAGTTCCTGGGACGGGCCAATGTAGGGCACCAGTGAGACGTGGAGGAAGAACACGTTGGTCCGGCCGATGTCCTGGCGGACCTGGCGGGCGGATTCGAGGAAGGGCTGGGACTCGATGTCGCCAACGGTGCCGCCGATTTCGGTGATGATCACGTCCGGAGCGTTCTTGCCCTCAGCGGGCAGGCGCATGCGGCGCTTGATTTCATCGGTGATGTGCGGGATGACCTGCACGGTGTCGCCGAGGTACTCGCCGCGGCGTTCCTTGGCGATCACGGTGGAGTAGATCTGGCCAGTGGTCACGTTCGCGGAACCTTCGAGGTTCTCGTCGAGGAAGCGCTCGTAGTGCCCGATATCCAGGTCCGTCTCGGCGCCGTCGTCGGTGACGAAGACCTCACCGTGCTGGAAGGGGTTCATCGTGCCCGGATCCACGTTCAGGTAGGGATCGAGCTTCTGCATCGTGACGGACAGGCCGCGCGCCCGCAGGAGGTGACCAAGGCTGGACGCCGTCAGTCCCTTGCCGAGCGAGGACGCCACACCGCCGGTGACAAAAATGTGCTTCGTCGTCTTGGAGGAACCCGGGAACCGGGAATTTACACGGGAATTTGATCGCTGCACCACGGAGTTCGAGCCTATCATCATTTGCGTCGTCCCGTCGTTGTCCGGGTCAAGTGCGCTGCGGAAGGAGTTTGGCGTCATCCAGCAGCTCCCGGGCGTGCGCCTGCGCCGATTCCGAGTCCTCCTGGCCCGCCAGCATACGGGCGAGTTCGCGCACCCGCTCAGGCTCGTCAAGGAGCCGGACATCACTGGATGTGAAGCCGGTGGAGGTGCCGCCGTCGGCTCCCCTGACCGAGGTTTTGGTCACAGTGATGTGCTGGTCGGCGAAGGCGGCCACCTGCGGCAGGTGGGTGACCACAAGCACCTGGACGTGGCGGGCCAGCATGGCCAGCCGGCGGCCGATTTCAACGGCGGCACGGCCGCCCACGCCTGCGTCCACCTCGTCGAACACGAACGTGGGGACGGGGTCGACGGCGGCCAGCACCACTTCGATGGCCAGCATCACGCGGGACAGTTCACCGCCGGAAGCCCCCTTGCCGAGCGGCCGGGCCGGGGCGCCGGAATGCGGCTGCAGCAGGAAACTGATCTCGTCCGCGCCGTGCGGGCCGAGCTGCCCGGCGGTGTCGAGGTTGATCACCAGTGTGGCGTCGGCCATGGCCAGGGCCTTCAGCTCGGCGCTGACGCGGGCGGACAGGTCCTTGGCAGCTTTGGCGCGGATCTTGCTGATGGCGGCTGACTGCTTGGTCAGGTCCGCTTCGGCGCGGACCACCTCCGCGTCCAGGGCCTCGATGCGGGATGTATCGTCCTGCAGTTCATCGAACCTGACGCGCGCCTTCTCAGCCCACTCAAGTACTTCGTCAATGGTGGGGGCATACTTGCGGACCAGTTTGGCCAAGGCGGCGCGCCGGTCCTCGATTTCGGCGAGCCGTTCCGGGCCTTCGGAGTCCAGGCCGGCCTGGTAGCTGGCCAATTCGGTGGCGATGTCGTTGAGCAGGAAGCCCACCTCTGCCAGCCGGGCGGCCGCTGACCCCAGTTCGGCGTCGTGCTCAGCCACGTGCTCAAGGGTGCGTTTGGCGGAGTCCACCAAGGTGGTTGCGTCGCCCGCTTCACCGAAGTCCTCAGCGATGAGGGCCTGGTGCGCGGTGCTGGCGGCAATCCGCAGTTCTTCCACGTTGGCAAGCTTCACGGCCTCGGCCTTGAGCAGCTCGTCCTCCCCCGGCTGCGGATCAACATCGTCGATCTCGGCGAGGGCCGCTTCCAGGGATTCGGCTTCGCGGAGCCGGTCCCGTGCCGCGCTGCGGAGGCTGTCCAGTTCCGCCTGGCTGGCTTTCCACCGGCTGTACAGGTCCTGATAGGCCGCCAACGGCCCGGCCAGGGTCTCGCCCGCGAATTTGTCCAGGGCTTCGCGCTGGGCCGTGGCGCTCTTCAGGCGGATCTGGTCGGACTGGCCGTGAACCACCACCAGGGACTCGCCGATCTCGGCCAGGACACCCACCGGCGCTGCCCGGCCGCCCAGGAACGCCCGGCTCCGTCCGTCCGCACCCAGGCGGCGGGCAAGGATCAGCTCCGTACCGCCGTCGAACTCCTCAGCCTCCCCGCCGGCGTCCAGGGCACGGGCGACAGCGGGATGTCCCGTGTCGAGCTTAAGCACGGCCTCGGCGGTGGCGCTTTTGGCGCCGCTGCGCACGGCACCGGCGTCCGAGCGGGCGCCCAGCAAAAGCCCGACGGCGGTGACCACCATGGTCTTGCCGGCACCGGTTTCTCCGGTGACCACGCTCAGTCCCGGGCCGAGCGGCAGCGTTGCGTCGGTGATGACGCCAAGATCGCGGATTCTCAGTTCTTCAAGCATGGATTCACTTTGCGGTCGACGGATCGGGATCGCTGCCCGGGTTATCCACCTGCGGTACGGGCAGCGGCGGCATGGGCCGCGGTGTCCGCACAATGGGGATGGGGCCGGTGTGTACGGCATCGGATTTCGGCACCGGGCCGCGCCACCCGTGGATGGGCAGCTCAAACTTTCGGACCAGCCGGGCGGAGAACGGCGTTTGGTGGGTGCGTGCCAGCCGGACGGGGGTGGCGGACTTGGTCACTTCCACGCGGGCGCCGGGCGGCAGGTCCACGGAGCGGCGGCCATCGCACCACAGGACGCCCTGCGCGTCGGTGCGGCCCAGGACCTCGACGGCCAGCTTGGACCTGGGCGAGACGACCAGCGGCTTCGCGAAGAGCGCGTGAGCGCTGATGGGCACGATCACCAGAGCCTCGACCTCCGGCCACACCACCGGTCCGCCGGCGGAGAATGCATAGGCCGTGGACCCTGTGGGTGTGGCCAGCACGATGCCGTCGGAGCCGAAGGACGTCAGCGGACGCTCGTCCACCTCGGTCACCACTTCCAGCATCCGTTCCCGGTTGGCTTTCTCGATGGCTGCTTCGTTTAAAGCCCAGGTGTGCCAAATCTTCTGGCCGCGGACCCACACCTGGACATCGATGGTCATGCGCTCTTCAACCGTGTACTCACGGCTGGCAATCCACTCGACGGTTTGGGCCAGGTCGGCCCGCTCGCTTTCGGCCAGGAAACCCACGTGGCCCAGGTTGACGCCCAGCAGCGGCACGTCCACCTCGCGGACCAGTTCGGCTGCCCGCAGGATGGTTCCGTCGCCGCCGAGGACCATGACAAGTTCAACGTCGGGCAGCTGCACGTGGTCGTGGAGCACCTCAACCGGCTGGGCCAGGTGGCCAAAGAACCGCTCCATGTCGCCGAGTTCGGACTCCTGCATCACGGGGACCATGCCCGAGGCGTGCAGCAGGGCGCAGGCCTCCCAGGCGGCTTTCAACGACTCCTCGCGGCCGGTGTGGGCAAGGACCAGTACACGCCTGCTCATCAGGTTCCGCTCTCTAGTGGTTCGGCCAGATTTGTCCGAGCAACGCAGCGGCTGCTGCCTCTCGCTCTTCGATCTTAGGCAAGTCTTTGCTGATCCTGCGTTTTATCCACAGGAAGTATTCGACGTTTCCGTCCTGTCCGGGCAACGGACTGACCGCCAGGCCGCACAGGTCCAGCCCGGCGTCGAGGGCAGCCCTGGCGACTTTCTCCACCGCCATCCGCCGCTCCCGCTCCGACGTAACCACCCCGGTCCGGCCCAGGCGGTCCTTGCCGATTTCGAACTGCGGCTTGACCATCAGCACCAGGTCACCCGCGGGTTCGGTGCAGTCCGCCAGCGGCTGCACCACCAGGGTGAGGGAGATGAAGGAGAGGTCCGCGACGGTCAGGGCCGCCGGTCCGCCGATGTCAGCCGGCCCCATGTACCTGACGTTCATTCCCTCGTGGACATCCACCCGCGGATCGTCCCGGAGGTGCGGCACCAGCTGGCCGTGTCCGACGTCGACCGCCACCACGCGCGCGGCCCCTCGGCGAAGGAGGACGTCGGTAAATCCGCCAGTGGACGCACCGGCGTCGAGACACCGTTTGCCCTGTGCCGATACCCCGGGGAAGGCGTCCAGCGCGCCGGCCAGCTTGTGGGCGGCACGGCTTGCATAGGTATCCTGCTCATCGTGTTGGACGGCGAGGTCCCGGCCGTCGTCAACCTGCAGGGATGCCTTGGCGAGGACCTGGCCACCGGAGCTGACCTTGCCTTCGGCGATGAGCGAGGCTGCGTGCGTGCGTGACCTTGCCAGGCCGCGTGCCACCAGGGCCTGGTCGAGGCGGGGCGGCATCAGGCCTCCCCGCGGCCGGGGTCGGTGGCAGCACGGATGCTGTCTGTGGGATCACTGTTGAGGGTGGCCAGCAGGTCATCGTGGAGCGCGTTGTAGATGGCCTCGTGCTCCGCGGCCGGGAGCCGGGGTATGTCGAGGAGCCTTGCCACGGACCGTGCCACGTCCGGATCCGTGATGCCCTGCCCGGTCTCCCCGGTGGCTTCCTCCGGCCATTCGGGAGCGGGCTGGGCTGCCGCGTCGTCCGGTTCGGTCAGCTCAGTCATTGAACCAGTCTAGTGATCCATCCACACCAGCTTGGGCGCCTGTGCGTTTGCGGCGTCCGGGGTGGCGGCCCACCATGCCGCGCATGCTGCCCGCCATGAATCCAGGTCATCCTGGCCGCCGATGATGCCCACGGCTCCGTTGGCCACGCGTGCCGTCGCCTGGCCGCACGTGTAGGTGCCGTCGTCGTGCGTCACCTCCGGGTAGGAGCGGTGCAGGTCCGTCAGGTTGCCGATGATGTAGTTGGGCCGTTCCGCGGACCGCGCCGCAAGAATGGTCTCGCGCGTGTCGACGCCGGTAAGCACGGCAACGGTGGCGAAGCCCGCGTTGTTGCCGCCCAGGATGTCCGTGTCCAGCCGGTCCCCCACCACCAGGGGGCGCTCCGCCCCGAGACGCTTCGCCGCGGAGTGGAACAGCGGAGCCTCGGGTTTCCCCGCAACTTTGGGCTGCTGCCCGGTGGCCGCGGCGACAGCGGCAACCAGCGTGCCGTTCCCAGGGGCGATTCCACGCGCCTGGGGTATGGACATATCAGTGTTGGTGGCCACCCACAGCGCACCGGCGTTAACCACATACGTAGCCTCCGCCAGGTCCTTCCAGCCAATGGCAGGACTGAACCCTTGTACCACTGCCACGGGCTCCTCTTCCTGGCTGCCCACGGGAACCAGGCCTGCAAGTTCGATTTCACGCGCAAGTGCAGGGCTTCCGGTGATGAGGACCCTGGACCCTGGTGCCAGCAGGGAGGCAAGCAGGTCCGCCGCGGCCTGTGAGGAACTGACCACCTGGTTGTCCTCGGCCGGCGCCCCGAGTTCACGCAGGTGCGCCGCAACCTCTGCGGGCGAACGGGACGCATTGTTCGTCACGTAGCCCAGGCCGATGCCCAGCCCGGAGAGCTTCTTCAGGGATTCGACAGCTCCGGGAATGGCGTGTGGCCCTGCATAGACCACGCCGTCCAGATCGGCCAGTAGCGCATCGAACCGGGTAACAAGGGACACGTCAGTCATCCGTGTTCAGTCCCGTCCTTCGTCAGGGTGCCGGGTGTCACCGTTGTCTTCCGGGGCGGCATGGTCTGCAGCCGGGGACTCGAGTTCATCGTGCTCCACCGAGTCCTGGTCCGATTCAGCGTCGTCGGAGACGAAGTAGTCGGCCTCCTGGTCGTCGATGCTGCTGTCCGGGACAGCCTTCGCTTCCGTGGCGCGCGCGCCGCCGGCCGAAGGGGCGGCGGGCGCCTCTGCCGGGCTTTCGGCGTCGGCAGACCTGGCGGCGTCCTCCAGCGTCCTGCGACGCTTGGCCTCTTCGCGGGCTTCCTCTTCCTCGTCCCAGCCCAGGTCAATGATCTCGGGTTCCTCGTCCACACCCTGGCCCAAGGCGTTTTCCGCCACTACTGCCTGCCGGCTCCACTTCCCGGATTCTTCCTGGCGGCCCACCGCTGCAAGAGCATCGGCATAGGCACGGAAGAGGCGCGGGCTGTACGAGAACGCGCGGTTGATATCCAACTGCGGGATTTCCAATTCCGCTACAGCGGCATCCAGCTGACCAAGGTCCGTGCGTGCACCGGCCGCAACGATGGCCAGTTCCACTTTGCCGGGAGCGTCCAGGTCCTGGGCTTCCTCGGAACGGGCAACGTCAAGGGCGCGGTCGGGGCGACCCAGGCCACGCTCGCAGTCGGCCATTACGGGCAGGTGCACGTTGGAGCCACTGATCCGGCGGAAGGTGCGGAATTCGCGGAGCGCCTCGCCGTAGTGGCCCGCTGCGTAGGCAGTAAGGCCAACGGCTTCGCGGACAGCCGCGAGCCTGCCGCCACGACGGCTGGCTGCGAGTGCATGCTGGAAGGCAAGCTCAGGCTCGTCGTCAATCAGGCGGCCAGCCATTACCAGGTGGCGGGCCACCCACTCCGAACTCTTGGCCTCAAGGGTCTTGATCTGGTGCTGCGTGGCCCGGTCCAGTTCCTTGCCCGTAACGTCTTCGTCGATCTCGGGTGAGCGTTCGCGATCCGGCCGGTTGGCACTGCGAAGGTCGGCGGCATTGGGCACACGCGCCGGACGCTCTTCCTGGCGGTCGCGACCGAAGCCACGGGGACCGGAGCTGCGGCCGGATTCGCCGCGATCGAAGCTGCGGGGCGCGCGGTCCTGCCGATCACCGAACGGTTTACGGTCACGGTCACCGGCACCGTACCCACGGCGCTCACCTTCGCCCTCACGACGCGGACGATCACCGAACGGCTTCCGGTCACGGTCACCGGCACCGTACCCGCGGCGCTCACCTTCGCCCTCACGGCGCGGACGATCACCAAACGGCTTCCGATCACGATCACCGAACGGCTTCCGGTCACGATCACCGGCAGCGTACCCACGGCGCTCACCTTCGCCATCACGACGCGGACGATCACCAAACGGCTTCCGATCACGATCACCGAACGGCTTGCGGTCGCGATCACCGAACTGTCGGCGCTCACCTTCGCCCTCACGGCGCGGACGATCACCAAACGGCTTCCGGTCACGGTCACCGAACTGTCGGCGCTCACCTTCGCCCTCACGACGGGGACGATCACCAAACGGCTTCCGATCACGATCAGCGAACGGCTTCCGGTCGCGGTCACCGCCACCAAAACCGCGACGGTCGCCCTCACCATCACGACGCGGACGATCACCAAACGGCTTCCGATCACGGTCACCGAACGGCTTGCGGTCGCGATCACCGAACTGTCGGCGCTCACCTTCGCCCTCACTGCGCGGACGATCACCGTACGGTTTGCGGTCACGGTCGCCAAACTGTCGGCGCTCACCGCCGCCGGAAGCTTCGCCACGGGAGAAGTTGTTGCCATCGCGGTCAGACCGGGACCTGAAGCCGCGGGGCTCACCGCCGGAGTTGTTGTTGCCGCGGAACGCTCCGCGGTCATTGCCGCGGTTGCCACCGTTGTGCTCGGCCATATGGATTCCTCCTGTTGTGAGCCGACCACTGGCGCAACTGCAGCCGCTCGTTTCGTTTCCTACGCAACCCGAAATCAAGCGCTTCGAAGTCCGTACATCTTCATCAATTCTAGTGGAGGCACAAAATGCCACGGGACAGAGCGGGCCCTGGCCACGGTATCGTGGCCATCTTCACAGCTCCAGGGACGCCCCATCACGTTCTGCCGTCTTTCTCGCGACGCCCCATCACGTTCTGCCGCTTCTCGCCGGACGCCCCATCATCTCCCGCCGCTTCCCGCCGGACGCCCGATCACGTTCCGCCGCTTCTTATCGGATGCCCCATCACTTCCTTTGGCGTTG
>NZ_JBFBKY010000038.1:0-20272 GCF_040702335.1 Pseudarthrobacter sp. NPDC080039 | reverse complement strand
GCCGCAAGCAAGCCCATCCCCTACGAGATCACCGGCCGCCGCGCGGGCGACCTTCCAGCCTTCTGGGCCGACGCCACGTCCGCCCTCGCGGACCTCGGCTGGTCCACCACCAAGACCGTGGACCAGATGTGCGAGGACCACTGGCGCTGGCAAAAAACCAACCCCAACGGCTACAAGAACTAGGAAATGGCGGCAAGCATCAGGGATGTTGCGACGGTCGCAGAGGTCTCCACCGCCACCGTTTCCCGTGCCCTTCGCGGACTCCCTCGGGTGTCACTTGCCACCCGGCGGAAAGTTGAAGCCGCCGCCACAGAACTGGGTTACGTTGCCTCCGCGGCAGCTTCGGAACTCGCACGGGCGAGGAATGGCCAGCCGCCCCGGGCGTCCCTGCGTAAAAATGCGCGGCAGATCCATCCGGGCGATAGATTGGCATCCATGACTGAACCCACCACCGCAGCGCGGCGCCGCACCATCCTGGTCATCAATGGCCCCAACCTGAACCTGCTGGGTACGCGGGAGCCGGAGAAATACGGCACCTCCACCCTTGCCGACGTGGAGCAGCTGGCGGCGTCCGCTGCCGAAAAGCATGGCTTTGCCGTGGACTGCGTCCAGTCCAACCACGAGGGTGTCCTCCTTGATGCCATCCACGCGGCACGGGGCACGGCAGAGGGGATCGTCCTGAACGCCGGCGCCTTCACGCACACGTCCGTGGCTCTGCGCGACGCTTTGGCCGCGGTCCAGCTTCCCGCCGTCGAGGTTCACATCACCAACGTGCACCAGCGGGAGGAGTTCCGGCACCACTCGTACCTGTCACCGGTTTGCTCCGCAGTCATCGTGGGCGCCGGAATCTTCGGTTACAAGCTCGCCATCGACTATCTGGCAGAGGTCCTGTAACCACGCGGGTTCTACTTCTTGATGCACTGCCCGGAGGAAACGGGCGAGGACAGTGACGGGGCCTGCTCTGCGACGGGTTCCACGTCATTCATGGTGATGGCGAATCCCACTTCAGCGTCCGACGTCGCCTTGGCGAAGACCACGCCGGCCACCTGGCCGTCGGTGGTGAGCAGCGGGCCGCCGGAATTCCCGGGCTGGACGTCTCCGGCCAGGCGGTAGATGTCCTCGGGCGAGGGGTTGTTGCCGTAAATGTCAGGCACCAGGACGGTGGCGATGTCCTGGACCGTGGCAGGTTTGGACTGGAAGGGACCGCCGTGGGGGTAGCCTGCGAACGCTGCCTGGCTTCCGCCGGGCAGGTCGCGGCTCAGCGGCAGCGGCTGGGTGGGCAGGTTGTCCACGGCCAGGACGGCCAGGTCCCGCTTGGTGTCGAAGTAGACCACCCGCCCCGGCATCGCTCCGCCGTCGGGCATTTCCACCACGGGCTGCGAAACTCCCGCAACCACATGCGCGTTGGTCACCACGCGGTCTGCGGACACCACGAAGCCGCTGCCGGTCTGGTTCTGGCCGCACTCGTACGCCGTGCCCGCAATCCTCAGGACGGACTGGGCGGCCTTGTTGAGCGCGGGAGTGTTGGTGCTGGTATTGGGGACCTGGACGGCCTGGCCCTGGTCCAGCCCTTCGATCAGGGTGGGGATGCCGTTGCCGATCACCGTGGACCGCAGCTGCGCCATGGTGGCCTTGACCGGCGTGGGGGTCAGCCCGTCGATGAAGCGGATCACCTTGGACTCGGCCAGCTGCTGTGACACCACGGGCACGCCGAGTGAGCTGACGCTGAATGCCAGCATGGACATGACCAGTGCGGACACCACCAGGTTCAGCGCCCCGCCCACCAGCCGGTCCACTGCCCGCAGCGGCCGCATCCGGACCACCCCGCGGAGCTGCCGCCCCGCCATGATGCCCAGGCCATGTCCCAGAGCCATCAGCACGACGGCGGCAGCGATGATCGCCGTCAGCCTCCACCCCGAGTCCTCAACGAATGTGCTGACAAGGGGGACGGCAAAGAAGGCGGCGATGGCGCCGGCGGCAAAGCCCGCGAGGCCGCCGACAGTGACCAGGAACCCATTGCGGAGGCCGTAGATCAGGTATGACAGCAGCGCCAGGATCAGGACAATGTCCAGGACAGTCAGGCCGACCACAAAGGCTCCTTATTTACAGTTGAACCTCCATTCTAGTGGTGGCCGCTGACAATCTTCTGTGGGCTGCAGCGGGGTCCGGCGCACCTGCGGTCAGCTGCCGGCGGGTGTTTCGCGTGCCAAGTTCGTCACAGAACCTTGAAAATTCTGAAACAATGGCAAAAGCGCCCACAGCCGATACTTTTACTCAGGAGATTTCATGGACATCGAGGTACTGCGCCGAGCACCACTTTTCGCCACGCTTGACGACGACGCATTCCGGCTGTTGACGGACGAACTGACCGAGGTGGACCTGTCCCGCGGCGCATCCGTTTTCCGTGAAGGCGACCAGGGTGACCAGCTGTACTTCATCGTCTCCGGCAAGGTGAAGCTCGGCCGCACCTCCCCTGACGGCCGCGAGTCCCTCCTGGCCATCCTCGGCCCGGGCGAACTCTTTGGCGAAATGGCACTCTTCGATCCCAGCCCGCGCACCGCCACCGCCACCGCGGTGTCCGAGACCCGCCTGGCCGGGCTCAAGAACGAGAGCCTGAACACCCTGCTGCGCACGCGTCCGGAGGTCTCGGCCCAGCTGCTGCAGGCCCTGGCCCGCCGCCTGCGCCGCACCAACGATTCCCTCTCCGACCTCGTCTTCTCTGACGTCCCCGGCCGCGTGGCCAAGGCCTTGCTGGATCTTGCGGACCGCTTCGGCCGGCCCGCAACCGACGGCGTCCTGGTGGCACACGAGCTCACGCAGGAAGAACTGGCCCAGCTGGTTGGCGCGTCCCGCGAAACGGTCAACAAAGCCCTGGCCGAGTTCGTCCAGCGCGGCTGGCTGCGCCTGGAAGCCCGCGCCGTGGTCATCCTGGACATGCAGCGCCTACGCCAGCGCTCCCGCTAGAACGCAGCACATAGATCGCAGCGAAAAAGGCCGCCCCGAGGGGCGGCCTTTTTCGTTGTCCGAACCTACCTGGCTCCTAGCGTTCGCGCTGGTGGTCTCCGGCTACGGTTTTGGCAGCCTCGACTTCGAGCATGAGCTTCCCGTCCTCGTTAACCAGTGTCGCCTGGTAAACGTGGGGCTTGCGTTTGTAGCTCAGGTACGCGATGCATCCGTTGGCCGCGGCCATTTTCTCGAGCATAATCTCGGACCCGGGAACCAGCAGCTCTCCCAGTGTGCGGCCCACGGTGTTCTCCTGGGCCGCCTCGTCGCCGAGGGCGGTGGTGTCCCGTTCATGGACCACCTGCGCCGCGTTCACCCAGCGGCCCCACACACCTTTGCCTTCCAACAGCGACGGCTCCTGGCCCAGCGGCAGGGTGGCAGCGAAGTAGCGGGTGTCGAACCGCCGGTGTGCAAAGTCAGGGCTGCGCCAGTTGACCAGGGATTTAAGCAGGTCGGTGCGCAGGGAGAGTCCGCGCTTGCCCAGGACCTGGGCGAGCGTCTTCTCCTGGTCCGCGACCGCCACCCGTGCCCGCATCCACTCGGACGTGGACGTGGCTTCGACCGTGTTGGACATGTCGGGACCGGCCAGCAGCACACCGGTTTCTTCGAACAGCTCCCGGATGGCGCCCACCACGTGGCGGCGGGCCAGCGCGACGTCGTCAGTTCCCATCTGTTCAGCCCAATGCTGGGGCGATGGGCCAAGCCAACCCATGGGCTCGTCGTCGGCCGGGTCAAGGGAGCCGCCGGGGAAGGCGAGGACCCCCAGCGGCGAGGAGCCGGGCCGGTAGCCCAGCCACGTCTCCAGGCCGGTGGGTGAATCACGCAGAAGGACTACTGATGAGGCGTAGCGGGCGGCCCGGGGGGTCCGCTCGCCGTGTTCGAGCCAGCTTTGCGCTGCCCCTTCAAGGTCCTGGGGAAGTGCAAAAAGGCGTCGTGCGAGGTGAGGCAAGGGAAGTGTCCGGTCTTAGCTGAATTCGGCGATGAGCTCGACCTCTACGGGAGAGTCGAGCGGAAGAACGGCAACGCCGACGGCGGAACGTGCGTGCTGCCCGGCGTCACCGAGGACGCGGCCGAGCAGCTCCGACGCACCGTTGACGACGACGGGCTGGCCCGTGAACGACGGGTCCGAGGAAACGAAGCCCACAACTTTGACGATGCGGGTGATCCGGTCGAGGTCTCCGATGACGCTCTTGACGGCGGCCAGGGCGTTGACGGCGCAGACGGCGGCGTACTTTTGGGCATCCTCCGGTGAAACGGTGGGTTCGTCCGCGAACCCTTCGGTGCCGGCGGAGACCTTGCCCGTAGCTTCGAGTTTGCCGTTGATGAACGGCAGCTGTCCCGAGGTGTAGACGTGGCTTCCGGAGACCACTGCGGGAACGTAGGAAGCCACCGGTGCGGCTACCTCCGGGAGGGTGATGCCAAGTTCGGCGAGGCGCTGCTCGACGGCGGATACCGGCGCCGTTGCGGCACTGGACTGGGCTTCTGCGGGTGTGGTGCCCATGCTACTGCTTCTCCCTCTTGAGGTAGGCGACAAGGCCGTTGCCGTCGGGTCCCGGGACTACCTGGACGAGCTCCCAGCCGTCCTCCCCCCACTGGTCAAGGATCTGCTTTGTGGCGTGGATAATGAGCGGAATCGTCGCGTACTCCCATTTGGTCATGAGAGAAAGCGTAGCCCTTGCCGGTAAAGTGGAAAACATGGCGACTCGCAACAACCCCTTATTCGACACTGCCACCACACTGGGTAAGATCCTTCTCTTCCTTGGTGTGAGCGCGATTTGCGGTGTCCTCGTAGCGGGCCTGCTGGTCCCCGCCGCGGCCGTCTCCGGCAGCGCGGCGAGCGGTTCAATCAGCTTCTTCGATTCCCTTCCAGCGGAACTGAAGGTCGATCCGCCCAGCCAGACCACGCGGATCCTGGCCGCGGACGGCAGCGAGATCGCCAGCGTCTACACAGAGAACCGCACCAAGGTTCCGCTGGACCAGATTTCACCGAACATGAAGAACGCCATCATCGCCGTGGAGGACAGCCGGTTCTACGAGCACGGCGGTGTTGATACCACGGGCATCCTGCGCGCCCTGGTAAGTACGGTGCGCGGCAACAAGCAGGGCGCTTCCACCATTACGCAGCAGTACGTCAACAACGTCCTCAACGCCAACCTCGCGGCCGCCGGTGAAGAGGACCAGATTAAGCTCAACGGCGTCAACAAGGGCGTGGGCGACAAGCTGCGCGAAATGAAACTCGCCATCGCCCTTGAGAAGGAGTTCAGCAAGGACCAGATCCTTGAGGGCTACCTGAACATCGTCTTCTTCAACCGTGACGCGTACGGCATCGAGGCCGCCTCACGCTACTTCTTCAGCACCACCGCCAAGGACCTGACGCTCCCGCAGGCAGCGCTCCTGGCCGGCCTGGTCAACAGTCCCTCCGCATTTGACCCCATCACCAATCCCGAGAAGTCCAAGCAGCGCCGCGACTTGGTGCTGGGTCTGATGAAGGACCAGGGCAAGATCACCGCCGAGGAATACCAGGCCGCTGTGGCCACACCGGTGCAACCGAAGGTGACCCAGCCCAAGCAGGGCTGTGCCTATGCCGCCACGGCACCCTACTTCTGCGACTACATTCTCCACTTGCTGGAAAACAACCCGGCCTATGGTGCGGACAAATCGCAACGGCAGCACGTCATTTACGGCGGCGGCCTCACCATCACCACCACTTTGGATCCCAAAGCCCAGGCCACCGCCCAGGAGCAGGTAGCTGCCGCCACCGGGGCAAATCCGGATAAGTGGGGCTCCTCGATGGTGTCGGTCCAGCCCGGCACCGGCAAAATCATTGCGATGGCCCAGAACACTACGTTCCTGCCGGGCCAGGGCTTCGATTCCCAGTTGAACTTCAACGTGGACAAGCTGGACAAGGACGGCAACGACCTTAACGGCGTGGGCGGCTTCCAGCCGGGTTCCACAATGAAGCCGTTCACCTTTGCAGAGTGGCTCAACGAAGGCAAGACCATGAATACCGTGGTCAACGCCGCCCAGCGTGTCTATCCGATTGGCTACCCCTGGCGGGACACCTGCGGCAAGGTCAACGGTGCTTACAACACGGCGCAGAAGTCCTTGGGCGCGGCGGATGACCTCCAGAACGCTGAGCCCCAGTGGTACCGCCCGCTGACGGTCCTGGAGGGCCTCTACAACTCCATCAACACCGTGACGTTCGCCTCCGCGGCCCAACTGGACTTCTGTGGAATCCAGAAAATTGCCGATGCCGTAGGACTCCATAGCGGCCTCCCCCAGACGGATGGGAATGGCAACATCGTCCTCGACAACGCAGGCAACGTTGCGGATCCCAACCCCAAGGTGGACATGATGACGCTGGGCAACCTGTTGGGGTCCACCCAGACGTCGCCGCTCACCATGGCCAGCGCATTTGCAACCTTCGCGAATGACGGAAAGTACTGCGAACCCATTGCCATCACCTCGGTAGTCGATGGCACCGGCAAACAGCTCCCGGCGCAGTCCAGCAACTGCCGTGACGCCATCAAGCCGGAGGTTGCCCGCGGTGTGAACTACGCGCTGCAGGAAGTGCTGAACAAGGGTTCAGGTTCGCTGATCAGGCCCCGGATCTCCACTAAGACCAGCTTCCCCATTGGTGCCAAGACCGGTACGTCCAACCTCAACGGCTCCACCTGGGTGGTTGGCCACACCACCGGCCTGGCCACCGCGGCCTGGTTCGGCGACCCACTGGGGGGACAGACACGGGCAGGTCAGAACGTCACGATCAACGGCAAGTTCTACCAGGGCATTGACGGCTACATGATCGCCGGTCCAATGTTCTCCAACTTCATGTCTGCGATCGCTCCCGCCTACGGCACCAATCCGTTCCCTGCACCGCCGAGCAACATGGTCAATGGAACTACCCAGACCACCACCCAGGCCCCTGTACCGGCACCGCAGGCCACCCAGGCCCCCGCCCCGGCACCGCAGCCCACCCAGGCTCCCGCCACCCAGGCGCCGGCTCCGGTCACCAACGGGACCGGCAACAATGCCAAGGGAAAAGGCTAAGCACGCATGAGCATCGATAGGCTGGCAAGCCGCGCCCGATCGATCGGGCGCGGCTTTGCCGTTACTGCAGGCGCCGGAGCCGCTGCGGGACTGGCCGCCTTGGGGTATGGCCTGTGGGAGAAGAACCAGTTCGTCCTCCGCGAAGAGACCCTGCCCATCCTCCCGCCCGGCCGCGGCCCGTTCCGGATCCTTCACCTGAGTGATATCCACTTTGTGCCGGGACAGCGGAAGAAAGCCGACTGGCTGCGATCGCTGGCAGACCTCCGCCCGGACCTCGTGGTGAACACAGGTGACAACCTCAGCCACATCAAGGCTGTGGACCCCCTCCTGGACGCACTGCAGCCCCTGCTGGAGTTCCCCGGTGTTTTCGTTCCTGGCTCAAACGACTACTTCGCGCCCACTCCCAAAAACCCTGCGTCGTACCTGTTTGGGCCGTCCAAGGCGAAGCCGAAGCCGGTTGTCCTGGACTGGGCGCGGCTGCGTTCGGGCTTCGGCATGAGCGGGTGGGTGGACCTGACCAACCGCCACCAGTCGCTGGTCCTGAACGGCATGCGTTTCGATTTCTCCGGGGTGGACGATCCGCACCTGAACCGTGAACGGTACGCCGGCTGGCCCCGCGGAACGGTGGGCCAGGACGCCAACGACCACCTCAAGGTCGCTGTCATCCACGCGCCCTACCAGCGGGTGCTGGACCACTTCACCGAGAGCGGTGCAGACCTCCTGCTGGCCGGCCACACCCACGGTGGACAGCTATGCATCCCTGGCTACGGGGCCGTCGTCGCCAACTGCGACCTTCCCACCTGGCGTGCAAAGGGCCTGAACAACTGGTCAAGCAACGGCAACACGACGCCGGTCAACGTCTCGGGCGGGATCGGCACCTCACGCTTCGCGCCGGTCAGGATCGCCTGCAAACCCGAGGCTGTCCTGCTGACCCTTACCTCTGCCAACTGACCTCTTGCTCCATCAGATATGGTCCCCAAAATGAGGTTTTGGGACCATATCTGATAAACATCCGGCATTACGGTATGCAAAACTGCGCGGGACGTGCGTGGACCCGGTAATCCATGGGAGTGCTCCCCCTCCATGGCATAGGCTGGCTGCCAGAGGAAAACTACATTCGTTTTAGAGCTTGAGAAGCGGGCATGGCCAAGCAGACTCCATTCTTTCAATCCATCAGCCGTCTTTATCCGCACGTCCGGCCCATCATCCCCAGGCTCCTGATGGGGCTTCTGTGCGCACTCCTGGCAAGCGTTGTGGCCCTCACCATCCCCCAGGTGCTGCGCATCCTGGTCAACACGGCGCTCCAGCCGGGCGGCTCACCCCAGGCTCTCTGGACATCCACAGGCGTCGTCCTGGTGCTGGGCATCGCAGAGGCAGGACTGGTGGCTCTGCGCCGGCAATTCGTCATTAACCCCGCAACCACCGTGGAGACCCGCATGCGCGTCTCCCTTTACGGCCATCTGCAGGAACTGACTGTCTCCTTCCACGACCGGTGGGGGTCCGGCCAGTTGCTGTCCCGGGCCATGACAGATTTGAACTTCCTGCGCCGATGGATGGCCTTCGGCGCCATCATGCTGGTGGTCACCACGCTTACCGTGATCATTGGGATCGTGGCCATGTTCGCCATGAGCTGGCAGCTGGCGCTGATCTTCCTCGCTGCCGCCGTTCCCATAACCATCAACAGCTTCCGGTTCCGCACCCGCTTCAGCAAGGTTGCCCGTCGCAGCCAGGACCAGGCCGGCGACCTTGCCACCACCGTGGAGGAATCCGTCCACGGCATCCGCGTGCTCAAGGCTTTTGGACGCAGCCGGGAGGCCTTGGAGAACTTCAATGAGCAGGCCGAGGAGCTGCGCCAGATTGAGATCGCCAAGGCGCGCCACCAGGCAACGTTCACCATGGTGGTCACCCTGCTTCCCGAGCTTGCGCTGGGGTCGGCGCTGGTGGTGGGCGTCATGCTCTGCGCCGGCGGGCAACTGAGCATCGGTGCCTTGGTGGCGTTCTTCGCCACCGCGGCAGTCATTGCCTCCCCCGTGGAATTCTCCGGCATGCTGCTGGCCATGGCACTCACGGCGAAGACCGCCGTCGACCGCCATTACGAAGTGATGGATACCCTGAACACCATCACCAGCCCCGCCGAACCCCGCCGGCCCGCACAACTCTCAGGCGCACTCCGCTTCGACAAAGCAACGTTCGCCTTCGAGGACGCGCCCGACAAGCCCATCCTCAAGGACATCAGCCTGGACATCCTTCCCGGCGAAACCATGGCCTTGGTGGGCATCACCGGCAGCGGAAAGAGTGCGCTGATCCAGCTGGTGCCGCGCCTGTATGACGTCACCACCGGCGCCATCACCATTGACGGTGTGGACATCCGGGACTTCGACGTCGAGGAGCTGCGCAGCATCGTGGCCGTAGCGTTCGAAGACACCACGCTCTTCTCCAATTCCGTGCGGGACAACGTCCTGCTGGGTGCTCCGGTTCCAACGGAGGAGGTCCTGGACGAGGCCCTCGATGTGGCGCAGGCGCACTTCGCGTACTCCCTCCCGGAGGGCGTGGACACGCTGATAGGCGAGGAAGGCCTGAGCCTGTCCGGCGGCCAGCGGCAGCGCATTGCCCTGGCCCGTGCCATCGCTGCCCGCCCACGCGTCCTGGTCCTGGACGATCCCCTGTCCGCCCTGGACGTCCACACCGAGGAGCTGGTGGAAGCCCGCCTCCGCGACGTCCTGAAGGACACCACCACGCTGATCGTCGCGCACCGGCCGTCCACGGTGGCCCTTGCCGATCGCGTGGCACTACTGGAGGACGGCCGCATCACCGCCGTCGGAACGCACACGGAGCTGCTGGCGCACAACCAGCACTACCGCTACGTCATCGCCAGCCTGGAGCGGGAGCCCCGGGACCTGGACTCCGAACTGTCGGCGCTTGAGGACCATGCTGAGGAAGTGACCCGATGAGCACCGCGACGTTTGGCACCGCCAACGAAGACAACGCCCACCTCAGCAGGAGTGACAGCAGGGCAGTACGACGGCGGTCGCTCGCCCTGCTGGGCTCGCTGATCCGCCCGGTGCGGGTACGGTTCTGGCTGACCATCGCCATGGTGGTCCTCTCCCAGGCCACAAGGGTAGCCGGGCCCGCCCTGATTGCGTTCGGCATCGACCACGCCTTGCCGGCCCTCCGGTCGGGGGACAACTTCCCGCTGGTGCTCACAGGTGCCGCCTACCTTCTGGCAGCCATCGCGACGGCGGGACTCACCGCCCTGTACGTCACTTCCACCGCCCGTCTCAGCCAGGCGATGCTGCTGGACCTGCGGGTGCGCGTCTTCCGGCACACGCAGCGGCTCAGCCTGGAGTTCCACGAAAAGTACACTTCAGGCCGCATCATCGCGCGGCAAACCTCTGACCTGGAGGCGCTCCGCGAACTCCTCGATTCCGGGGTGAGCTCGCTCGCCTCGGGAATCCTGTTCATGGCCTTCACAGCCGTCACTATTTTTGCCCTGGACTGGCGGAGCGGCCTGCTGGTCCTGGCGGCGGGCGTCCCCATGTTCTTCCTCTCCCGCTGGTACCAGAAGCGCTCACAGATCGCCTTCCGCGAGTCCCGGGTGGTCTCTGCCCGGCTGATCGTGCACTTCGTGGAGACCATGACCGGCATCCGCGCGGTCAAGGCCTTCCGGAAGGAGAAGGAAAACTCGGAGCGGTACGGGAAGCTCGCCGAGGACTACCGGCTGGTCACGGTCCGCTCCATCAACCTCAACGGGATCTTCCAGCCCGGCCTGGTGCTGATCGGCAACGTCTGCGTTGCCCTGGTGCTGCTCTTCGGCGGCTTTCGGGTGCTGGGCGGTGACCTTGCCGTCGGCGTCCTTCTCGCCCTCATCCTTTCCACCAAGCGGTTCTTCCAGCCCGTGGACCAGATGGCCATGTTCTACAACTCCTTCCAAAGCGCGCAGGCAGCCCTGGAAAAGGTCTCGGGCCTCCTGGAAGAAGTACCCACCGTCCGGCCGCCGAAGAACCCTGTCGCCCTGCCCACCGCCACGGGCCGCATCGACTTCAACGGCGTGGAATTCCGCTACGGCGACGGACCCCTGGTGGTGCCCCGCCTGAACCTGCACATCCCGGCCGGCCAGACCGTGGCGCTGGTGGGGCAGACCGGCGCCGGCAAATCAACGCTGGCCAAACTGATCGCCCGGTTCTATGACGTGACTTCCGGCACGCTCACCCTGGACGGCGTTGACCTCCGCGATCTCGCCACCAGCGACCTCCGCCGGAACATCGTCATGGTCACGCAGGAGGCGTTCCTCTTCAGCGGTTCTGTGGCGGACAACATCGCCCTGGGCCGCCCGGACGCCTCCCGCGCGGAGATTGAGGAGGCCGCCAAGGCGGTGGGGGCGCACGATTTCATCCTGGAACTTCCGGAGGGCTACGACACCGACGTCAACAAGCGCGGCGGCAGGGTTTCCTCCGGTCAGCGGCAGCTGATCAGCTTCGCCAGGGCTTTCCTGGCGCGACCGGCGGTCCTGATCCTGGACGAGGCCACATCCTCCCTGGATATCCC
Organism: Pseudarthrobacter sp. NPDC080039; assembly: GCF_040702335.1. NCBI lineage: Bacteria > Bacillati > Actinomycetota > Actinomycetes > Micrococcales > Micrococcaceae > Pseudarthrobacter > Pseudarthrobacter sp. NPDC080039. The sequence continues at coordinate 8,674 of NZ_JBFBKY010000038.1, read as the reverse complement.
CTCGGAACGACTGGTGCAGGCCGGCCTGGCCCGGCTGCTGGCCGGAACGGAAGCTGCACGGCGGACAGCGCTGATCATTGCCCACCGCCTCTCAACGGTGGAAACGGCGGACCGCGTCCTCGTAGTGCATGACGGCCAGATCGTGGAGGATGGCACCCCGGAAGAGTTGATCGGCGGCGGCGGACGGTTCGCGGACCTGCACGGTGCATGGAAGGATTCGCTGGTGTGAACCAGCGGCCGGCGGCGTGCCGGTTCACTGGACGACGATTTCGCATCGGGACCCGGAATCGGCTATCCTTGTAAAGTTGCTTTTGCAGCGGATCGGGATGTAGCGCAGCTTGGTAGCGCGCTTCGTTCGGGACGAAGAGGTCGCAGGTTCAAATCCTGTCATCCCGACCATAATGGAAAAAGAGGGTCTCCTTGGGGAGGCCCTCTTTTTCGTCCCCCAGTGAGGCGTCTTCCTGTGGCCTTAAAGGGAAAAGCCCCGGAGCTGTTGCTCCGGGGCCTACCCTCGCCTCCCGATGTGAGGAAGCTGTTATGCAGGATCGGGCCAGTTGCCGATGTAGGTGATGATGGTTGTGTCGGTGGTAGTGGTCTTCTTGTCCTTCTTGACCTTCGCGGAAGCGGGGTCAGGCCAGTTGCCAATAGCTACCGACGTACCCGAATTATCGGCGACGGAACCTGAAGCCAGGACAGCCGGAGCTGCCGCAGAAAAAGCCAGGGCCCCAGCCAGGGCGGCCGCGGTTGCGATCTTCTTCAACATATAAGTTCCTCAATACGAGTCGGATTCGTTACAAAGCCAGCACTGTCCTTGTTGACACACATTGTAAAATATTTTCCACAGGGCCTGTCAAGCATTCGGCGGCCCCAGTGTCCAGAAGGAGGAAACGCGTGGGCAACGGATTCGGAGAAAAGCTCCGGGCGGAGCGCCTTGAGCGTGGACTGACACAGGCCGAACTGGGCAAGGACCTGTATTCACCCAGCTACATTTCGCTTCTAGAGACCGGCCGCCGCGAACCGACGGCTGAAGTTATTGAAGAACTCGCACGCAGGCTGGAGTTGGCACCCAAGGCACTGGAGGCTTGGAGCCAGCCAATTTCAGTTAGCGACGCCGAATACGTCCTGGCCGGGCTCTACGCCCGCCAGGCGTGGGACCTGCGTGACTACCCGCTGGCTGCCAGCCACGCTGCAAACGCGGCACAAATTGCGCTGGACGGCAAGAACACCAGCGCCTGGTGGAACATGACCTACATGCAGGCCGAGTGCCTCATGAAACAGGGTGACCTTCAGGAATGCCGGAAGATCATTGAACGCCTCATTGAGCACCCCATGGCAACAGAGTCTGTTGGTCTTGGCGTCCGCGCCCGCCAAATGCTTGCCGCAGTTTGCCACGGCCAGGGCCAGCTGTCTGTTGCTGTCGAGCATGCGCTGGAAGCCGTCAGGCTGTCCGCCGGCCTCCCCCGGGGTTCAACCGTCCTCATCGGTGCACACCGCATCCTGATCGGCGCCCTGGCTGAAAGCGGACGGCTGGATGAGGCGTGGAAGTACTGCCAGGCCCTGCTCGATCAGGTGGACGAGCATTCCATGTCCCAGCTCGCCGGCGAAGTCGCTTGGGTCATCGGCAACGTGGCTTTCATGCGGCACGACTACACGGAGGGCGTCAGGCATCACGAGCGGGCAGCCCGCCTGCTCTCCCCTGCCAACGACATTGAGTTGTGGGCGCGCTTCAACAAGGCGTCGGCCGCTGTCCGGCTTTCATCGGGCATCGTCGAGCCGGAAACGCTGGCAGCCATCGAACGGGCAGAACTGGCTTTCTCCATCGTTGGCGGAACCAAGAGCGACGAACTGGAAGTGGCCTTCATCCGCGCCCGCTGGCTGTATTTGACCGGGGATATTGTCGCAGCCGTCGAAAAGTTGCGGGAGATCCACACAGAGCGTGACGCGCTGGGCAAGCACACGGCGGGTGAGGTCTCGCTCCTGCTGGGCAAGTCACTCAAGGCCGCAGGCGACACGGATGAAGCACTGGTGCACCTCGAAGAAGCCCAAAAGGCCTTCGCCACCGCCGGCGCACAGGACCGGGTCCAGCAGGCGCTCGACGCGATCCTTGAGATCAAGCTGGCGCAGAAGCGGGCCGCGGCTGCTGCCAAGGCCAGCTGACCAAAAAGCCAGGTAAGCCCGCAGATGGGGGGCTTACCTGGCTTTTTGAAGCGTGGTTACGAAAACGTCTTTCCCGTGATCTTTTCGTACGCTTCGACATACCGGCTCCGCGTGCGCTCCACTACTTCTGCGGGCAGTGCCGGCGGCGGGGCGTCAGAGGACTTGTCCCAACCGGACTCCGGCGAGGTCAGCCAGTCCCGCACGTACTGCTTGTCATAGGACGGCTGGGCCTGCCCCGGCTTGTAGGTGGCAGCATCCCAGAAACGCGAGGAATCAGGGGTCAGCACCTCGTCCCCCAGCGTGATGGACCCGGAGACGGCGTCGTAGCCGAATTCCACTTTGGTGTCCGCAAGGATGATGCCGCGCTCCCGGGCGATCTTCTCCGCCGTCGTGTAGATCTTCAACGTCAGCTCGCTCAGGCGGGCCGCGATGTCGTCACCCACCAACGCCACGACGGCGTCGTAGGTGATGTTCTCGTCATGCTCGCCGATCAGCGCCTTGGCGGACGGCGTGAAGATGGCGTGCTCCAGCCGTGAACCGTCCACCAGGCCTTCGGGCAGCGGGATGTTGCAGACGGTGCCGGAAGCTTTGTATTCCTGCAGCCCGGATCCCGTCAGGTAGCCGCGGGCGATGCACTCCACCGGGAACATGTCCAGCTTCTTGCAGATCATGGCCCGGCCCACAACCTCGGCAGGCACGCCGTCCTCCGCCGTGGAACCGAGCACGTGGTGTTCCACGCCCAGCTGGTCGAACCACCAGAGGCTCAACTGGGTAAGGATGCGTCCTTTGTCCGGGATCTCGCTGGACAGGACGTGGTCGTAGGCACTGATACGGTCACTGGCCACCACCAGGACGCAGTCCTGCCCCAGGCGCTGCACGATTGACGCGTCAGCGGGCTCGTAAAGGTCGCGGACCTTGCCGGAGTAGACGTGCGTCCAACCTGCCAGGTCAAGGGTTTCGGTGGCGTAGCCGCGGTTCTGGGAAGTTTCACTCATGTCAGGCCTTTGCTTTCACGATGGGCAGTGAGCCGGTGGCGCCATACGGAACCTTGATTTCGCCACGTGCGGCCTTGCGGGCGATGTCGCTGCGGAATTGCGAGCCTTCCAGCTGGACCAGCTCAACGCCGTCGTACGCCTTTTCGCGCGCCTCCACCAGGTCGCTGCCCAAGGCAACAACGGCCAGGACGCGGCCGCCGGCGGAAACCACTTTGCCGTTCCCGTCCAGGGCGGTCCCGGCGTGGATGACGTGCACGCCGTCGAGGGCTTCCACCTTCTTGAGCCCGCGGATCCGGTCACCGGTGCGGGGCGTGCCCGGGTAGTTCTCCGCGGCCACAACGACGGCGACGGCGGACTCCTTGGCCCAACGCAGCTCTTCTGCCTTATCCAGTTCGCCCTTGGCAGCAGCCATCAGCAGGGCACCGAGGGGGGTCTTGAGCCGGGCCAAAACGGCCTGCGTTTCGGGGTCGCCGAAGCGGACGTTGAATTCGATGACGCGGGTGCCGCGAGAGGTCAGCGCCAGCCCGACGAACAGCACGCCGACAAAGGGGGTTCCGCGGCGTGCCATCTCGTTGACGGTGGGTTGGGCCACCCGGTCAAGGACTTCCTGCACCAGGCCTTCGGGGGCCCACTCAAGCGGGGTGTAGGCGCCCATGCCACCGGTGTTGGGCCCTTCGTCGTTGTCGAAGATGCGCTTGAAATCCTGGGCAGGCGAGAGTGCAACAGTGTTTTGGCCGTCGCACAGGACAAACAGGGAAACTTCCGGTCCGTCCAGGAACTCCTCGATGACCACGGATCCGCCGGCGTCGAAACAGGACTGGGCGTGGGCCAGGGCTTCGTCGCGGTCCTTGGTGACAACCACGCCCTTGCCGGCGGCCAGGCCATCGTCCTTCACCACGTAGGGCGCGCCGAATGTATCCAGGGCCGACGCTGCTTCCTCTGCGTTGGTGGCCACCATGGCCATCGCTGTGGGAACGCCGGCCTCCGCCATGACCTCTTTCGCGAACGCTTTCGAGGCCTCCAGCTGGGCGGCGGCCTTGCTGGGACCGAAGACGGGAATTCCGGCTTCGCGGACAGCATCTGACACGCCTGCTGCCAGCGGAGCCTCGGGGCCGACCACCACAAGGTCAACGCCGAGCCGTGTTGCCAGCTCCGCTACAGCCTCAGGATCGTTTCCGTTGATGTTGTAAGTGGGGACCAGCTTGCTGATGCCGGCATTGCCCGGCGCCGCGTGGACCTCGGACACGTTCGGGTCGGCGAGCAGGGAGCGGACAATGGCGTGTTCGCGGCCTCCGGGGCCAATGACGAGTACCTTCACAGTCTCCAAGGGTACTTTGTGCACCCTTCCCGCTCCTAAGCTGTGTCCTTCCCTGCCCGCCGGTCAATCCGGGTCGCCTCCCGCTCCGAACCATATACATGACAAAGCTTCGGAACAGGATTACCGGCCCCGCCGCCATGGCCGCGCTGGCAGGCGTGGTGGCGGCCGCCGTCGTGCTTGCCGTTGCGGAGCTGATCGGCGCGTTCTTCACCGCCAGGGCAACCCCGCTTTTCGCCCTGGGATCAACGTTCATCGACTTCACGCCGCCCAAGCTGAAGGACTTTGCGGTCGCTACATTCGGCACTAACGACAAGGCTGCGCTGTTCGTGGGGATGGGGCTGACCATTGCGATACTTGCCTGCGTCCTTGGCGTGGTTGCCTATCGGAAGTGGGCGCTGGGCGTTCTGGGGGTCCTGTTCATGGGGGCCGTGATCGTTGCCTGCGTGGTAACCCGCGCCGGTGTCAGCGCAGTGGACGCGATCCCGTCCGTGCTGGGGACCATCGCCGGGTTGGTGGTCCTGCGCGTGCTTATGGCGTCCGTGTGGCGGTTGAAGGAGCCCAAGCCCTGGCCGGAAGCGCCGGCTGACCAGGCAGCCGACGACGACGCGCGGCGGCAGGGCGCCGGCACCAGCCGCCGCGGTTTCTTCACAGCCGCCGGGATTACTGCCGTGGCCGCCGGCGTCGCCACAACGGGCGGCCGGCTGCTCGGGGCCGCCCGAAACAACGTCGCCAAGGCGCGCGAAGCGCTCTCGCTGCCGGCGCCGGCCAAGGCCGCAGCCGCGGTGCCGGCAGGCGTCCAGTCCCCTGTGCCGGGGGTTACGCCGTGGCTGACGCCCAATAACGATTTCTACCGGATCGACACGGCCCTGAGCGTGCCCGAAATCAACGTTGACGATTGGGAGCTGCGGGTCCACGGACTGGTGGAGCAGGAGGTAACCCTCAGGTTCAAGGACCTGCTGGACGCCCAACTGATCGAATCACACGTGACGCTTACCTGCGTGTCCAACCCGGTGGGCGGCAACCTGGCAGGAAACGCCAAGTGGCTGGGCCTGCCCATCCGCGAAGTGCTGGCCCGCGCCAAGCCTAAAGACGGTGCGGACATGGTGCTTTCCACATCCATCGACGGGTTCAGCGCCTCCACTCCCCTCGAGGTCCTGCAGGACGGCCGCGACGCCATGCTGGCCATCGGCATGAACGGTGAGCCGCTTCCGCTGGAGCACGGCTACCCGGTGCGGATGGTGGTCCCAGGGCTTTACGGGTTTGTCTCTGCCACCAAGTGGGTGGTGGACCTGGAGGTCACCCGCTTCGCCGACAACAAGGCGTACTGGACCAACCGCGGCTGGTCCGAGCGCGGTCCGATCAAGACCATGGCGCGCGTGGAGGTGCCCAAGTCCTTTGCCAAAGTTCCGGCAGGGAAAGTGGCGGTGGGCGGCACCGCCTGGGCGCAGACCCGGGGAATCGCCAAAGTGGAGATCCAGATCGACAACGGCAACTGGGTGGAAACCACCCTTTCCACCGAGGCCTCCACGGTCACGTGGCGCCAGTGGTCCTACGAATGGGACGCCACGCCCGGCCCGCACTACATCAAAGTGCGCGCCACTGACGGCACCGGCGAAGTCCAGACGGACAAGCGCGCCGATCCCGTGCCAGACGGCGCCTCCGGCTGGCAGTCCGTGATGGTCACCGTGCAGTAGGTCACCGTGCAGTAGGTGGTCGTGTGCAGAGGATGCCCGTGCCGTATCGGGGTGGCCCATAGACTGGCGGTATGCCGCATAATCCGCATGCAACCTTCACCGTGGACTCCGCCGTCGAACTGGCCGTGATCGAACGCAGCGGCTTTGTGGAGTCGCGCCACATTGGTTCCGCAGTCCTCATGTCCGCCGATGGGTCGGTCGTGACAGAGCTGGGCGACATCAATACTCCCATCTACGCCCGGTCCACGCTGAAACCGTTCCAGGCGCTGGCGTCCATGCAGTCAGGAGTCCCGCTGCGCGGCGCGCAGGTGGCCATCGCCTGCGGAAGCCATACAGGTTCCCTGGACCACATGGATGTGGTGGCCGGGATGCTCAACGCGGCCGGAGTGCGTGAAGACCAGTTGCAGTGTCCTGAAGCCTGGCCGCAGGATGAAACGGCACGGAACTGGCTGGTCCGCTCGGAAAAGGGCAGGTCGCGGCTGGCGTACAACTGTTCCGGCAAGCATGCCGCGTTCCTTTGGGCCTGCACGGAGAACGGGTGGGACACGCACAGCTACCTGGAGCCGAACCACCCCTTGCAGCAGCGGGTGCGCACCGTTATCGAGGAATACACCGGCGAAAAGATCGCGCACTTGGGGATTGATGGCTGCGGCGCGCCCGTGGCAGCCGTATCCCTGAAGGGTCTGGCCAGGGCGTACTCGCAGCTGGCCAAGGCTCCGGGTGACCATAGTTTCAGTGCCCGTGCCGCCACTATCGCCACCTCAATGCTTGACTACCCATGGGCCGTCCAGGGCCAGGGCGAAGCCAACACCGTGGTGATGGACGAGCTGGAGATCATCGCCAAGATAGGCGCCGAGGGTGTCCTGGCCATGGCCACGCCGCAGGGTGTTTCCGTGGCCGTCAAGATCCTGGACGGCAACGTCCGTGCCACCTCGCTCGTTGCCCTCACCCTTCTCGCTGCAGCGGGGGCCATCGAAATTCCTGGCGTGGCCAACGCCCTGGAAAAGGTGGTGGAACCTGTACTCGGCGGCGGCCGCCCCGTGGGCAAGATCCGGCTGGGCCCGGCGGTTTCGGCGCTCCTGGACTGACCCTTACCTCCCCGATACAAAAGGAAAGACTGAACGCATGGCCGTAGCCCGCCGTCGTATTGACGTCCAGGAAGGCAAAGCAGCGCTGAAGGCGTGGCTGGAAGCTGCCCAACCGCCGTCGGACGCGCCCCCGCCGCGCACCGTCCTGGCTACGGCTGTGCGGTACACCCTTGAGGAGGTGACCGCGCGTGCCCCGGGAAATTCGGTGGAAGTCCGCGTGCCCCCGTTTGGCGTCACCCAATGCGTGGAGGGGCCGCGGCACACGCGCGGCACCCCGCCCAACGTCATTGAGTGCGACGCCGCCACCTGGCTCGCCATGGTCACCGGCAGGATTGACTGGGCGGACGCAGTCGCGGCCGGCAAGGTTGCGGCGTCGGGGCTGCGTGCCGACCTCTCGGCCCTGCTCCCGCTGTAGGCCGCACCTTCCCCTTTGCGTGCCTACCCGCGGCCGATGAACGGCATACCGGCGGCGGTGACCACCACCGAGCCCACGCTGGCCGTTGCCGGCATGTTCGCCATCATCAGCACTGCCCGCGCCGCGTCCGCCACCGGGAACATCGGTTCCACCTTCCGGCTGCCGTCCGCCTGCAGCGCCCCCGAGCCCACGCCGATGGTGTCCATGATGTCCGTGGCGGTGTTGCCGATATCAATCTGCCCGCAGGTGATGCCGTATTCGCGGCCGTCCAGTTCGATGCTCTTGGTCAGCCCTGTCATGGCGTGTTTGGTGACCGTGTATGCCACTGTCCGCGGCCGGGGCGAGTGGGCCGAGATGGAGCCGTTGTTGATGATCCGGCCGCCTTGGGGCTCCTGCGCCTTCATGGTCCGGACGGCCTCTGCGGCGCAAAGCATGGACCCGGTGAGGTTTACGGCCAGGGTGGCATTCCAGTCCGCCAGGCTGATCTCGTCAACACTGGCTGCGGGGCCGAACACGCCTGCGTTGTTGAACAGCACGTCCACACGCCCCCACTGCTGCAGCGCCGCCTGGAAGAGGCGTTCGACGTCGTCGGGCCGGGTGACATCGCAGGGCACCACGAACGCGTCCGCGTGGCCGTCAGCCGTTTCCTTGAGCTGCGCCTCCCGGCGGCCGGCCAGCACGACGCAGTAGCCGTCGGCCAGCATCTGCCGGGCCACCTCACGGCCGATGCCGGAGCCGGCCCCGGTGACGACGGCGACTCTTCGGATCTGATCAGGGGTACTCATGGCGTTCTCCTTGCTCGGCCAGTCATAATTGCATCGTACGTCCAAGCCTCCCTAATCTCGAATGGCAAAAGTGTTTTCTCACCATACGAAAACACTGCCTACGCATTCAAAGATGAAAAGAGGCTGCCGTGGCTGCAGGAGAAGATACCTCCCATATCCTCAGCGGGTTGACTAACCAGCTGCCTGATCGTGATCCGGAAGAGACTGCCGAGTGGGTTGAGT